>CAZGHJ010000086.1:0-11217 GCA_964525355.1 uncultured Roseicyclus sp.
CGCTGAACGATGCCGACAGCATCATCATCGTGCCGGGCTACGGCATGGCGGTGGCCCAGGCGCAGCAGGGCGTGGCGGAACTGACCCGCAAGCTCCGCGCCGCGGGCAAGGAGGTGCGCTTCGCCATCCACCCTGTCGCGGGCCGTCTGCCGGGGCACATGAACGTTCTCCTGGCCGAGGCCAAGGTGCCCTACGACATCGTGCTGGAGATGGAGGAGATCAACGAGGATTTCCCCGACACCGACGTGGTCATCGTGATCGGCTCGAACGACATCGTGAACCCCGCCGCCCAGGACGACCCCAACAGCCCCATCGCCGGCATGCCGGTGCTGGAGGTCTGGAAGGCCAAGCAGGTCTTCGTCTCCAAGCGCGGGCAGGGCACGGGCTATTCCGGCATCGAGAACCCGCTGTTCTACAAGGACAACACGCGGATGTTCTACGGCGACGCCAAGGCCTCGATCGACAGCCTGCTGCCCAAGGTGGGCTGAGCGGCCAACGCCATGCGACACGCAAAAAGCCCCGGGCCGAGCGCCCGGGGCTTTTTCGTTCCCTGTCCCGCACATGCGGTGTCAGGCGGCCATCCGCAGGTCCACCACCCCGTGTTCGCCCAGATTCGGGTCATGGTCGGACGTGGCCCCGCGCAGCATCTCCATGCCGAAGCGCAGGGCGCTGGCATCGTTCAGCCAGACGGCCGCCTCGTCTAGGCGCATCTGCAGCAGAAGCACCTCCGGGTCGTCCTTCCCGCCGTCGAACCACATGGACGCCATCGGGCTCCACAATTCCTCCAGCTTTGGGGCGTTCTCGACGCGGGAAAGCGCGCCGTACATGCAGGCGTAAAGCTTGCCGTTCGAGGCCGTCAGCGTGAAATGCGCCTCGCGCGGGCCGGTTTCCAGTTGTCGCGCGAGATCGGTCTCGCGGCTGGTGATGAACCACAGGCAGCCCGTCGGGCGATCGGCGAAATGGGTCATCGGCTGCATGTGATCCCCGGTGCCGGACACGCCCAGCATTCCGGCGCGTTCGTCGTCGAGCGCGTCGAACAGGGCGTCGCGCAGCCTTGCGGTGTCGGGGTTGCGAAGAGCGGTCATGGCTATCCTCCTTCGTCTCGGGTCGGTGTCGGGGGAACAACCGCTAACCGGCCCGGGCAGTTCCGCAATGCGCCGCGGAGCAGGACCGGGGGCCCGCTGCGCGCAGGCCAGCCGCGCCGCTCTAGGACCAGTGGCCTTTCCTGTTGCGCCGGCCGAAGCCTTGGGGAAATCTGACGGTATATCCCCTGACGCGGAGAGAGGCCCGATGCGGAGACCCTGGATCCTCACGCTCGCCCTCTGCGCGGGCCTCGCCGGCCCCGCCGCCGCGCAATGGACCTATGACGAGCGGCCCGGCACGGCGCGGGCCTACGTGACCGCGCCCGACGGCACCTCCTTCGGCCTGCGCTGCACCTCCGCCGAGGTCGACCGGCAGACCGTCCTCGTGGACCTGCTGGTCTATCCCACCGCGATGGCCAATGGCGACGAGGACGTGGTCGAGTTCCAGATCGGCCGCTGGACCTTCAACCTCGAGACCGTGCGCATCGAACAGAGCGGCGCGCTGGTGCGCTACCAGTCGCGGCTGAGCTATTACGACAGCGTGTCGGAAAACCTGCGGCGCGAGGTCAAGTCGGGGGCCGCCCTGCGCTTGACCCGGGCCTTCGATTTCGCGCTCAGCCGCTTCACGCTGAGCGGGTCGCGGGCCAGCGTCGACCGGCTGGAACGCGCCTGCGGCCGTCTCTGGGCGGCGGGGCTGCAGGCCGCGCCGCCGGCTGCGCCCCCCGCGTCCGACATTCCCGAGCCCGCCCTTCTGGCTCTGCGCGGCTACGTGGCCTCCGTCATCGCGCCGCAATGTGCGGGCGGCACACCGCCATGGCTGCCCGAGGGCGTGTTCGAGATCGCCGGGGATCGCGTCACGGTCCATCTGCGCATGGCCCAGTGCGCTTGGGCCCATCGCATCAACCCCTATTGCGGCGCCCGGCTGTGCCAGACCTGGGTCTATGGCTGGACCGGCGAGAGTTTCTCGCTTCTGGAAACGTCGCTCCGCTGATCCGGGCCCTGCGCGGGCTCACTTCGTCAGGATCAGCTTGCCTGCCTTGGTGATCCGCAGGGTATAGGCCTTGCCGTCGAGCAGGATGAAGGCCGTGCCCTCGTCGCCGGTCAGGTGCCGCGCGTCGTGGACGGGTTGATCGGGGCTGAGCACGGGCCGCGACTGGGCGGCGGACGGCGAGGGGGTCTGGTAGCTCATGGGCTGGATCTCCGGTCATTCGTCGCTGACCGGAAGCCTGAGTGAATCGCTCGGATTTGTCAATCCTGAGTCAAGAGATCGGATATTCGCCCGCGCGCCGCCGGGCGCCGCCTCAGGATGTCGAGCCGCTCCCGCACCTCCGGTCGCACCGGCCCCTCGCGCGGCGCGTCGCCCAGCGTGGTGAACCAGTGTTCCGGCGGGCTGCGTCCGGCCCGCGCCCGCTCCCAGGTCAGCGCGCGCAGCACCGCCTCGCCCTCGGGCGGCAGGCGGTCGGGGATGTCGATGCGGTTGAGCGTCGCCCAGACCCCGGTCCAGAGCCGGCCGACGGACCACGGGTTGTAGCCGCCGCCGCCCAAAACCAGGAGCCGCGGGGCGGCCAGCGCCATGAGCCCGCGCAGCACCGCCCAATGCGCCCCGTTGGACAGGGCAAGCCGCGACAGCGGGTCTTCCTCCACCGCGTCGGCCCCGCATTGCAGCACGATCGCGTCGGGCCGATGCGCGGCCACCGCGGGAAGGATCAGCCGCTCGCGGATCTCGGCCATCTCGCTGTCGTTGACCCCGCGCGGTACCGGAAGGTTCAGGCAGTTGCCGCCGCCATCCTCCTCCAGCGCCCCGGTGAACGGCCAGCGGCGATCCTCGTGCACCGAGATCAGAAGCGTCTCCGGATCGCCCTTCAGCCCGTGCTCGACCCCGTCGGAATGGTGCGCGTCGATATCGACATAGGCGATCCGGCGCACGCCCGCGCGGCGCAGCGACAGGATCGCGAGGACCGGATCGTTGAGATAGCAGAACCCCGCCGCCCGGTCCGGCAGCCCATGATGGGTGCCGCCGCCGGGATGGTAGATCGTGCCGCCCCTCGCCAGAAGCTCGCCCGCCAGAAGCGAGGCGCCGGCCGCCGTGGCGGGGCGGCGGAACATCTCGGGGTAGACCGGGTTCGACACGGTGCCCAGCCCGTGGCGGTCGCGGGTCTCGTCGCTCACCCACTGCGCACGCTCGGCCGCCTCGAGCGCCGCGACATACTCGGCCGTGTGCCAGATCGTCAGCGCGGCAGGTTTGGCGCGCGGGCTCGTCCGGTAACATCCGGCATCCAGCCAGCCGAGCGCGCGCGTCAGGTCCATGACCGTCGAGACCCGCGGAACGCGCAACGGGTGGCGTGGGCCGTAGCTCGACCCGCGATAGACCTCGGAGCCGAGGAAAAGGGGGCGCTCCATCACGCGCGCGTTCGGGGTTCTGCCATGGAGCGGGAGCTATGCGCGCACCCGGCCCCGTCAAGCGCCGCGCGCGCCATTGATCGGGCGGCGCTGGCGTGGCATACCCGGTCGCCATGGCCAAGGAGACCACCCTACAGTCGCCGCTGCGCATCGGGTCCGCCGCGAAAAGCGAGGCGCGGATCCAGTTCGGCGCGCTCTGCTTCCGCCGCTCGAAGACCAAGAAGGCGGCGCACGAGATCCTGCTCGTGTCCTCGCGCGATACCGGGCGCTGGATCGTGCCCAAGGGCTGGCCGATCAACGACGAGACACCGTCGGGCGCCGCGGCCCTGGAAGCCTGGGAGGAGGCCGGCGTGCGCGGCCGCGTCTATCCCGATTGCATCGGCCATTTCTCCTACCCCAAGTGGATCGACGAGGAGATGTCGCTGCCGGTGATCGTCGCGCTCTTTCCGCTCGAGGTGCTGCGGATCGACGACGATTTCCCCGAGGCCGGCCAGCGCAAGCGCAAATGGCTCAGCCCCAAGAAGGCGGCAAGGCGCGTCGCCGAACCCGAGTTGCGCCAGATCCTGACAGCCTTCGACCCCAGCCGCCTGCGTGGCGCGTGAACTTGATCGGGCGGCCATACCGCATATTTACCTGCGGCAGGAGATAAAAGGTCATGATCCGCTACGCCTTGAAATGCGCCGCCGACCACCGGTTCGAAAGCTGGTTCCAATCCGCCGCGGCCTTCGACGCGCTGGCGGAGGCGCGGCGGTTGAGCTGCCCGGTCTGCGGCGAGGCCGGTGTGGAGAAGGCGATCATGGCGCCCCGCGTCGCGAGCGGCGAGGCGGCGGCGCCGCCCGCCCCGGGCGCCAGCCCCGCGCCCGCCGCCCCGCACGGGCCCCTGAGCGGGCCTGCACACCCGGCCGAGCAGATGCTGCGCGCGATCCGCGCCCATCTGGAGAAGAACTCGACCTATGTGGGCCGGCGGTTCGCACGGGAGGCGCGCGCGATGCATCTGGGCGAGCGGGACGAGGCCACGATCCATGGCGAGGCGACGCCGGAAGAGGCGCGCGCGCTCATCGAGGACGGCGTGCCCATCGCGCCCTTGCCGGTGCGGCCGCGGGACAAGTCCAACTAGGGCGCGCCCGGGGCCGGCGGTCACGCAGCCCGTATTTTTAACAAGAAGAAGGGGGCAGGGCGGCTTTCAGAGCAGGCTGTCGGGGAGCCTCTGTTCGGCTGCCGTGTTGGCGCGGCGGAAGATCAGCGTGACCAGCGTCGAGGTCATCACGATGAAAAGCGAATAGAGCGCGCCCACCGCGATGATGCCCTGCTGGTCGGGTCCGGCGAAGGTCAGCGCGATGATGGCGATGGCCAGCGGCGCGTTCTGGATGCCGGTCTCGAGCGCCACGGTGCGCGCGTTTCTCGGGTGGAGCCGCAGAAGGCGGGCGAAGGTGTAGCCGATGGCGATGCCGAAGACCCCCAGCATTATGGCGGCGAAATAGGTGGCCGGCGCGGTGTCGAGCAGGAACTGCCAGTTCCGCGGCACCCAGGAGATCGCGATGAAGGCGATGAAGAAGAGCGCGAGCGCCGAGCCCATGAACTCCGTCACCGCGCCCGCGTTGGCGTTGAGGCGGCGGAGCGTCATGCCGATGGCCACGGGGATCAGCAGGACCAGCAGCGTGGCGATGATGTTCTCGCGCGGGATCGTGAGGTCCAGCGCCGAGGCGTAAATCAGAAGGACCAGCGGGATCATCACGACGCCGAAGACCGTGGAGGTCACCGTCATCAGGACCGAGAGCGCCAGGTTGCCTTTTGAAAAGTAGGTGAAGATGTTCGAGGTCGTCCCCCCCGGCATGCAGGAGACGATGAGAAGGCCGATGGCGATGGGCTCGGGCAGGTCGAGCGCGATCGCCATGGCAAAACCGATGAGCGGCATGAAGCCGTATTGCGAGACGATGCCGATGGCCAGCCCCTGCGGGCGTCTCAGGGCCAGCCAGAAGTCTCGCGGCGTCAGCGAGGCGCCCATGCCCAGCATGATGACGAAGATCATCGCCGCCAGGAGCGCCTGTTCGAAGGGGCCGACCATCGCCGTCTATGCCGCCGCCATGCGCGCCAGTTCCTCGGCGCGCAGGTCCTTGCGGAGGATCTTGCCCACGTTCGATTTCGGCAACTCGTCGCGGAAGGTGACGGTTTTCGGCACCTTGTAGGCGGTGAGGTGTTCGCGGGCGAAGGCGCGGATGTCGGCCTCGGTCAGGCCCTTGTCGCGGGCGACGACGAAGGCCCTCACCGCCTCGCCCGTCGTGTCGTCGGGCACGCCGATCACCGCCGCCTCCAGCACGCCCGGATGGGTGGCGAGGCAGTCCTCCACCTCGTTGGGATAGACGTTGAAACCCGAGACCACGACCATGTCCTTCTTGCGGTCGACGATCGTCACGTAACCGTCCGCATCCATCACGCCGATATCGCCCGTCAGGAACCACTCGCCGGCCATGACCTTCGCGGTTTCCTCGGGGCGCTGCCAGTAGCCCTTCATCACCTGCGGCCCGCGCGCGGCGATCTCGCCGGGCTCGCCCTGGGCCACCGGCCTGCCGTCATCGCCGAGGCAGGCGATCTCGGTCGAGGGGACCGGCACGCCGATGGAGCCCGCCCGCGCCTTGCCCAGCGGGTTGAAGGTGAGCACCGGCGCGGTCTCGGTCAGCCCGTAGCCCTGCAGGAGCGGCTTGCCCGTGATGGCCTCCCAGCGCTCGGCCACCGCCGTCTGCAACGCCATGCCGCCGGCGGAGGCGAATTTCAGGTGCCGCGGCGGCGTGTCGAGGAACCAGGTCTCGTGGGCCAGCCCGTTGAAGAGCGTGTTGACCCCGCTCATCCAGGTGATGCGGTAATTCTCGAAGGCGCGGCGCAGGTTCGTCAGGGGCCGCGGGTTCGGGATCAGCAGGTTCCGCCCCCCCAGCGCCCAGAAGCCCAGCAAATTCACGGTGAAGGCGAAGATGTGATAGAGCGGCAGGGCGGTCAGCGCCACCTCGCGCCCCTTCTCCAGCCCCTCGATCAGCTCGAAGGTCTGCTCCATGTTCACGATGAGATTGCCATGGGTCAGCATCGCGCCCTTCGACACGCCCGTGGTGCCGCCCGTGTATTGCAGCACGGCAACGTCGTCGGGGCCCAGATGCGCGCCGTAATCCGATACTTCCACATGGTCCTTTGCCCGATGCGCCCGGCCCGCGGCGATGGCGTCGGGCAGGCGAATATGGGGCAGTTCGATGGGCCGCACCGTCCTGTCCCAGTGCTTCTGCACCAGTCCCACGATTCCGCGCGGCATCGCCGGGAAAAACTCCGCCACCCGCGTCACGATGATGTTGGGGATGGGATGTCCGCGCGTGGCGTCGGGGATCTTGCCCGCGAACATGTCGACGATGATCAGGGCGTGCGGGCGTGCATCCTCGAACTGTTTCGCCATTTCCTCGGCGGTGTAGAGCGGGTTGACGTTGACCAGCACGCAACCCGCCTTGAAGACGGCGAAAGCGGCGACGGGAAAGCCGAGCGCATTGGGCATTTGCACCGCCACGCGGTCGCCGGGCCCGAGCCCCGCCACCTCGCGCAGGTAAATGGCCAGTGCGTCCGACATCTCGTCGACCTGCGCGAAGCTGAGCGTGCCGTTCATCCCGTTGGGCAGGACGCAGGTGAAGGCCGGCGCGCCGCGATAGGTCTCGGCCACGCCGCCGATCAGGTCGGGCAGGGTCCGGTGCGCCGGCGCCCCGATCTCGGCGCGCACGCTCGGCCCGTAAAACGCGGTCCAGGGACGCGTGGCATCCAGCATGCGAAACCCTCCCAGCATCCGCATCCGGCGCCAGTCTAGCCGATTGCCGCGCCCGGAAAAGCCTGTCGTTGCGGCAAGCGCGGGCGCGCGCGCCTCAACTGCCCCGGTAGGTCGAAAACCCGTAGGGCGACAGCAGAAGCGGCACGTGGTAGTGGTCGTCCTCGGCCATGCCGAAGCGGATCGGCACGGTGTCGAGGAACAGAGGCTCGCCCCCCGCAAGCCCGTTGGCCCTCAGGTAGGCGCCGGCCTCGAAGACAAGCTCGTAGGTGCCGCGCGCGAAGCGCTCCGGCGGCAGGATCGGCCCGTCGGTCCGCCCGTCCGCATTGGTCACCGCCTCCGCGACCTGCACACGGGTTCCGCCCTCCAGCCGCCAGAGCGTGATCGCCAGCCCCGCCGCCGGACAGCCGCGTGCCGTATCCAGAACATGTGTGGTCAGAAAACCGGCCATTCCGCCCTCCGTTGCCGCCCCTCGGGCCTGCCGCGCCCGCCTCCTCTTGCAACCCTCCGCGCGCTTCGACAACCCTGAACCGCAAGCCGCCCCAGGAGACCCGCCATGCCAAGCCGTTACCCCCGCGACCTCACCGGCTACGGACCCACCCCGCCCGATCCGAAATGGCCCGGCGGCGCGAAGATCGCCGTGCAGATCGTGATGAATTACGAGGAGGGCGGCGAGAACAACATCCTCCACGGCGACGCGGGCAGCGAGGCCTTCCTGTCCGAGATCGTCGGCGCCGCCGCCTGGCCGGGTCAGCGCCACTGGAACATGGAATCGATCTACGAATACGGCGCGCGGGCGGGGTTCTGGCGGCTGCACCGGATGCTCGGGCACCTGCCCGTCACCGTCTACGGCGTCGCCACCGCGCTCGCCCGCGCGCCCGAGCAGGTCGCCGCCATGAAGCAGGCCGGCTGGGAGATCGCCTCGCACGGGTTGAAATGGATCGAGTACAAGGATTTCACCGAAGCCGATGAGCGCGCGCACATGCTCGAGGCCATCCGCCTTCACACGGAAGTCGTGGGTGAGCGCCCGCGCGGCTGGTATACGGGCCGATCGTCCCTGCATTCGGTGCCGCTCGCCGCCGCCGAGGGGGGCTTTGCCTATCTCGCCGACAGCTATGCCGACGAGTTGCCCTACTGGCTGCGCGTGGCAGGGCGCGACCAGCTGGTGGTGCCCTACACGCTCGACGCCAACGACATGCGCTTCGCCACGCCGCAGGGCTTCAATTCCGGCGACCAGTTCGAGACCTATCTCAAGGACAGTTTCGACGTGCTTTATGCCGAAGGTCTTGCGGGCGCGCCCAGGATGCTGTCGATCGGGCTGCATTGCCGCCTCGTGGGCCGTCCCGGCCGCGCCGCGGCGCTCAAGCGCGCGCTCGACCACATGGCCGGCCATGACGGCGTCTGGTTCGCCACGCGGCTCGAGATCGCCGAGCACTGGGCCGCCACCCATCCTCCCGCAGACCGCCCGCGCCCGTCCGAGATGGACCGCGCGAGTTTCGTGGCGGCCTTCGGCGGCATCTTCGAACATTCCCCCTGGATCGCGGAGCGCGCCCATGACCTCGAACTCGGCCCCACCCATGACAGCGCCCGCGGTCTGCATTCCGCGCTTGCCCGCGTTTTCCGCAGCGCCTCCGAGCCCGAGCGCCTCGGCGTGCTCACCGCTCATCCCGACCTCGCCGGCAAGCTCGCCGCCGCGAAACGCCTGACACCCGAGAGCACCGCCGAACAGGCCTCCGCCGGGCTCGACGCGCTCACCGATGCCGAGCGCGCGGAGTTCACGCGGCTCAACGCGGCCTACACGGAGAAATTCGGCTTCCCCTTCATCATCGCCGTTCGTGACCACGACAAGGCATCGATCCTCGCGGCCTTCCGCCGCCGGATCGAGCAGGATCGCGCGACCGAATTCGCCGAGGCCTGCGCCCAGGTCGAACGCATCGCGGAATTGCGCCTGATCGAGGTGCTGGCATGAGCGCGGAGATCCTGATCGAGCCCCTCACGCGCGCCGCCTTCGCCCCCTTCGGCGAGGTGCTGGAGGCCGAGGGCCCGCCCGACCGGCTCATCAACCAGGGGCTCTGCGGCCGCTACCACGACCTTGCCACGCTCGACTTCGAGGACGGGCGCGCGGGCCTCAGCCTCTTCCGCTCCGAGGCGCGGCGGCTCCCCTACCGGCTCGAGATGGTCGAACGCCACCCTCTCGGCAGTCAGGCCTTCCTGCCGATGACGCCCGATCCCTTCCTCGTCATCGTGGCCCCGGATGCTGACGGCGCGCCGGGCCGCCCGCTGGCCTTCCGCACTGCGCCGGGGCAGGGGATCAACGTCGCCCGCAACATCTGGCACGGGGTGCTGACGCCGCTCGCGGAGCCGGGACTTTTCGCCGTGATCGACCGGATCGGTCCCGGCGACAATCTCGAGGAACACTGGTTCGAGACGCCCGTCATCGTGCGCGATGCCTGACCGTCACCGGCCCGAGGCGCCATTATCCGCAGTCCCCGGAACGACCGCACCCGCCCCAAGGGGGCGGGTGCCTGGCCCAAGATTTGAGCAAGGGCGCGCCTGCGCCCGGGCGAAAACGCGGGAGCGTTCCCGCCCGGTCAGAGCGGCACGATCGTCGCCGTGCCGGCTTCCACCGCCGCCGTCACGATCGCATCGGCCACGGCCAGGTCCTGAAGCCCCACGCCCGTCCCGTCGAACAGCGTGATCTCCTCGGCCGAGGCGCGGCCGGGATGCGTCCCGTTGATCACCGCGCCCACCTGCGCGATGTCGCCTTCCGCCACGATCCCCGCCGCGACCGCGTGCTGCGCCTCCCCGATGGACACCGACTGCGCGACCTCGTCGCAGAACACCGTGGACTTGCCCAGAAGGGCGGCCTCGACCTCCTGCTTGCCCTTGGTGTCGGTGCCCATGCAGGCCAGATGCGTACCGGGCGAGACATGGCTCGCCAACAGCGTCGGCGCGAAGCTCGAGGTGATGGTGATGATCACGTCGGCCTCCTTCATGCCCGGCAACTCCACCGCCTCGAAGGGCAGGCCGACCTCGGCGGCCACCTCGGCCAGGCCCGGCAGCATCTCGGGATGCATGTTCCAGGCGATCACCTTCTCGAAGGGATGGGTCTCGGCCGCCGCACGCAGCTGGAACTTCGCCTGGTGCCCCGCCCCGACCATGCCCAGCACCTTGGCGTCCGGCCGCGCGAGGTGCCGGATCGACACCGACGACGCCGCCGCCGTCCTGAGCGCGGTCAGGTAATTCCCCCCCACCATGGCCTTCACGCGGCCGGTATCGGGGTCGAACAGGAACACCGTCGACTGGTGGTTGATGATCCCCCGCCGTTCCAGGTTGTGCGGCCAGTAGCCGCCCGCCTTCAGCCCGAGCACGCCGCCCGTTCGGTCGAACCCGCCCTTGAAGCCGTAAAGCGCGTCCTCGTGCCCGATCGCCTCGCGCACCACGGGAAAGTTGTAGGCGTCGCCCGCGGCCATGGCGGCGAAGACCTTCTCGACCGCGTCGAAGGAAGCCTCCCGCGTCAGGATGTCGGCGATCATGCCCTCGGGCACGATCACCAGGTCATGGGACGGCACCTGCGCTCCATCCATCATCAGTAGGCCTTCCCGCGCGCCGAAACGGGCCAGACGGTTTCCACGACCCCGTTGCGCACGCCCACATACCAGTCATGGACGTTGCAGGTCGGGTCGCAATGGCCCGGCACCAGCCGCAGCTTGTCATTCACTTTCAGAACCCTGTCAGGGTCCGAAACAACCCCATGCTCGTCAGAACATTTCACATATTCGACATCCGTCCGCCCGTAGATCACAGGCAGGCCGCTATCCACCGACTGCGCCTTGAGGCCCGCGTCGACGATGGCCTTCTCGGCCTTCGCGTGGCTCATGACGCTCGTCAGGATGAACAGCGCGTTCTCCCACTCGCCCTGGTCGATGCGCTTGCCGTCCTTGT
>CAZGHJ010000087.1:0-11112 GCA_964525355.1 uncultured Roseicyclus sp.
GGACGACGACGGGGTTCACGCCCACCTGCCGCAGGAGCACGATGTCCCGCGCGAAACTGGCCATGGCCTCGTCGTCACCCATGGCATTGCCGCCGAATTTCACGACGACGATCGCGTCGTTGAAGCGCTGCATGTAGGGGAGCGCTTCGCTGAGGGTGCGGGCGGTGGCGAGGTAGTCTCGGGTCATGTCCTGGGTCTTCATCGGGGCTTTTCCGGCGATGGGATGCATCTCCATAGGCGAGCGGCGCGCCGGTGTGAAGCGGTGCTCCCGAAGTTCCGTATTTGGGACAAGAAGAAGAGAGGAGCGTCAGGCGAGATCGGCCACGATGCTGCGCAGCGTGGCGATGCCGTCGCCGGTCTCGGAAGAGGTGAGGACAAGCTCGGGGAAGGCGGCAGGGTGGCTGCCAAGGGTCTTGCGCACCTGCGCGAGAATGCGCTCGCGGTCGCGCGCCTTGACCTTGTCGGCCTTGGTCAGCACGACCTGGAAGGTGACGGCGGCGCTGTCGAGGAGGCCCATGATCTCTTCGTCGACGGGTTTGATACCGTGGCGCGTGTCGATCAGGACGAAGGCGCGGCGCAGCGTGGCGCGGCCCGAGAGGTAGGATTTCAGCAACGCCTGCCATTTGCGCACGACCTCAACGGGTGCCTCGGCGAAACCGTAGCCGGGCAGGTCCACGAGGTAGTGGCTCTGCCCCAGCGTGAAGTAATTGATCTCCTGGGTGCGGCCGGGCGTGTTGGAAGCTCGCGCCAGCGCCTTGCGACCCGTCAGCGCGTTGATCAGCGTCGACTTGCCCACGTTGGAGCGTCCCGCGAAGCAGACCTCGGCCCGGTCGGCGGGCGGCAGGCCGTCCATCGCGACCACGCCCTTGAGGAACTCCGCTCCGCGCGCGAAAAGGAGGCGCCCGCGCTCGGCCGCGCCCGTGTCGGGCGCCTCGGCCAGCGGGAAGGGCAGGGTGCTCATGTCCGCGCCGCCGCGTCGCCCGTGGCGATCCGGCCGCCCTTGCGCACCATGGCGTAGACGCCGAAGTCGGTGTGGCCCCAGCCGTCCTCGAGCGCAGCGAGCGTGGCGGCATCGCGGCGGCCCGTGTCCGGGTTGGCCTCGGTCGCGCGGCAGCGGCCGATCGGTTCGATCACCTCAAGCTCGGCCTCGCCAATGCGCAGGCGCTTGCCGACGAGGTCGAATTCCTCCCAAGGGGCGAGCCCCTCGAGCCAGAGGTTGCCGCGGAAGCGGCGCGGATCGAGGGCCTTGCCAAGCTTTTGGGACAGTGCGCGCAGCGACGCCTCGTTCAGGATCGAGACCGAGGCGAAGGGCGCGTCGGACATGCCGGCCTCGGGCGCACGGACGAGCGCGGCAGCGGGGCGCCTGTCGGCGGGGTAGATGGGTTTCAGCCAGGACAGGAGGTTGTGCGCGTCGCCGGGGTCGTCCGGAGCGATCCGGAGGGTCGGCAGGTCGGGATGGGACAGTTCGATCCGCTCGCCCTCGACCCGCGCGGTGACGGCCATGAGCGACGGCCCCTTGGCACCGCGCAGGAAGTTCCGGCAGGCCCGCCAGCCATCGGCGGCCTCGCCGCCTTCCTCCAGAACCGCCCAGGCGCGGTCGAGCGGCAGCGGCCGGTCCACCCTCAGCCCCGTGTGGTCCAGCCGCTCCGCGCCGATGCCCTTGATCGGGTGGCGCCAGATCTGGCTGAGGGTCCAGCTCATGGCCGTGCGCTCACTTGGCGTCCGGCTTCTTGCGCTGGAAGCTCGCGCGGATGTTGCCGAAGAGGTCGGGCGTGTACCCGTGCCGCTTCATGATGATGTATTGCTGCGCGAAGGTGATCAGGTTGTTGGCGATCCAGTAGATCAGAAGCCCGCTCGCGAAACCGCCCAGCATGAACATGAAGATCCATGGTAGCCAGGCGAAGATCGCGGCCTGCGTCGGGTCGGTGGGCTGCGGGTTCAGCTTCTGCTGCAGCCACATGGAGATGCCCAGCAGGATCGGCAGCACGCCGATGAAGATCAGCGACAGGATGCTCTGCGGGTCCGGCGCGGCGTAGGGCAGAAGGCCGAAGAGGTTGATGATCGAGGACGGGTCTGGCGTGGACAGGTCCTGCAGCCAGCCGAAGAAGGGCGCGTGGCGCAACTCCAGCGTGACGAAGATCACCTTGTAGAGCGAGAAGAAGATCGGGATCTGCAGGAGGATCGGCAGACAACCGCTCGCGGGGTTCACCTTTTCCTTCTTGTAGAGCTCCATCATCAGCTGCTGCATCTTCTGGCGGTCGTCGCCGGCGCGCTCCTTGATCTTCTCCATCTCGGGCTGCAATTCGCGCATCCGCGCCATCGAGGCGTAGGACTTGTAGGCCAGCGGGAAGAGCACGGCCTTGACGATGAAGGTCAGCGCGATGATCGCGAGACCCATGTTGCCGATGGCGACGTTCAGGTTGTGCAGAAGCCAGAACATCGGCTTGGTGAGGAAATAGAACCAGCCCCAGTCGATCGAGTCGACGAAGCGGTCGATGCCGCCTTCGTTCTGGTAGTCGCGGATCGTCTCCCATTCCTTGGCGCCGGCGAAAAGCTGCGTGCTCACCTGGCCGGTGCTGCCGGGGGCCACGGTGACGACGGGCAGGCGCGCCTCGGTCTGGTAGATGTCGGCCGAGGCGACATAGCGCGTGACGGAGGTGAAGGGCTGGCCGTCGCCGGGGATCAGCGTGGTCATCCAGTACTTGTCGGTGAACCCGATCCAGCCATTTTCCGCGACCTGTACCACCTCGGCCTGGGACCGCTCCCGTTCGACGAAGTCGAGGTCGGTGACGTTGTCGTAGCTGATCTCGTCCAGCTGTCCGTCGCTCTTGCGGACGACGCCCTCGTGCAGGATGAAGAAGTTCTGCAGATCGTCGGGCAGCCCGTGCCGCGCGACGATGCCGTAGGGCGCGAGGCGGACCTCTGCCCCCGTGGTGTTCTCCACGTCCTGGGTGACGGAGAACATGAAGTTGTTGTCGACGGTGATGGTGCGCCTGAAGATCAGGCCGCTGCCATTGTCCCAGACAAGCGTCACGGGGCTTTCCGGGGTCAGGCGGTCGCCGCTTTCCACCTGCCAGGGTGTGTCGGCGCCGGGCACGTCGTCGAAGCCGAGATCGCCCGCGGGCGCCCAGCCATAAAGCGCGTAATAGGGCTCCGCGCCGCCGGTGGGCGCAAGCAGCCGCACGATGGGGGAATCGTCCTCGAGCGTTTCATTGTACTGGACGAGGGAGAGGTCATCGATCCGCCCGCCCCGAAGCGAGACCGACCCCACAAGCTCGTCCGTCTCGATCTCGATCCGCGCGGCCTCGTCCAGCGCGACCTCGGTCATCTCCGTGTCGGTCATCGCGGGCGCGGTGTCGGTTCCGGCGGCGGGCGGCGTCAGGGCGATGTCGTCGCCCGGCGCCCCCTCCTGCGAGAGGGTCGTGTCGCCCTGGGGCAGTGCGTTGGGGTCCTCGGGGACTTCCGGCGGCGGGAACAGCACGAACCAGACAAGAATGACCACCATGCTCAAAACGGTGGCCAAAATCAGGTTGCGATTCTGATCTTCCATGGCGCGCCAAATCCTCGTGTCCGAAGTCACGAGGGTTCAACAGATTGGGGGTGCAAAGGTCAAGGGGGCGTTTTGTGCGGGCCCGTGCGTGCGGGGCCTGCCCGCGTGGGGGGGCACGTTGCGCCCGAGGCTCGTCCGCGCCCGGTCTGTCCATCGGCCCCCGCGGCGACGCGCCGTGGGCCGTGACCGTGGCGCGCGGGGTCCGCGCCGGCGTCGCTCAGGCGCCCGGCCGGTTTTCCGGCAGGTCGGCCGCGGGCCCGCTGGTCGGCGGGGCCTGGCGCGCCAACCAGTCATGCGTCTCGCCGAAGGGCATGGGGGTGCCGATGGCGGCGCCCTGCAAGACGTCGCAGCCCATCCCGGCCAGCGCCGCGCGCTCCTCCTCGGTGTCGACCCCCTGCGCCAATGTGCCCAGGCGCATTTCGCGCGCCAGCGACAAGATCCCGCCGACCATCGCCTTCTGGTCCGGGTCCTGGTCGAGACCGACGACGAGCGCGCGGGCGATCCGGATCCGGGCGACGCCGAACCGTCTGATCGACAGCAACGAGGCCTGGCCGGATCCGAAATCGTCAAGGTCGAGATGCACGCCCTGTTGCCGCAAGGCGGTGAGCGTCGCCACGAGCGCGTCGTTGCCGCAGGCGCCGGCAACCGGCTCGGGGATCGCGAGGCGCAGGCGTTCCGGGGCGATCTCGGCCGCGTCGAGCGACCAGGCGACCTGCTCGGCCAGCGCCGGATTGCGCAGCGCGTCTGCGTCGACCCGGATCGTAAGCGTCAGGTCACCGCCGCCCAGCCCGGCGCGGTCCCACTCGGCCAATGCATCCACGGCGCGTTCGCGCAGGCGCGCGGCGACGGTGTCGACCTGCCCGGCTTGCGCAATGCTTGCGGCGAACCGCGCAGGCCCCAGGAGGCCGAGCGTCGGGTGGTGCCAGCGGGCCCCCATCTCGAAACCGATGACCGCACCCGTTTTCGCGTCGATCTGCGGCAGGAACCACGGCTGGATCGCCCCGGTCTCCAGCGCCTCGGGCACCTCCGCCGCCAGGTGCGCGTCCGCCCCGAGCGCGACATGCCGGACAGTATCGCCGGGCGCCATTCCCTCCCAATGGGCGCGCAGGGAGCCGGGCCCCGCGGTCTGGGCCGCCGAGAGCGCCGTGGTGGCGGCGTCGATCGCATGTCCGGCCGGATCGAGAGTGTCCCGCGTCAGCCGCGCGTGGCCCACCGACGCGGTCAGCCGCACGGTGGTTTCCCCCAGCCTCAGCGGTTCCGACACGCAGGCCTGCAGCCGGTCGGCCAAGCCGTTGCGCAGCCCGAGGCGTTCCGATGACAGCGGATGAGCCACCACGCCGAACCGTCCGCCGCCGAGATAGGCGAGATGATCGCTGTCCCGCAGCGCCGCGCGCAGACGGTCGCGCACCCGGTCCAGCACGTCCGCGGCCGTTTCGACGCCCCATCGCCGGCCGAACGCGTCCCACTCGTCCAGTTCCAGCATAAGGCAGGCGCCATGGGCGGAGGGCGTCGCGGCGACCCGCTCCAGCATCGCCAGCATGGTCTGTCGCCCGTCCTCGTCCCGCCAGGGCCGCCGGGCCGCGCCCATGGCCATATCCGCGCGGTCCGGCAGGCCGATATTGAGCAGAACGAGCAGCGTGGGCAGGAGCATCGCGGCACCGACCACGGCCCGCGTCCCGCCGAATTCCTGCGCCAGAAGCACGAGTATCGGAAAAACGGCCAGCACCTCGACTCGCGTCAGGGCGGTTCGAAGCATGCGCTGCGTGCGCAAAAGCCGTTCTCCTGCTGACGTTCCGATCACCTGCTGCCCGCCATGTGCCGCGAAAACGGACCCCGCAAGCCGGGGGTCCAGCCCCGACGGCTAAAGGGAAAGCCCTGACAGGGACTTAAACGCGGCGCTCGAAATCGCTAAAAATCTCCGGGCCGTGGTGCCTGTTCCGCATGCCGGGCGAGGCCCGCGAAATCGAACAGTGTATCGTCCAGAAGATGCGACGGCCGCGCCGACATCAGCGCCGAAAACATCTTCTGTCGCCGGCCCGGCATGCGCGTCTCCCAGTCGTCGAGCATCCGCTTTACCACCTGCCGTTGCAGCCCGTCCTGGCTGCCGCAGAGATCGCAGGGGATGATCGGGTAGCCCATCGCGCGGGCGAAACGGTCGCAATCGGCCTCGGCCACATGCGCCAGCGGCCTCAGCACGAAAAGATCGCCCTCGTCGTTCAGAAGCTTGGGCGGCATCGTCGCGAGCTTGCCGCCGTGAAAGAGGTTTAGAAAGAAGGTCTCGAGAATGTCGTCCCGGTGATGGCCGAGCACCACGGCGCTGCACCCTTCCTCGCGCGCGACCCGGTAGAGATTGCCGCGCCGCAGCCGCGAGCAGAGCGCGCAATAGGTCCGGCCCTGCGGCACCTTGTCCACGACGATGGAATAGGTGTCGGCATATTCGATCCGGTGCGGCACGCCCATCCGGCTCAGGAACTCCGGCAGGACCGTGGCCGGAAAGCCGGGCTGGCCCTGGTCGAGGTTGCAGGCCAGAAGGTCCACCGGCAGAAGACCGCGCCATTGCAGCTCGGTCAGGGCGGCGAGCAGCGTGTAGCTGTCCTTGCCCCCCGAAAGGCAGACGAGCCATTTCTCGCGCGGGGCATCCGCGTCGCGGCGTTCCACCATGCCGTAGCGGTCGATTGCGGCGCGGGTGTCGCGGATGATCCGCTTGCGCAGCTTGCGGAACTCCGTCGTCTTCGGCGCGCCGTGAAACAGCGGGTGAATGTCGTTGGTGTCGTCCAGCATTGCGGCTCCGGCCTCGGATCTTGGCGGCGGGTCTTGGCGTCACGTCTTGCCGTCGGGTCTCGGTGTCGGGGCCATGCCTAGCGCGGCGTCTCGGAGCGGCCAAGCAAAACCCGCAAACGGGCTAGCGATGAAGGCTGCGCAGCGCGCGGGTGAGATCGGCCTTCAGCGCCTCGAAATCGCGGGTGGCGGTCGCGTCCTTGCGCCCGATCAGCACGTAATCCCAGCCCGGGCGCCCCTCCCGCGGCAGGACCGTCCGCGCGATTTCCCGCAGCCGGCGCTTGGCGCGGTTGCGCGCCACGGCGTTCCCGACCTTCTTCGAGCAGGTGAAGCCCACGCGGATCCCCGTCGCCGTTTCGGTCTCACTGCGCTGGCGGGCCTGGAGCAGGAAGGCCGGCGTGCCCACCCGCCTGGCGCGGGCGGCGCGCAGGAAATCGGGGCGCGATGTCAGGGTCGACACGCAAAAAGCCCCCGGCGACGCATCGGTCGGCGGAGGCGGTGCTTGTGCCACGACGGCAGCCTGGTCGTCGCGTCGCCTCAGGCGCTCAGCGACTTGCGGCCACGAGCGCGGCGTGCGTTCAGGATCTTGCGGCCGGCCTTGGTGGCCATGCGCGCGCGGAACCCGTGGCGGCGCTTGCGCACGAGGTTCGAGGGCTGGAAGGTGCGCTTCGACATGGGTCTCGCTCCGTTTGCTCGTCGGGGTCAATCGCGCGCGTGGCGCGGACGGCTGTGGCCCCGGAGAATCTTCGATAAGACCCGCGACTTACGGGCTCGACGCGGCGGTGTCAACAAAACGCTGCGCGTGACGGCCGGCGGCCCGGCCGGCGCCGGCCCGCTTCTGTTTCGGGCCGCCATTGCGCGCGTGCCGACTGTCACGAACCCCGTCGCCGACCGTCACGAGATCGCTTCTTGCCGTCACTTCGCATCACTCGCCCGTGAGCGGCCTGTTCCGGCGGCCCGGTTTCGCGCATGTCCTTGTCAAACGCGCCGCCAGGGTGCAGCCCGTGAAGGATAAACCGATGACCGACGCCGTGACCCGCACGACCAAGCCCAGCCGCGCCCGTTACCTGCCCCTCCTCGCCGTCGCCATCGGCGCGGGGCTCGGCTGGTGGTTCTTGCGGGACTGGCTCAGCTTTTCCGCGCTGGCCGAGAACCGCGAGGCGCTCATCGCCTTTCGCGACGCCAACTACATCGCGACGGTCGCGGCCTTCATCGCGGTCTATACGCTGATCGTGGCCTTTTCGCTGCCCGGCGCCACGATCGCCACGCTGACGGGCGGGTTCCTCTTTGCCACCTTTCCCGGCGCGCTCTTCAACATCACCGCCGCCACGATCGGCGCCACGGCCATCTTCCTTGCCGCGCAGACCGGCATCGGCGCGCGGCTTGGCGCGAAGCTGGAGGGCTCCGAAGGGGTCGTGAAGAAGATCAAGGACGGCATCGACGAGAACCAGTGGTCGATGCTGTTCCTGATCCGCCTTCTGCCCGTCGTGCCTTTCTTCGTCGCCAATCTCGTGCCGGCCTTCCTCGAGGTGCCGCTGCGCCGCTTCGTGATCTCCACATTCTTCGGGATCATGCCGGGTGCGGTCGTCTACACCTCGGTCGGCGCGGGGCTGGGCGAGGTCTTCGCCCGCAACGAGACGCCCGATCTCGGGATCATCTTCGAGCCGCATGTCCTTTTGCCCATCCTCGGCCTGGCCGCGCTGGCGCTGCTGCCGGTGGTCGTCAAGGTCATCCGCGGAAAGCGGGGCCTCTGACCGCCATGGCCCGTGTCGACAGCTCCATCTCCCCCGAAAGGCCCGCGCCCATGTCCCGCATCGAGACCGATATCTGCATCATCGGCGCCGGCTCCGGCGGGCTGTCCGTCGCCGCTGGCGCCGTCCAGATGGGCGCGCGCACCGTCCTGATCGAAGGGCACAAGATGGGCGGCGACTGCCTGAACCATGGCTGCGTGCCCTCCAAGGCGCTGCTTGCCGCCGGCCACAAGGCGCACGAGACGGCCCAGGCCGCCTTCGGCATCGCCGGTCATCCGCCCAAGCCCGACTTCGCCGCCGCAAAGGACCATGTGGCCGCCGTCATCGACACCATCGCGCCCGTTGACAGCCAGGAGCGGTTCGAGGGCCTCGGCGTCCACGTGATCCGCGCCATGGCGCGCTTCGTCTCCGCCACCGAGGTCGAGGCCGGGGCCCATCGCATCACCGCGCGCCGGTTCGTCATCGCCACCGGCTCCCGCCCCTTCGTGCCGCCCATCCCGGGGCTGGAGGCCACGCCCTACCTCACCAACGAAACGATCTTCGACCTGCGCGAGCGGCCCGAGCATCTGATCGTCATCGGCGGCGGACCCATCGGGATGGAGATGGCGCAGGCCCATCGCCGCCTCGGCGCGCGTGTCACGGTGCTGGAAGGCGCGAAGGCGCTGGGAAAAGACGACCCCGAGGCCGCGGCCGTCGTGCTGAACCAGCTTCGCGGCGAGGGCATCGAGATCGTCGAGGGCGCCAAGGTCTCCGCCGTGTCCGGCACCGAGGGCGCCGTGATGGTCGAGACGGAGGCGGGCGGAACCCACGAGGGCTCGCACCTCCTGATCGCCGTGGGCCGTCAGGTGAACGTGGACACGCTCGACCTGGACAAGGCCGGCATCGCCCATGACCGCAAGGGCGTGACCGTCGACAAGGGGCTCAGGACGACCAACCGGCGCGTCTATGCCGTGGGCGACGCGGCGGGCGGGGCGCAGTTCACCCATGTGGCGGGCTACCACGCCGGCGTCATAATCCGCCCCATGCTCTTCGGCCTGCCCGCCAGGGCCCGCACCGACCACATCCCCCACGCCACCTATACCGCGCCGGAGCTTGCGCAGGTCGGCCTGACCGAGGCCGAGGCGCGCGCGCAGCACGGAAACAAGCTCTTCGTGGCCCGCGCCGGGTTCGACCACAACGACCGCGCCATCGCCACCGGCCAGGCGACCGGCTTCGCCAAGGTCATGGTCGTGAAGGGCAGGCCCGTGGGCGCCACCATCGTGGGGCCGCAGGCGGGCGAGTTGATCCAGACCTGGGCGCTGGCCATCGCGAACGGCATGAAGATGTCGGCGGTGGCCGGCATGATCGCGCCGTATCCGACACTGGGGGAGATTAACAAACGCGCCGCGAGCGCCTATTTCTCGCCAAAGCTCTTCGACAGCGTGCTGGTGAAACGGGTGGTCCGCTTCGTGCAGCGCGCGGTCCCGTAATCGCGCGCGCCCTCGCGCCGGAAAGGCCGCCCGACCCGTGGTGAACTCGCTTTCAGGCCGGTTCCTGATCCTGACGGTCATCTTCGTGATGCTGGCCGAGATCTTCATCTTCGTGCCCTCGGTCGCGCGGTTCCGGGAGGATTACCTGCTGGCGCGGCTCGAACGGGCGCAGATCGCCTCCCTCGCGCTGCTGGCCAGCGACGGGATGATCGACGACGAGCTGGAATACGAGCTTCTGAAGAATGCCGAGGTGCTGAACGTGGTGCTTCTGCGCGACGCCACGCGGCAGCTGATCCTCGCCGGCGACGCCATGCCGCCGGTCGCCGCCAGCTTCGATCTGCGCGACCCGCCCGCCTGGGAGCTCATCCGCGACGCCATGGCCCGGCTGGCAAACCCCGAGGACGAGGTGATCCGCGTCATCGGCCAGCCGGTGAACGAGGCGGGCCTTCTGATCGAGATCACGCTGCCCACCGCGCCGCTTCGCGCCGCGCTCATCGACTACGGGCTGCGCATCCTGGCCCTGTCGGCGATCATCTCTGCCTTTACCGCGACGCTCCTGTTCTTCGCGGTGCGCAAGCTGCTGGTCACGCCGATCAAACGCGTCGTGGGCCACATGACCTCCTATGCCGAGGCGCCCGACGATGCCTCGCGCATCATCGAGCCGCGCGGCTCGGTCCGCGAGCTTCGCGAGGCCGAGGTGGCGCTGCAATCGCTCCAGACGCAGCTGACCTCGGCGCTGCGCCAGCGCGAGCGGCTTGCGCAACTCGGCGGGGCCGTCGCCAAGATCAGCCACGATCTGCGCAACATCCTGTCGGTCACCACGCTCATGGCCGACCGGCTCGAGGGCTCGGCCGACCCCGCGGTGCAGCGCGCCACGCCCAAGATCCTCGGCTCGCTCACCCGCGCGGTGAACCTGACCGAGGCCACGCTTGCCTTCGGCCGCGCCGAGGAACCCTCACCCAAGCTCGAGCGCGTGCGCCTGTCGGAAATCGCCGAGGACGTGGTGGCCAACGAACGCCTCGTCACCGAGACCGAAATGGCCGAAAGCGCGCTGGACTATGTCTGCGACGTGCCCGAGACGCTCGTCCTGCGCGCCGATCCCGAGCAATTGCACCGGGTTCTGTCGAACCTCGTGCGCAACGCGCGCCAGGCCATCGCGGCGACCGGAACGTCCGGCCGGATCGCGATCCGGGGCCGCGAGACCGAGGATGGCTGGCGCATCGAGGTCTCCGATACCGGCCCGGGCTTGCCGAAAAAGGCGCGGGAGCACCTGTTCCAGCCCTTTCACGGCGGCGCGCGCAAGGGCGGCACGGGCCTGGGCCTCGCCATCGCGGCGGAAATCGTGCGCGGCCATGGCGGCCGGCTGGACCTTGTCGAGACCAGCGAGGCGGGCACGACCTTCGCCATCAGTCTTCCCGCCGGCCTCGCCATCTGACCCGCGCGCCGCCGTCGCGCAGCCATGCCAGTTGCCCCTTGCGCCCCCAGGACAGCGGCGCTAAACCCCCGTCGCACGCACCGGTAGCTCAGTTGGATAGAGTACTTGACTACGAATCAAGGGGTCGGG
>CAZGHJ010000088.1:0-10936 GCA_964525355.1 uncultured Roseicyclus sp.
CCCGACCCCAACTGGATCAGCCTTCTGGCGGGCGGCGGGCTTTATGCCGAGTTCACGGACCAGGCCACCGGCGAGCCCTGCACCGGCCATTTCGCCGAGCCGCCCGATTTCCGCCTGTTCTTCCAGCCGGGCAGCGGCCTGCCGCTCACGATCTACGCCTGGTCGCGGGACGACACCGTCCTTCTGATCAACGCCCCGGACGGTGCATGGCACTGCAACGACGACCATGACGGGCTGAACCCCGCGCTCAGCTTCGACGCACCGCTCGCGGGGCAATACGACATCTGGATCGGCACTTATGACAACCCGGGCGAGGACTACCCCGTGGCCACGCTCGGCATCACCGAGACCGGGCCTTTCGCCGACCGGTTCGAACGCGCCTTCTTCGGCCAGGACGACCGGGTGGAGGTCGACCCGACCCGCGCGCCCTGGTCCATGATCGGCCTTCTGGAGGCCGAGGACGGCTATTGCACCGGCGTTCTGATCGGGCCCGCCCTGGTGCTGACCGCGGCCCATTGCCTTGCCAGCGACGGCGTGATCGACGCGCCGCCCCTGACGTTTTCCGCCGGCTACGACCGCGGCGGCTTCGTCGCGCAGTCGCCGGTCGCCGCCTACCACCTGCCCGGAGGCTGGCTGGAGGACGAGGCCGACGGCACCGATTTCGCCCTGATCTACCTCGAAGAGCCCATCGGCGAGCGGATCGGCTGGATGGACGTGACCGGCCTCAGCCAGGCCGAAATCGCGGCCTACGGCGCGGGCACGGGGCCCGACATCATGCAGGGCGGCTACAGCTATGACCGCGATGGCGTGATGACAGGCAATCTCGACTGCCCCTTCGTGGCGGTCGAGCCCCGAAGCGCGCTGGTCCACGAATGCGACACGTTGAAGGGCGACAGCGGATCGCCGCTCTTCGTGGCCGACGGCGGCCGGTTTCGGGTGATCGGGGTCGAAAGCTACACCGAGGAGCGCCCGCGCGAGCGCTACGACCGCAACGTGGCCACCTATACCGACAGCATCCTCGCCGAGATGATGGCGCTCGGCCTGGCCCCCACGGGCGCCGCGCCCTGACGGGGTCGGCCGCGCGGCCGTCCTTCGGGCGGTCATGATGGCGAGCGTCGTCGCGGCGCGGGGCGCGCGGCCCGCGACATCACCCGCCCGCGCGCGCCTCAGCTCTCCCGGTTGCGCTTGCGCCGCATCTCCATTTCGGCCAGTTGCTCCTCCACCCAGCCCCAATAGGGGCGCGGGTCGCCCACCTTGTCATGGTCGCGGAAGGGTTCGATCGTCTCCTCGCCGTTGATCAGACCGGCAAGCTTGGCATGCATGAACACCCGCAACACGTCGTTCATCCGCGACTGGTAACCCGGTCCCATGGACTTGAACCATTTCACCACATCCTCGTCGACGGAAAAGCCGATCCGCGTCTTGCGGTGCTCGCGGCGGGTGGAAATCTCGTGCCATTCCTCGGGAATGCGACGCACCTCGAAGAGGTGATTGTGCAGATCCCATTCGAGCCGACGCATGGCGTCGCCCATGTAATAATGATGCTTCCGCTGAGTCTTGCTCAGCGGCGGTCGGGTATGTTTCATGTGGCCCTCACAGCGCGATCGGGTCGAGATTAGGGAAGAAATCCTAACAATTCGTGAGGAACCCGTGCAAAACCGGGTCGAAAAATCGCGTTTCGTTCACGATCTGTAAAGGAATGGACCGCCGTCACGGGCTGCGTTTTCAGGTCCGGGCGGCCCTGCGCCCGCGGCTCAAAGCGCGGCGTAGATCTCCGCCACGCGGGCTGCGGCCGCCTCCGGCGACATCTCTTCGCTCTCGCCGGTCCGGCGGCTCGTGAGTTCCACCTTGCCGCTCGCAAGACCGCGCGGGCCCACGGTGATCCGCCAGGGCAGACCGATCAGGTCCATGGTCGCGAACTTGGCCCCCGCCCGCTCCTCCCGGTCGTCGTAGAGCGGCTCCAACCCCTTGGAAACGAACGCCTTGTAGAGATCTTCACAGGCCTGATCACAGGCCGCATCGCCCTGCTTGAGATTGACGATGCCCACATGGAAGGGCGTCACGCCCTCGGGCCAGATGATGCCGTTCTCGTCATGGCTGGCCTCGATGATCGCGCCCACGAGCCGGCTTACCCCGATCCCGTGGCTGCCCATGTGAACGGGCACGCGGTTGCCGTCATGGTCGGTGACGACAGCGCCCATGGCTTCCGAATACTTGGTGCCGAAGTAGAAGATCTGACCCACCTCGATCCCCCGCGCGACCCTTTGGCGGTCGTCGGGGATCTTCGCGAAAAGCTCGGGGTCGTGGGTCTCGTCGGTGCGCGCGTAACGCGATGTGAATTCCGCCAGCACCGCGGCGCATTCGGCGTGGCTGTCATAGTCGATCTCGCGGTCGCCGAAGCGCAGATCGGTGATCTCGCTGTCGTAGAAGACCTCCGACTCGCCCGTCTCGGCCAGCACCAGGAACTCGTGCGTGTCGTCGCCCCCGATGGGCCCCGAATCCGCCCGCATCGGAATCGCCTGAAGGCCCATCCGCTCGTAGGTGCGCAGGTAGCTGACCAGGTGCCGGTTATAGGCGTGCAGCGCGTCTTCCTTCGTCAGGTCGAAATTGTAGCCGTCCTTCATGTAGAACTCGCGGCCCCGCATCACGCCGAAGCGCGGGCGGATCTCGTCGCGGAACTTCCACTGGATCTGGTACATGGTCAGCGGCAGGTCGCGGTAGCTCGTGGCATGGGCGCGGAAGATGTCGGTGATCAGCTCTTCGGCGGTGGGCGTGAACAGCATGTCGCGGTCGTGCCGGTCCTTGATCCGCAGCATCTCGGCCCCGTAGGCGTCGTAGCGCCCGCTTTCGCGCCACAGATCCGCGGACTGGATCGTGGGCATGAGCATGGCGAGGTGCCCTGCCCGCGCCTGCTCCTCGTGGACGATCTGCTCGATCCGTGCCAGCACCTTGTAGCCCAGCGGCAGCCAGGAATAGATCCCGGCGCTCGCCTGCTTGATCATGCCGGACCGCAGCATCAGGCGGTGGCTGGCGATCTGCGCCTCGGACGGTGTCTCCTTGAGGACGGGCAGGAAGTAGCGGCTCAGGCGCATCGCGGGGACCCTCGGGCGTCGGTTCACGTCGGGCCACGTCTACGCCATCGCCCAAGGGTGGACAAGAAGCGGCCGCGGCCTCAGGCGCGGGTGACGATCGCCTCGGCCCCCATGGCGCCGGCCAGCGCGCGGAACCGCGCCTCGGCCACCTCGCCATAGAGCGCGCGGCCAAGCTCGGTCTTCAGCGTCAGGTGCAACTCGCGCTTCTTGGGCCGCCAGGTCAGTTCCCCGTGATCGGTGGGGGTCTCCGCCGTGAACATCGCGCCGAAGCGCATGGCACGACCCAGGATCTCGGCCTCGGCCACCTGCGCCTCGGACACAAGCGTCAGGAGGCTTTCGTCGAAATTCGTACCCGCGCGGTTCGACTTGTAGCGATGCAGCAGCGCCAGCCCGAGGTAGATCCGCTCGGCATGGGTCAGCCCGCCGAGATTGGCGCGGGTGGCGTTGTCGAAACAGACCTCGGCGCGGTAGTCGGGATGCGCGCGCCAGCTGACGTCATGCAACAGGCAGGCGGCACGGATCAGCCGCTTCTTGTCGTGGCCCGCCCTCGGAAAAAGCGGCTCCACGAACCGGTAGAGCGCGCGGCCGAAGCCCGGCATCCGCGCCGAGGACGCCTCGGCATGGCGCGCGGCCTCGATCAGCGGGTCGCGGTGGCGCAGCGCCTCGGACATCTGCTCGTAGAGAAGGCCCTCGCGGATCCCGTAGGAGGACACCGCGACCTCCTGCGGCTTGAGCTGCCGGACCAGAACCTTCAGAACCTCGGCGGCCAGCGGCACGAGGCGCATCCGCTCGGCGCTGGTGCCGGTCTGCGCGCGCAGATCGGCCACGTCCGTCTCGCCGATCATGGCGATCGTGTCGAGGATCCCCTTGGGCGTCATGCGGTATTCGTGCAGCACTTTCAAAGGGTAGCCGCGCCGCTCCATGTCGATCCGGGCGATCGCGCGCCACGAGCCGCCCACCAGGAACAACCGCTCGGGCCGCTCGGGGAAGGCCGCCACCAGATCGGCCATGCGGTCCTTGACATGGGCGCGCATCGCCTTCCTGCCGCCCTTGAGCCCCATCAGCTTCAGCGGGCCCAGATCGGAGGTGTGCCGCGCGCCCACCCGGCCGCCGCCCTCGAGCACCGCCAGTTCCATGGACGAGCCGCCGATGTCGCAGACGACGCCCTCCGCGCCGGGCCAGCCCAGCAGCACCCCCTGCGCCGACAGCCGCGCCTCCTCGTCGCCGTCGATGATCCGTATGTCGAGCCCCGTGGTCTTGGCCACGTCGTCGCGGAATTCCGGCCCGTCCACCGCATCGCGCACCGCCGCCGTCGCCACCGTCAGAAGCGGCGCGACCTTCATGCCCTCGGCCAGCGCCGCGAACCGCCGGAGCGCGATCAGCGCGCGCACCCGCCCCTCGGGGTTCAGCCGCCCGGTCTCCGAGAACCCCGCGCCGAGGCCGCAGAGGATCTTTTCGTTGAAGAAATAGGCCGGGCTGCGCGCCGCGCCGTCGAAGACCACCATCCGGACGGAGTTCGAACCGATGTCGATCACGCCCACCCGCGTGAGCGCGCGCGCCTCGGGCCCGTCGAAAAGCGGAACACCGAACGGGCCCCATTCGGGGTGCGGGTTGCCCATGTCGGGGGCTATCCTCGCCTCTGCGCGTGCCATCGTGCCAAAGTGATGACAGGGGGCGTCAGACCCGTCAACGCTCCGCTTGGCCCGCGGCTCAGTCCCGGCTGTGGGTCAGTTCCGGCACATCCTTCGCCCCCGCCGAGCCGCGCCCGGAAAGCGACGGGTTCTCCATGAAGAAACGGTGACAGGAAAACGGGTTGTCGATGGCGTCGAGATCGGGCCGCTTGAACGACCCGTCGGGTTGCAGCACCCAGCTATGGGCGACATCGGCAAGGTTGGCGGCCATGATCTGGCTGGTGATCTGCGCCTTCACGGTCGGATTCGTGCATTCCACCAGCGTCTCGACCCGGCGGTTGAGGTTGCGCCCCATCCAGTCGGCCGAGCTGATATAGACCCGCGCCTTCTTGTGCGGCAGGCCGTGGCCGTTGCCGAAACACACGATGCGCGAATGCTCCAGGAAGCGGCCCACGACGCTTTTGATGCGGATATTCTCGCTCAATCCCCTGATGCCGGGACGCAGCCCGCAGATGCCGCGAATGACCAGGTCGATCCGCACGCCCGCCTGGCTGGCCGCATAAAGCGCGTCGATCACGTCGGGCTCGATCAGGCTGTTCATCTTGGCCCAGACCACGGCCGGCTTGCCGGCGCGGGCGTGCTCGGCCTCGGCCGCGAGGCTGTCGATGATCCGCGCCTTGAGGCTCAGGGGCGAGATCGCGAGGTTCTCCAGGCCCTCCGGCTCGGCATAGCCGCCCACGTAGTTGAAGACCTTGGTGGCATCCCGCCCCAGCGCGTCGTCGCAGGTGAACAGGCTGAGGTCGGTGTAGATGCGCGCCGTGATGGGATGGTAATTCCCGGTCCCGAAATGGGTGTAGGTCACCAGCCTGTCCCCCTCGCGCCGGACCACGGTCGAGATCTTGGCGTGGGTCTTGTAGTTGATGAAGCCGTAGACCACGTGCGCGCCCGCGCGTTCCAGCTTGCGCGACTGGCGGATGTTGGCGGCCTCGTCGAACCGCGCCTTCAGTTCCACCAGCGCGGTCACCGACTTGCCGTTTTCGGCCGCCTCGCACAGCGCGTCGACGATGGGGCTCTCGTTGGACGTGCGATAGAGCGTCTGCTTGATCGCCACCACGTTGGGGTCGCGCGCCGCCTGGCTGAGGAAGCGGATCACCATGTCGAAGGTCTCGTAGGGGTGATGCAGCAGCATGTCCTTCTGCCGGATCGCGGCGAACATGTCGCCGTCATGGTCCTGCACCCGTTCGGGCACGCGCGGCGTGAAGGACCGCCACAGAAGGTCCGGCCGGTCGTCGACGACCAGCTCCTTGAGACTGACGAGGCCGATCATGCCCTTGACGTCCACGACCTCGTCGCCGCCCACGTGAAGCTGCTCGATGATCTCGGCCTTCAGATCCTCGGGCGCGCCCGCGCTGATCTGAAGCCGCACGACCTCGCCCCGGCGGCGACGCTTCAGCGCGGTCTCGAACTCGCGCACCAGGTCTTCGGCCTCCTCCTCCACCTCCAGGTCGCTGTCGCGCAGGATGCGGAAGGCGCAAGACCCCGTCAGCGTGTAGCCGGGAAAGAGCGCGCCCACATGCAGCAGCAACAACTCCTCCAGCGGCAGGAAGCGCACCTCGCCCTCCGGCGCGGGAAGCCGCACGAACCGGTCGATCTGGCTCGGGATCGGCAGAAGCGCCTGCAACACCCGCCCGTCGCGCTCGCGCCGCATCTGAAGCGCCAGCGCCAGCCCTTCGTTGGGGATGAAGGGGAACGGATGCGCCGGGTCGATCGCCAGCGGCGAGAGCACCGGAAAGACCTGGGCGAGGAAGACCTCCTCGAGATGTTTCCTGTCCGAAGATTTCAGGCCCGAGCGCGTGACGACGGTCATGCCCTGGGCCTCGAGCTCCTTCTTCAGGCGCACCCAGGCCGCCTGCTGGTGCTGCATCAGGCTGTGGGCGTCGGCATTGATCAGCTTCAGCTGTTCCGCCGCCGTCCGTCCGTCGTCCGAAAGCCCCGTGTTGCCCTCCTGCGCCAGTTCCCGCAGGCCCGCCACGCGCACGGTGTAGAACTCGTCCAGGTTGCCCGCGCTGATCGACACGAAGCGCACCCGCTCCAAAAGCGGCACGCGCGGGTTGCCGGCCTCCTCCAGCACGCGCCAGTTGAAGGCCAGCCAGCTGAGTTCACGGTTGAAGAACCGGTGCGCGCCGGCGGTCTGCGCCTCGGGCAGCACGGCGGGTTCGGGCAGGGGGGCGTTCAGGAAATCGGCGAAACTCATGGGGGCGTGCCTGGTCAGCTGTCGTGCCGGGACGGTGACACGGGGGTTGCAAGCTCGGCAAGGGCCGTGCGCGCATCGGCAAGCCGCGCCGGCCGCTTGGCCGCGAGCGCCAGCGCATCCACGCGCGCGACGAAGGCGCGGGCGGCGGCGGCCGAGCGTTCCAGCCGCAGGACCGCGTGGGACAGGATCGACGGGCTCAGCCGCAGCCCCCGGTCATGGGCGAGCTTCACGATCAACGCCGACAAAAGCGCGTCGTCCGGCGGCTCGATCCGCGCAAGCTCGGCCTGGGCGAGACGGCTTTCCAGGTCCGGCAGCACGAGACCGAGGCGCGCGGGCACCGCGCGCGCAGTCACGAGGACGGGCGCCCCGCGCGCGGCCAGCGCGTTCAGCAGATGGAAGACGCGCGTCTCGGCCGCGCGGTCGCCGGCGATGGCCCCGACGCCCTCAATGGCCAGCCCCGGCGCGTCCTGCAGGCGCGGCATCGCCTCCTCGTCGATCTCGTTCGCCATCACGATCCCGGCGCCGGCAAGCTGCGCCCAGACATGGGCCAGATGGGTCTTGCCCGCCCCCTCGGGCCCGGTAAGCACGAGCTTGCCGAAGGCCCAGGACGGCCAATCCTCGATCCGGGCCACCGCGGCGGCGTTGCTGCCGGAGACGAAGAAATCGCCGCGCCCCATCGCGGGTCGGACCGGCAAGTCGAGAACAAGCTGGCGGGCCATCACCGCTCCGGGTCGGCTGGCGTGTCCGGGTCCGCCCCGCCCGTGGCGTCGAGCCCCCGGTAAAGCCGCCCCTCCTGGTATTGCGCGATCCCGTAGCGCACGAGCACGCCGATCACCGCCGCCACGGGCACGGCGACCAGCATGCCCACGAAGCCGAAGAGCGAGCCGAAAGCCGAGAGCGCGAAGATCAGCCAGACCGGGTGCAGGCCCACGGAACTGCCCACCAGCTTCGGCGTCAGGATGTTGCCCTCCACCAGCTGCCCCGCCTGGAAGACCAGGGCCACGGCGAGGATCGTCCACCACTCGCCCCAGAACTGGAACAGCGCCAGCCCCACAGACAGCGCGCCGCCCACCAGCGCGCCCACGTAGGGAATGAAGGTCAGAAGCCCCGCCACCAGCCCCACCACGAGGCCGAATTGCAGCCCGATCACCATGAGCGCCACGGCGTAGAAGGTGCCGAGGATCAGGCAGACGGTGCCCTGCCCGCGCACGAAACTGGCCAGCGTCCGGTCGATCTCGCCGGCGATCCGGCGGATCACCGGGGCATGGTCGCGCGGCAGAAGCTCGTCGATGCGGGCCACCATGCGGTCCCAGTCCAGAAGCAGGTAGAAGGCCACGACCGGCGCCACGACAAGAAAGACCAGCACGTTCACCACGCCCGTGGCCGAGGACAGCACCCCCTGCAAAAGCTCCACGCCCCGCGACTCGATGGTCGCGCCCACGCTCACGAGCGAATTGCGCAGCGGCGAGCCCTCGTCCATCACGGTCGGAAAGCGTTCGATCAGGAAGGCGCGCAGCTGCTCGGCGATCTGCGGTGCGGACTGCACCAGGTCGGTCGACTGCTGGATCAGGGTCGGGATGACGACAAGGCCCGCAAGGATCACCACCAGCGCGAGGATGATGAAGATGACGACCGTGGACGCCACACGGCCCAGGCCCAGGCGCTCCAGCCGGTCCGCCACGGGATCGAGGAAATAGGCGATCGCGCCCCCCATGATGAAGGGCATCACCACGTTGCCCATGGCCCACAGGATCACGATCAGCGCAAGGCTGGCCGCGCCCCAGTATGTCAGCTGCTGGCGGACTGGCAGGGCCATGGGGTCTCCGGTCTCGGGGCGGCGGCGGGGCGCGTCACTGCGCGGACAGTTCGGTCATCACGCGCTGGCCGATGCGCATCTGCACCTCCTGCATCTCGGGCCCGATCATCGCGAAGGTGGTGGCCATGAAGGGCTGCATCTTGGCCATGACGGCCGCGCCCTCGGGGGTGTTGTAGAAGGCCTCGAGCGCGAGGATCTCGGGAAGCGTGAAGGTCTCGACGGCGGCCTCGACCATCGCGGCCTCCATCTCGGGGCGGAGCGTGGCCATCTCCTCGGCGCCGATACGGCCGACGATGTCCAGTTGCTCCTGCGTCAGTTGCGGCAGCATCGCCTGCATCTGGGTGATCATGGCGTCGGCGGACAGCATCTCGTCCATCATCCGCTGCTGGACGGGGCTGTCGACGTAACGCTCGACCGCCGCGCGGAGGTCGTCGCTCTGCGCGACGGACGCGCCGGAGGCGAGATACGTCAACGCGCAGGCGAGCGGGACGGCGGTGCGGATCATCGGCATGGCTCCTTCGGGGCAGCAAGGTCTTCTGCCCTCTGGATGCGCTATCGGACCGGGCCGGGCAAGAAGAAAGACCTTGCCGGCGGCGCCCCATCCGGGGCCTCAGGCCGTGCGGGCGGCCCGGATCAGCCCGAGAATGTCGCGCGCGGCCGAGGGAATGTTCGTACCCGGCCCGAAAATCGCCTTCACGCCCGCCTTTTCGAGAAACTCGTAGTCCTGGTGCGGGATCACGCCGCCGCAGATCACGATGATGTCACCCGCGCCCTCGGCCCGCAGCGCCTCGATCAGTTTCGGCGCCAGCGTCTTGTGGCCGGCGGCCTGGCTGGAGATGCCCACCACATGCACGTCGTTGTCGATGGCGTCCTGCGCCGCCTCCTCGGGGGTCTGGAACAAGGGGCCCACATCCACGTCGAAGCCGATATCGGCGAAGGCCGTGGCGATCACCTTGGCGCCGCGGTCGTGGCCGTCCTGGCCCATCTTCACCACCAGCATCCGCGGCCGGCGCCCCTCCTCCTCGGCGAAGGCCTCCACGTCGGCCTGGATCTGCGCGAAGCCCTCGTCGCCCTCGTAGGCCGAGCCGTAGACCCCCGCGAGCGTCTTGACCTCGGCCCGGTGCCGGCCGAACACCTTTTCCATCGCCATGCTGATCTCTCCCACGCTGGCGCGCGCACGCGCCGCCTCGACCGCCGCCTCCAGAAGGTTTCCGCCCTCGCCCGCGCGCCGTTCCAGTTCCGCCAGCGCCGCCGCGCAGGCCGCCTCGTCGCGCGACGCCCGGATCTTCTCCAGCCGTGCGATCTGGCTTTCGCGGACCTTGACGTTGTCGATGTCGAGGATGTCGATCGGGTCTTCCTTGTCCTTGCGGTACTTGTTGACGCCGACGATCACCTCCTCGCCGCGGTCGATCATCGCCTGCCGCCGCGCCGCGCTCTCCTCGATGCGCAGCTTGGGCAGACCGCTCGCCACGGCCTTGGTCATGCCGCCCATCTCCTCGACCTCCTCGATCAGCGCCCAGGCCTTCTCGATCAGCTCGTTCGTCAGGCTTTCCACGTAGTAGGAGCCCGCCAGCGGGTCGACCACCTTCGTCACGCCCGTCTCTTCCTGAAGGATAAGTTGCGTGTTGCGCGCGATGCGCGACGAGAATTCCGTCGGCAGCGCAATGGCTTCGTCGAAGGAGTTCGTGTGGAGCGATTGCGTGCCGCCCAGCACGGCACTCATCGCCTCGAAGGCGGTGCGCACCACGTTGTTGTAGGGATCCTGCTCCTGCAACGACACGCCGGAAGTCTGGCAATGGGTCCGCAGCATCTTGGAGCGTTCATCCGTCGCCCCGAACTCCGTCATCACCCGGTGCCAGAGCGTGCGCGCCGCGCGCAGCTTCGCGATCTCCATGAAGAAATTCATGCCGATGGCAAAAAAGAAGCTCAGCCGCCCGGCGAAGCGGTCCACGTCCATGCCAGCGTCGATCGCGGCGCGCACGTATTCGCGCCCGTCCGCGATCGTGTAGGCCAGTTCCTGCACCAGGTTCGCGCCGGCCTCCTGCATGTGGTAGCCGGAGATCGAGATCGAGTTGAATCTCGGCATGTTGTCAGAGGTATAGCCGATGATGTCCGAGATGATCCGCATCGACGGCTCGGGCGG
>CAZGHJ010000089.1:0-10749 GCA_964525355.1 uncultured Roseicyclus sp.
ATGCAGGAGGCCGTGGACGGCGCGATGCAGGGCCATCTCGACGAGACCGGCGACCGGCCCGCGATGCAGCCCGAGATCAAGATGGTCAACGAGGACTGGAAGGAGGGCGACGACGTGGTCGTGGCCATGTCCTACGAGCGTCTGCCCGACATCCCCGAGATCGAGTACAAGTCCATCGTTCTCGAGCGTCTGACCGTGACCCCCTCGGAGGCCGATCTCGACGAGGCGCTGGGCCGGCTGGCGGAAAACGTGCAGGATTTCGCCACCAAGAAGGGCGGCAAGGCGGCCGATGGCGACCAGGTGGTGATCGACTTCGTCGGCAAGCTCGACGGCGAGGCCTTCGAGGGCGGCTCGGCCGAGGATTACCCGCTGGTCCTGGGCTCGAACAGCTTCATCCCCGGCTTCGAGGAGCAGCTGGTCGGCGTCAAGAAGGGCGAGGAAAAGGCGCTCGACATCACCTTCCCCGAGGAGTACGGCGCCGAGCATCTGGCCGGCAAGGCCGTGGTCTTCGAGGTCACCGTCAAGGAGGTCAAGAAGCCCGTCCCGGCCGAGATCAACGACGAGATGGCCACCAAGTTCGGTGCCGAGAACCTCGAGGCGCTGAAGGGACAGATCACCGATCAGCTCAAGAACGAGTACGCCGGTGCGGCCCGCGCGGTGATGAAGCGCAAGCTTCTGGACGTGCTCGACGAGACGGTGCATTTCGACCTTCCGCCCTCGCTGGTGGATGCCGAGGCGGGCCAGATCGCCCACCAGCTGTGGCACGAGGAGAACCCCGAGGTCCAGGGGCATGACCACCCCGAGATCGAACCGACCGAGGAGCACCGCAAGCTGGCCGAGCGCCGGGTGAAGCTGGGGCTTCTGCTGGCCGAGCTGGGCCAGAAGAACGAGATCCAGGTCTCCGACGCCGAGATGTCCCAGGCGATCATGGCGCAGGCGCGCCAGTATCCGGGCCAGGAGCGTGCTTTCTTCGAATTCATCCAGAAGAACCAGGCCGCGCAGCAGCAGATCCGCGCGCCGCTCTTCGAGGACAAGGTCGTCGATTTCGTCTTCGAAATGGCCGAGGTGAGCGAGAAGGACGTCTCCAAGGACGAGCTCAAGGAGGCCGTGGACAAGCTCGAGGAAGAGTGAGCCACGACCTCTCGCCCGTCAGGCGACATCGAGGCGGTCCCGGTCGGGGCCGCCTATTTTATTGGGCTGTTATCGAATAGCAGGCGTCCCCCGGCGCGGTGATATTGGATGTCTCAGCATGTCCGGGGCATCTCGGCCTCGCATCCCGGCACAGGGCCGGGACACGCGATGCGGAGAGACCGTCCATGCTCGTCAGACTTGCTGCCTTCTCGTTTTTCGTGCTGGCCGGGGCCGCCGCGCTGGTCGCGCCAAGCCGTCCCGGCGTGCCGGGCTCCGCGCCTCTGCCACAGGCCGAAAGCGCCATTGCGCTTCTGGGCGAGACTTGGACGCTGGCCGCCCCGGAGCCGGTCCTGGTCCCTCCGGCAACCGCGCCGGGTGCGGATGCGCAGGTGGAAAAAGCTGCGCCGGGGGCGGATGCGCAGGGAGTGGCGCCGGTCGCGCCCGAGGCACGCGGCGCCGACATTGCCGCGCTGAGGACGCCGTTGCGCCGTCCGGCCGGACTTTCGGCCGGGCAAGCGCGGGGGCCTTCGGAGCAGGTCGCGCGGGGCACGGCCAAGCCCGAGGCGGAGGGTCTGCGCTGGATCGTTCGCCATCAGGGCACGGGCGCGGTGCTGGCCGAACTGCCTCTGGACGAGGCGCTGGCGCTCATGCAGGCGCGGAGCCTGCGCCCCTGAGCCTGCCCGCCCCGGCTACCGGCGCGTCAGGCGGTAGAGCCCGCCGGGTGCCGCGTCCGTCACGAAGAGGAGCGCGCCGGTGCTGTCGATGGCCACGTCCCGCACCCGGCCGATGCCGGTGGCCAGACGCTCCTCCTCGACGACGCGGCCATCCTCGATGGACAGGCGCACCACGGCTTGCGCGATAAGCCCCGCGGCGAAGAGGTCGCCGGTCCATTCGGGGAACATCCCGGTGCCCTCCGGCATGTCGTAGAATTCCATGCCGCCCGGCGCGATGACCGGATCCCAGTAGTAGACCGGCTCGACGAAATCGGGGCCATGCGCGGCGCGGCCGTCACCGATTTCGCTTCCGTTGTAGTTGGTGCCGTAGCTGACGATCGGCCAGCCGTAATTCGCGCCGGCCTCGATCCGGTTCAACTCGTCGCCGCCGGCGGGCCCGTGTTCGATGGTCCAGAGGCTGCCCGTCCCTGGGTGAAGCGCGGCGCCCTGGATGTTGCGTTGGCCCAGCGTGTAGCGCAGCGCGGCTGCGCCGTCCTGCCCGGCGAAGGGGTTGCCGGCGGCCGGCGCGCCATCGGCCGTCACGCGCACCACGGCGCCGTAGGTGGCCGAGACATCCTGCGCCAGCGCGCGGGTGCCGGGCGTGCCGCCGCGTTCGCCGGTGGTGATCCAGATCGTGCCGTCGCGATCCGGGACGACGCGGCTGCCGAAGTGGATCGGAATGCGCGAGGCCGGGCTTTGCACGAAGATTTCGGTGATGTCCTCCAGCCCGCCATGGTCGGGCGAGAGCGTGGCACCGATCACCGCTGTGGCCGAGCGACCGAGGCCGAGCGGCTTGGAGAAGCTGAGATAGAGCCTGCGCGTCTGCGCGAAATCCGGGGCCAGCGCCACGTCCAGAAGGCCGCCCTGACCCATGGCGAACACCTCCGGAACACCTGCGAGGGGTGCCGAAACCGCGCCGTCACGGGCGATGTGGCGCAGCCTTCCGGGGCGTTCGGTGACGAGAAAGCCGGCGCCGTCGGGAAGGACCGCGACCGCCCAGGGATTTTCGAGGCCGTCCGCGATCAACTCCGGCTCGGCCACGAAATCCGAGACGCGCTCGGGTGCTTCGGTCTGCCCCGGGAAGGCCGGCTCGATCCCCGGCCGGTTTGGCGCGCCGTCGGAGACGGGCTGCGCGAACGCGGGTGCCGTCAACAGGACGGCGGCGAGACAGAGCGGGGTGAGGGCGGGGCGGACGAACATGGAAACCTCCGGGGTTCGGTGTGTCTGCCAAAAAGAGATAGGCCGTCTCCCGGCAGGGAAACGGCCTATTTTTGACCCGGCTGTCGGACGGCGGAGATCAGGCCTCGCGGTCGTCCTCGGGCTGGGGCGCGTCGGTCGCAGGCGCGGTTTCCTCGAGTTCGTCGAGCTGGGCGCCGCCGATATCGTCGAAGAGCTCCGCGATCTCGAATTCGGCCGCGGCTTCTTCCTCTGCGGCAAGCTCCTGAATGGACTTGCCCGAGGCCTGAAGCTCGGCTTCCTCGGTCGAGCGGGCCACGTTCAGCACGATGTCGACCTCGACCTCGGGATGCAGGACCACGTGCACGGTGTGCAGGCCGAGCTCCTTGATCGGGCGCGACAGCGCGACCTGCTTGCGGTCGAGGCTGAACCCGTCCGCGGTGGCGGCATCTGCGGCGTCACGGGTGGTGACGGAGCCATAGAGCGCGCCGGCGTCCGAGGCCGAGCGGATGATGACGAACTGCTTGCCGTCGAGCGTCGCGGCGAGGCTGTCGGCCTCTTTCTTCGTTTCGAGGTTGCGTGCCTCGAGCTGCGCCTTCTGGTCCTCGAACGCCTTGAGGTTGGCGTTGTTGGCGCGCAGGGCCTTTTTCTGGGGCAACAGGTAGTTGCGCGCGTAGCCGTCCTTGACCGAGACGACCTCGCCCATCTGGCCGAGCTTTGCCACGCGTTCCAAGAGAATCACGTCCATGGGTCGGTCTCCTTACTTCACGCTGTAGGGCAGGAGCGCGAGGAACCGGGCGCGCTTGATCGCCTGGGCGAGCTTGCGCTGGTTCTTCGCGCCCACGGCGGTGATGCGGGCGGGCACGATCTTGCCGCGCTCGGAAATGTAGCGCTGCAGGAGGCGGGTGTCCTTGTAGTCGATCTTCGGCGCGTTCTCGCCCTCGAAAGGGTCGGTCTTGCGGCGGCGGAAAAACGGTTTGGCTGCCATGGTCCTGATCCTTCTCTCAGCGGCGCTCGCGGCGACCGTCGCGGTCGTCACGCTTCTGCATCTGAACCGACGGGCCGTCGTCATGGCCGTCGACCTTCACGGTGAGCACGCGCATCACGTCGTCATGCAGACGCATCAGGCGCTCCATCTCCTGCACGGCGGCCGACGGTGCGTCGGTGCGCATGTAGGCGTAATGCCCCTTGCGGTTCTTGTTGATCTTGTAGGCCATCGTCTTCACGCCCCAGTATTCGGAGCCGACGACGTTGCCACCATTGTCGCTGAGGATCGTGCCGAAGTGCTCGATGAGGCCCTCGGCCTGCGTGTTGGACAGGTCCTGACGCGCAATGAAAACATGCTCGTAGAGCGGCATGTCATCTCCAGTTCTGTTACGGGCGCGTTTCAAAGGCCGGGCGTTCAGGTCCGCCTCCCGGCCACGAGGGAGCGCGCCGATCGGTAGGGTCACGGCGGAAGTTGCGCTATACGCGCAGCCACGCGTCGTGGCAAGCCCGGGGCGTGGTCCCGGCCGGGGGCCATGGGGCGCGGGCGCCGGTCCGGCCCTGCGCCGCCGCGTCGAGCGGCGTCATACCCTCTCCCCAGAACGGCCAAATTTCCACCAAGCTTCTGCGAAAGGCTGATTTGCGTCGGAGTTTTGCGTCCGCGTCTTGGCCCATGACGGGATCGGCGGGCGGCGTGGTGGAGAGTTTTGGTGTGAAACCGTTCGATTTGAAGCGCGATTTCATCGAGCCGGAGGACGGCGTGGCGACCATCGACTGGGTGGTTCTGCTGGCCGCGCTGGTCGGGCTCGGCTATGCCATCGTCGACCGGACCTCGACGCCGCTCGGGGATCATTCGCGCACCATTCGCGGCGAGTTGCAGGATACCGGCTTCGAGACCGATTGGCTGGACAACCTGCAAATCGGGGGTTCGGGGGAGGGCATTCCGGGTGTCATCTCGACCAGCGACAGCACCGCCGACACGACGGGTTCGGACGGTGCGGACACGGATGACGACACCGCGGATGACGACACCGCAGGCGGATCGGCGGGGGGCGGGAACACGACCGATGGACTCGCGTCGGACGGCACGAATTCGGAAGGAACGACGGCGGAGGAAACCGGGTCGGATGGCACCTCCGGGTCCGGGTCCGGGGACAGCGGGCCGATCGTGCCCGCAAGCAACGTGCAGGGGTGTCCGAATTCCGCCGCTTACATCGCGACACCGATCGTCAGGACCGGCGGGGAACTGGCGTCGGGCGAGGTGGGCGGCGTGGGCGTGACCGTGGGAGGGGCCAGCGAAAACCTGGTCAACTGCGCCGACATCTCGGGCCTCGGCTATTTCTACGCCAACCCGACCTACACGCTCGATCTGTCGGAGATGGACGGCTTCTGGGGCCTGACGGTCCGGGTGGCGTCCAGTTGCAACAGCGTGCTGCTGGTGCAGGATGCCAACGGTGCCTATGTCTACGACGACAACAGCGGGTCGGAGGACACGTCCAGTGACGCGGGGACGGGCGCGGGCAACGACCTCGACGCGCTCGTGCGGATCTTCGACATGGACGCGCTGGAAGGCCGGGTGAACATCTGGGTCGGCACGGCCAACAGGGAGACCTGCAGCGGCACCGACGTGACCGTTTCGCTGCGCTGAGGGCACATTGCCCTGATCCGGGATTAGGTCGGCGCGCACCATCCACTCGCTTTTGCAGACCTGTCGGGCTTTGTTCGGCACGCCGGTACGTCGGCTGGCGGTCCGGGGCCTGTTCCGGCCGATGGCCGCAAGGAAGACCGCGTCGCCGCCGGGCAAGTGATCTTGCAGGCGGCTGCCTGTGGCGAACGACGTTCCAGACCAAGTGTGGCGCGGGTCGAGGCCCGGCATTTCGAGACAGTCTGTGTCCAGATCGGCCCATCGCGCGGCCAGTCATGTGATTTTGCCAAGTATTGCAGGCGAAGTCTTGGAGTTCGGCATGGATCGGCCACGATCCGGCCGCCGAACCGCCTGATTTGCTGCCTTGACACGGCGACCCTCCTTCACGGATCAGCGCGGCACAGCGGCCGGCAGTCTCTTTTGACCGACCGCGTGTCGTGTTGTCGTTCGAGTAAGGGGTTTTGCGTCATGGTCCGTTTCCTGACCCGGTTCACGACCGAAGAGGCCGGTGGCGGCCCGGTGACGGTCGACTGGCTCGTCCTCCTGAGCGGGCTGACGGTGACAGGCCTGACGCTCATGGAGGTGCTCGGCGGCGCCATGGAAGGCCAGGCCCAGCAGGTCCGCTCCGAATTGCAGTCACCGCATTTCGACACGGCATGGCTGGACGGTGCGGCCAGTGCCGCGGCTGCCCCGTCGAGCGGCACGTCGGGCTGGAACGGCGGACAGGGTGCGTGGGGCGAAGACCAGAGCGTCTGGGACGCGTCCGACGGCACCGAGGACGACGCGGGCCCTGATGAGGGGCTTGGTTCCGGCGCGCCACCCGACAATGGCCGCGGCGGCCCGCATGGGAACAACGGGCACGGCAACGACGAGGACGGCAACGACGACTCCAATCCCGGCGCGTCGAACGCGGCCGATGACCACGACGATCAGGACGGCACGCCGGGCGGTCAGGCCAAGCACGAGGATGGCGACGGAGATGGAAAGTCCTGGCGCGAGGGCGAGGGGACGTCGGGATCGCCGGACACCGGCGTTACTGGCCCCGTCGTGCCCGTCGCCAACGTCCAGGGCTGCCCCTCGAACGCCTACATCGCCGAGCCGATCGCGCTGACCGGCCGCGTGCTTTCGGCGGCGGGCCTTGAGATCGAGGGGCTGACGATCGGCGGGGCGACGACCAATGTGAACCAGTGCGACGGCATTCCGGGCAACCGCTTCTTCTACGCGAACCCGACGATGACGCTGGACCTGTCGGAGCTTGGCCGCTTCGAAGAGTTCACGGTCGGGCTCGAAGCGGACGACTGCAAGCCGGCGCTTCTGGTGCAGGACGCGACGGGGGCGTTCCACTTTCGGAATGGCCGCAAACGCGGCGGCGTGGAAATCGAGCTGTCGCGCATGGACGACCTTGAGGGGCGCGTGAACATCTGGGTCGGCACGGATCGCAACCGGACCTGCGGCGACGGCGAGATCGAGATCGAACTCGACGACTGACGGTGTGCCCGCAAGGGGCGGCGCCGGCCCGGCGGGGGGCTGTTCTGCGTTGCACGTGACCGGCCTCTGGTCTACCTCCCCCTTCGCAAGAGGGATCAGGGGCAGGCGCAGGGAGGCAGGCGTGTCGATCGCATTCATATTTCCCGGGCAGGGTGCCCAGACCGTCGGCATGGGCCGCGACCTGGCCGAGGCCTATGCGGACGCGCGCGCTGTCTTCGAGGCGGTGGATGATGCGCTGGGCGAGCGGTTGTCGGCGCTGATCTGGGAGGGTGACATCGAGACGCTGACCCTGACCCGCAACGCCCAGCCTGCACTGATGGCGACCTCCATGGCGGCGATGGCGGCGCTGAAGGCCGAAGGGGTGGAGGTGACGGCTGCGTCCTTCGTGGCGGGCCATTCGCTGGGCGAGTATTCGGCGCTCTGCGCGGCCGGTGCGCTGGGGCTTGCCGATACCGCGCGGCTCCTGCGGCTTCGGGGCGATGCGATGCAGGCTGCCGTTCCGGCGGGCGAGGGGGCGATGGCGGCGATCCTCGGTCTCGATATCGATGCCGTCGAGGCGCTCGCCGCGGAGGCCGCTGGCGCGGAGGTCTGCGCCGCGGCCAATGACAACGACCCCGCGCAGGTGGTCGTCTCGGGTCATGCGGGCGCCGTGGCGCGGGCGGTCGACCTTGCCAAGGATCGCGGCGCCAAGCGCGCGGTGATGCTGCCGGTCTCGGCTCCGTTCCATTGCGCTTTGATGCAGCCTGCCGCCGACGCCATGGCCGAGGCGCTGGCCGGGGTGGAGATCGTGGCCCCCGCGGTGCCGCTGGTCGGCAACGTCACGGCCCGGCCCGAGACCGATCCGGCCGCGATCCGCGAAAACCTGGTCGCGCAGGTCACGGGCCGCGTCCGCTGGCGCGAGAGCGTGGCCGCGATGGCGGCGAACGGTGTGACCGAGACGTGGGAGATCGGCGCGGGCAAGGCGCTTTCGGGCATGGTGCGCCGGATCGACAAGAGCATGGCCGCGCGGGCCGTGGGCGGCGCAGAAGACGTCCGCGCCGCGGTTGCGACGGTGGCGGGCTGAGGTTCGGGATGCGCAGGGCTCTTGCATGGCTGGCCGTGATCTTACTGCTGATCGGGGCGACGGGCGGGCTGCTGTGGTGGACGACCGCGACGGCGGCGCAGTTCCGGGTGGAGGGGCCGCGGCTGGAGGTCACGGGGCAGCTGACGCTTGCCTCGACGGAACGGCTCGACCGGCTTCTGGAGGAGCATGACGGCCTCAGGACGGTGGTCATCGGCCCGATCACGGTCGGCGGTACGGGCGATGGCAACGTCACGTCGCTTTTGCAGAAGGGCATGCTGATCCGGGCGGCGGGACTGTCGACCGTGGTGGCGCCCGATGTCACGCTTTCGGGGGATGCGGCCTATCTCGTCTTCGCCGGGGTGGAGCGGCGTCTGGGCGAGGGCGCTCGGCTGGTTCTGACGGGGTGGGATACGCCGGCGGGCCCGGCCGCCGCGCTGCCGCAGGATCATCCGGCCCATCAGGAGCGGCTCGATTACGTCACGCGGATGCTCGGCTCGGCCGACGCCTACTGGTTCGCGCTCGAGGCCGGCGGGGCGGAGGGCCATGTGCTGTCGCGCGACGAGGCCCTGGCGCTCGGCATCCTGACCGACGGCTGAGGGGCATAGCGCGGCCGCGCCCGTCCTGCTAGGACGCGCCCGACAAAACGGACGAAGAGGAAGACCACGATGTTCGACCTGACAGGAAAGACCGCGCTGGTCACGGGGGCGTCCGGCGGGATCGGAGCGGCCATCGCCACCGCGCTGCACGGCGCGGGTGCGACGGTGGGGCTGTCGGGCACGCGCGAGGCTCCGCTGGAGGAGCTGGCCGCAACGCTGGGCGAGCGCGCCCATGTGCTGCCCTGCAACCTGAGCGATGCCGAGGCGGTGACGGCTCTGCCGGGCCGGGCTGCGGAGGCCATGGGAGGCGTCGACATTCTGGTCAACAATGCCGGCATCACCCGCGACATGCTTTTCATGCGGATGTCCGACGAGGACTGGGCTCAGGTGCTGGAGGTGAACCTGACGGCGACCATGCGGCTGTGCCGCGGCGTGCTGCGCGGCATGATGAAGGCGCGCTGGGGCCGGATCGTGAACATCTCCTCCGTGGTGGGCGCCACGGGCAATCCCGGGCAGGCCAATTATGCGGCGTCCAAGGCGGGGATGGTCGGCATGTCCAAGTCGCTGGCCTACGAGGTCGCGAGCCGCGGGATCACCGTGAACTGCGTCGCGCCGGGCTTCATCGCCACCGCGATGACCGACAAGCTGACGGACGACCAGAAGGGGGCGATCCTGGGCCAGATCCCTGCGGGCCGCATGGGCAGCGCCGAGGAGATCGCGGCGGGCGTCCTCTATCTGGCAAGTTCCGAGGCCGGTTACGTGACGGGCACGGTGCTGCATGTGAACGGCGGAATGGCGATGATCTGAGCGCCGCGGAACCGCGCGGCGATTTCACGTGCACGGCCATTGCCTTCACAATCAAGTGTAGCTATAGGCGGCGCAGAATTGCCGGGGGAGGTCCTTGCGGCAAGCCCTCAGGGCACGAAGGGACGGCCGAGCGAGGCCGGGTGCAACCGGAACGGCCGTCCGAGGGCGGCTCACACAGAAGACGAGGAACTTGAGATGAGCGACATCGCAGAGCGCGTTAAGAAGATCGTGGTCGAACACCTGAGCGTGGAAGAGGACAAGGTGAGCGAGAATGCCTCGTTCATCGACGATCTGGGCGCGGACTCGCTCGACACGGTCGAACTGGTCATGGCCTTCGAGGAAGAGTTCGGCATCGAGATCCCGGACGACGCGGCCGAAACGATCCAGACCTTCGGCGACGCGGTGAAGTTCATCAAGGACGCCCAGTAAGCGGCGATCCGCAGGGCTGAACGAAAAATGCGGCGCTCCTTCCGGGGCGCCGTTTTCGATTCCGGGCAGCGGGCAAGGGGAGGTTCGACGCCGGACCCCGTCCTCTGGATCGCGGCTGAGGACCACGCCGTGCCGCCGTGCGAAAGGGGCGTTGGGCCGCGGGGCCGGCGTTGCCCTGCCAGCGCGACGACGCAGGGCAGGGCGCCCGAGACGGCGCATGGAGCCGGTGCGAGGGGGCGTCCTTCGGGAACGGCGTGACGACGGCGTGAGCATGGTCAGCCTCTGGCTTGTGTCAGACCCCGAATGAAAGGTGCTCCGCCGCCGCGCAGGCTGGTCGTGTCGGTTTGTCGGGGCGACGGAACGGGGCCCAGGGAAGGCTGGGAAGACTGTGCACGGTCGTTGGACTGGGACGGGTGGGCTGTGTTTGGCCTTCTCGGGGCGATCCGGGGCCGGTCGGCGCTCCGGACAGATGCACGCCGTGGCACGGCTGTCGGCCTTGTCCTTTCCGGTGGTTCGAAGCCAGGCGCGGCCGGCGGTTGCGGGAACGGACAGGCAAAGGTGCTGCCGGTGACATTCGTGGTGTCGCTGCCGGCTGCGACGTAACCGGTTGAGATGGATGGTCAGGCCCGGACACGGGGCGGGCCTTCGCCCAGGGGCGTTTTGGCGGTCGAAGGAAACTTGGCAGCGTCGCGCAGTTTGGATATCAGGCGATGCGAA
>CAZGHJ010000090.1:0-10722 GCA_964525355.1 uncultured Roseicyclus sp.
TCGAGCACCAGGTATTCCTCGCCGCCGCCATGGGTGTGGGCGTCGAAGGCGCTGTTCGGCGCGAAGCGGACGATGCTGGTGGCGCGCGCGACCTCCTCGCCGATGCGGTCGAGCATCATGCGCTCCACCCCCGAGGCGGGCGAGGCGACCCAGTCATACTCCTCGGGGCGGATGACCACCCGTTTCGAAAAATCGGCGTTCAGTCTCATGGCGCGGGCTCCCGTGATCGTCGGTCCTTGCTGTCAGACACACGATTTGGGCCCGCGCCCGCCGATTGGCAAGCTCAGGGCGCGTCGTGCATCTCGGCCCGGATCTGCTGACGCAGCACGTCGATGGAGACCATCTGACCGTCGCGCCGGAAATTCCAGTAGGTCCAGCCGTTGCAGGACGGCGCGCCTTCCAGCTCCGCGCCCACCTGGTGGATGGAGCCCTTGACCCGGTCCGCGATCAGCGTGCCGTCGGCGCGCACCTTGGCCATCTGCCCGCGCGCGTTCACCAGCATCTCGCCGGGGCGCAGCAGGCCGCGCTCCACCAGCTGCCCGAACGGCACGCGCGCCTCCGCCCGTTTCGAGCGGCTGACCTCCAGCGCGGAACTGTCATAGGGCCGCACGCGCGCAAGCCGCTTCTCGGCGATCTCGCGATAGGCCGCCTCGCGCTCGATGCCGATGAAATCGCGGCCCAGCATCCGCGCCACGGCCCCCGTCGTGCCGGTCCCGAAGAACGGGTCGAGCACCACGTCGCCCGGTTCCGTCGAGGCCACCAGCACCCGGTGCAGCAGCGCCTCGGGCTTCTGCGTCGGGTGCGCCTTGGCCCCGTCCGCGTCCTTCAGCCGCTCGCCCCCGTTGCAGATCGGCAAGACCCAGTCCGAACGCATCTGGATGCCCTCGTTCAGGGCCTTCAGCGCCTCGTAATTGAAGGTGTATTTCGCGGCTTCCGACTTCGACGCCCAGATCATGGTCTCATGCGCATTGGTCAGGCGCTTGCCGCGGAAATTCGGCATCGGGTTGGCCTTGCGCCAGACCACGTCGTTGAGGATCCAGAAGCCCTGGCTCTGCAACTCGGCGCCGACGCGGAAGATGTTGTGGTAGCTGCCGATCACCCAGATCGCGCCGTCCGGCTTCAGAAGCCGCCGCGCCGCCGCCAGCCAGTCGCGCGTGAACCGGTCATAGGCCGCGAAACTGTCGAACCTGTCCCAGTCGTCGTCGACCGCGTCCACCTGGGTATTGTTCGGCCGGTGCAGAGTGCCCTTGAGTTGCAGGTTGTAGGGCGGATCCGCGAAGATCAGGTCGACGCTCGCCTCCGGCAACCCGCGCATCACCTCGATGCAATCGCCCGCCAATACCCGGTTGATCGGCAGGTCCACTGCCGGCTTTGTCTTGGTTTTTGTCATCACTGCCTCTGATGAAGCGCCGATTCCAACTGGAGTCGGCCGGCGCGTTTTGGTTATCCACAGAGTCGCAGAGAGGCGAATCGCGGTCAATTTATTTTTTGGAATCAGAGGCTTGCGGCCATGTTTTCACAACATCTTGTGGACCGGCCCGAAGGAACGCCTATGGTGAGGCGTGACCCCCAGATCTTGCAGGGCGGCCCTGTGCGCTGCCGTGGGATAGCCCGCGTTCTGCGCCCAGCCATAGCCCGGAAAGGCCGCGTCAAGCTCGACCATCACCCGGTCGCGCGCCACCTTCGCCACGATCGAGGCCGCGGCGATGGACAGGCAGCGCGCGTCCCCCTTCACGATGGCGGTGGCCGGGCAGGCAAACTCCGGCGGCACCGCGTTGCCGTCGATCAGCGCGTGATCGGCCCCTCCCGGCAGCGCGGCAAGCGCGCGGGCCATGGCCAGGAAACTCGCGTTGCGGATGTTGAGCGCGTCGATCTCCGCGACGCTGGCCCAGCCGATGCCGATGGCGGCGCAGCCCTCCAGCGCCTGCACCAGCGCCGCACGCCGGGACGGGTCCAGCCGTTTGCTGTCGTTCAGCCCCTCAGGACACCGCGCGGGGTCGAGCACCACGGCCGCCGCCGTCACCGGGCCCGCAAGCGGCCCGCGCCCGGCCTCGTCGATGCCCGCGACACGGGCAACGCCCCGCGCGGCCAGCGCCTTTTCCTCAGAGAAATCGGGCAGAACCTTGAGCATGCCCTTTTCTTTCCACGCCCGCGCCCTCGGCACAAGAACGGGCGGCGGTCAGGGGAAACCGCCGCCCGTCCGGCCCGGGGGTCTTGGCCTGCGGGGACGCCCCCTTTCAGGGCCGGAAACCGGCCTCTCGCACCCAGCCGTTCTGCGCGAGGCAGCGTCCGGCATAGATCATCCGCGGGCCGCGCTGGGTGTCGACCCGGCGCAGGCAGTTCTGCGGAAGCAGGTCGGGACGGGCGGCGTTGTTCTGCATGCAGTTCCGCACGTAGCCGCGGAAATACCCGCCCCTGTCGCGCCCCTCGATGAAGCAGCGCGCCGGCGCCACCAGTTGGCGCGGGCGATGCGGACGGTGCGTCTGGGGCTGGTGCGGGCGATGGCCCTGGAGCGCCTGCGCATTGGCGCGGCCGTCATTGTTCCGGACGGCCTGCCCGATCGCATATAGCGCGATCAGGCTGCCGATGATCGCGACCGCCTGGTCGTTGTTGGCGCGCGCGGGCGTGGCGGTGGCCGCCACGGCGCCGAGGGCCAGCGAAACGGCCAGTCCTGCGGCGGTCAGCGTTCGGGTGATGCGGGTCATGTCTTGGCTCCTTGGGGTTGTCGTCTCTGGCGCCGGGCCGCGTTCTCGAGGATCGCGCCGCCGGCAACTGCTCCAGAGATCGGGCCCCCCGCCCCGGCCAGGCAATAACGGCGCCCCGTTATCCGATAGCGCAGGCCCCAGCGCCGTGCGTCATTGCCTGTCCGGCGGCTTTCGATGAAACCTCCCGTCTTGCGAAGTGGACGCAGCCCTCCGCATCAAGTACGAGGCCTCAGCATGACACCACGTCTCCGACCGATCCTTATCGCCGCCCTGCTGGCGCTTGTCGCCGGGCCTGCCGCGTCCGCCTGTTACGCCGACTACCGGGCGCAGAAATCCGACCCGTTCAGCCTGCATTACGGCGTGATCGAGATCCCCGACAGCGCCTGTTCCGCCGCCGCCGCCGGACCCGTGATCGCGGGCCGCATCGCCGCCGACGGATGGGAGCTGCTGCAGGTGATCTCGGTCTTCGACGCGGGCGGTCTCGATGCAAGGAGGGCCGATGCCGGAGCCTACTTCCTCCGTTACTGAGGCCCGCCTCGCCTCGGCGCGGGTGATCCAGCTGGGCCTTGCCGCCATCGTCGCGATCCTCGTGGTCTCGGCGGTGCTTCTCTTCGTGAACCTTCCGGACGCGGACGCCTTCAACGCCGCGATCACCGAGATCTTCGTCAATGCCGACGTGCGCGACCCCGACGCCACGCGCATGCTCGAGATCATGGCCGAGACCGGCACGACCTTCTCCGGCGTGCTGGCCTCCTACCGCGCGGTGATTTTCGTGCTGATGGTCTTCGCCGCGGCACTGCTGATCGCGTGCCTCGTGTTTCTGGCCACCATCGTCACGCTCAATCGCCGCATGGGCGAGATCGAGCGGACGGGCATCCAGGTCTCCTCGCTGATCCTCAGCCGGGAGGAGCGCGTGGTCCTGATCAACAATCTCGAGTTCAAGCTGACCGAGGCCGCGATGGAGACGCTTTCGGTGCTGGCCGAGGCGCGGCTCGACGACGAGGTTCTGACCGGCGCGCAGATCGAGGCCATGGTCTCGGGCAAGCGCGAGACGGATGTGGACGAGGCCGCCGGCGCCACGCGGATCAAGCGGCTGCGCGACACGCTCGGCAACCAGATCGTCAGCGAGCTTCTGGTCAAGAACATCGCCCGGCGGGGCTATGTGCTCGCCATCGAGAAGGACGTGATCCGGATGCTCTAGGCCCCCGGCGGTCGCGGCCCGTGCTCCAGCGCCGCCATGACCCCGCGCAACTCCGCCAGCCCGCGCATCCGGCCGATCAGCGGGTAGCCCGGCTGCCCGTCGCGTTCCAGATCGTCCAGAAGGTCATGGCCATGATCGGGGCGCATCGGAATCTCGGCATCGACCCGGCCCTGCCCACGCCGCCTGGCCTCTTCTGCAAGAAGGGCCCCAATCGTCGCGACCATGTCCGTGTCGCCCTCCAGATGCGCGCTTTCCTCGAAGCTGACTTGGGGACCGGACGCGCCCGCATCGCGGACCGTGTTGCGCAGATGCACGAAATGGATGCGCTCGCCCGTCTCTCGCACGAAGGCCACGGGGTCGAACTCCGCCCGCACGCCCAGCGAGCCGGTGCAGAGGGTCACGCCATTGGCGCGCGCCGGCACCGCGTCCAGGACAGTGCGGTAATCCTCCAGCGTCGACATCACCCGCGGCAGGCCCAGCAGCGGGAAAGGCGGGTCGTCGGGATGACAGCACAGGCGCAGGCCAAGTTCCTCGGCCACCGGCACGACCTCGCGCAGGAAGTCGATCAGCGTGTCGCGCAGATCCTCCGGGCCGAGGCCGCGATAGGCGTCGAGGCATCGGCGCATGTCGGCCAGCGTCCAGCTTTCCGCCGCCCCCGGCAGGCCCGCCGTCACGTTCGCCGCCAGCTCCAGCGCGGCGTCGGTGTCGAGGCCGCGCGCCCGCGCCGCGGCCCCCGTCACGACCTCGCGCGGATAATCGGCCTCCGCCCCGTCGCGGCCCAGAAGGTGGATGTCGAACAGCGCGAAATCGGTCAGGTCGAAGCGCATGGCCGTGCCGCCCTCGGGCGTGGGGTGGCGCAGCGCGGTGCGCGTCCAGTCGAGCACGGGCATGAAATTGTAGCACACCACCCTCGGCCCCCCGGCCGCCGCGATCGCGCGCAGGCTCAGGATCCAGGCGTCCACGTGGCTTCGCCAGCCGCAGCCGCGGGTCTTGATCTCCTCCGAGACGGGCAGGCTCTCGATGACGTCCCAGGTCAGCCCCGCGCCCTCGATGGCCCGCTTGCGCGCCGCGATCTCCTCGGCGCGCCATGGCACGCCCGGCGCCACCTCGTGCAGCGCGCTGACGATACCCACGGCCCCCGTCTGCCTGATCTCCGCCAGCCGGATGGGATCGGGTGGCCCGAACCAGCGCCATGTCTGTCTCATCCCGTTTCCTCCGGTGTCCAGCCGCGCCACAGCGCATGGGTGTCCGGGCAGGGCAGGCTCTCCGCGCCGCCCGAGCGCGCGGCGGCGTAGATCGCCGTGACAAGCTCGATCGACGCGCGCCCGTCGGCAAGGCGCACCGCGGTCCCGCCCCGCCCCGCCAGCGCGTCCGACACCGCGCGCAGAAATCCCTCGAAGCCCGCCGGCGCGTCGGCGTGGCGCGCCACGACGGCATCCACCGCCGCCTGCCGGCCCGCGTCCCGCGCGGTGAAGCGCCACGGCCCCGAGCCCGGCGCATAAGGCGTGGTGCCGCTTGTCGCCGTCAGGTCGCGGAACACCAGGCGCAGCCGCGTCTCGTCCGTCGCCGCGCCCAGCGTGACCGAACTCGTGGCCAGCGCGCCCCCCTCGAAACTCAGTGCAATCGCCGCGCAATCCTCGGTCTCGATCGCGTTGACCCGTGTGGCCAGCCGCGCCTGAACCGACGCGACCGGGCCGAAATACCGGCACAGCAGGTCATGGGCGTGGATCGCGTGCCCCAACACGGCGCCACCCGCCTCGCCCGCCCAGGTGCCGCGCCAGGGCACGGCATAGTAATCCGCGCCGCGGTTCCAGTGTGTCTCGAGGCTCGCCATCACGGGCGGGCCCGCAAGGCCCTCGGCGATCAGCGCGTCGAGCGCGGCGAAGGCCGGGCCGTAGCGGTACTGGAACACCGGGAAGAGCATCCGCCCCGATGTCGCTTCGGCCGCCTCCATCCCGGCGAGGTCCGCGAGGCTGCAAGCGACGGGCTTTTCGCAGATCACATGCTTGCCAGCCTTCAGCGCGGCGATACTCATCGGGGCATGAAGATGCGGCGGCAGGCATATGTCGATCAGGTCCACATCTTCTTGTGCAAGAACTTTTGCTGCATCGGTCTCGATCCGGATGGCGCTGTTGCCTCCGGCGACGCCTTCGGCCCGCGTCCGGTCCAGATCGCACAGCGCCACGACCCTGAAGCGATCCGGCAACGCGCGATAACCGGCCAGATGCTCCCGCCCGATTCCGGCACCGAGGATGGCGACGCGCGTCACGTCCCCGCCTCCGCCATCGCCTGCGCCGTGAGCGCAAGCTCCATCACCGTGAAGGCGTGATCCTGCGCCATCGCCGTCTCGGTCCGGGCCTGCACATCCGCGAGGAACCGCCCGAAATAGGGCAGGCCCGCATCGCGCGCGTCGATCACTTCGCAGCGGTCGCCATTGACGAGGATCAGGCTGTCGGTCCCCGGCCGCCCGCCCACATCCACGTATTTCCGCAGCTCGATATAGCCCTCGGTGCCCAGGATCGTCAGCCGCCCGTCACCCCAGTTGGGCAGCGCATCGGGCGTGAACCAGTCCACCCGGACATAGCCGCGCCCCCGGTCCGAGCGCAGCGCGATCTCGCCGAAATCCTGGAGGCCGGGATCGCCGGGATGCGCGTAGTTCTCCACAGCGGCATGGGTGATCTCGGCCGAAGTGGAGCCCGTGTAGTGCAAAAACTGGTCGATCTGGTGGCTGGCGATATCGGTCAGGATCCCGCCATAGGCCGCGCGGTCGAAGAACCAGCCGGGCCGCGTGGCGCGGTTCAGACGGTGCGGCCCGAGGCCCACGGTCTGCACCACACGCCCGATGGCGCCTTCTTCTACAAGTTCCGTGGCGCGCGTGGCCGAGGGCACCTCGAACCGCTCGGAGAAATCCACCGACCATATGCGGCCCGTCTCGGCCTGCACGCGGCGCAGCCGCGCCAGTTCCTCCAGCGTCACGCAGCCGGGCTTGTCCACCATCACGTCGCGCCCCGCCTCCATTGCCGCGATGGCAAGCGCCGCACGATCCCGCGGAACCGTGGCAATGACCACGAGGTCGACCGAAGGATCCTCGACAAGCTCCTGCCATCGCGCCGCGCGGGGCAGGTCGGGAAAGCGTTTCACGAACCCCTCCAGCGTGCCCGGACTGCCCTCCGTCCACCAGCCCGCGCATTGCGCGCCGGCATCGATCAGGTGCCCGGCCATGCCGTAGACATGGCGGTGATCGATGCCGAGGATCGCGAAGCGCACGGTCATGACGCGCCCCCGGCGGCCATGGCGACGGGTGTGCCCCCGGCGGCCGAGCGGGTGATCGCGTCGATCAGGCGATGGGCGGCAAGCCCGTCGGCCCCGGTGATCGTGGGCGCGCGCCCGGCCTGCAGGGCAGCCGCGAAATCCTCCAGCACCGCCTGGTGCCAGCCATGGGTGAAAGCCATCGGGTCCGCCCCGCCACCCGTGGTCGCCGTCTGCCCGTGCCGCTCCCGCGTGCCATCGCGCCAGGCGACCTCCAGCACGCCCTCGGCCAGCGTCAGGCTCCCGGCCTCGTGATGCAGCCGGATGCTCTCGGACGCGCCGGGGAAACTGGCGGTCGAGGCGGTCAGCGTCCCCACCGCGCCGCCCGTGAACCGCAGGCCCGCCACGGCCACGTCCTCGGCCTCCATCCGGTGCAGCGGCGTCGTGGCGGTCATGGCCGTGACCTCGGCCACCTCCCCCGTCAGGCTCAGCGCAAGGTCGATCGTGTGGATCGCCTGACTGATCAGGACGCCGCCGCCATCGCGCGCATGGGTGCCGCGGCCCGGAGCGTCGTAATAGCCCTGCTCCCGCCACCAGGGCACCGCGATTTCCACCAGCCCCAGCCGCCCCAGCCTGCCCGACCGCACAAGGCGCATCGCCGCGACGGAGGCCTCGCGCATCCGGTGCTGGAACACCACGCCCAGCGCCGCGCCCGCCTCGGCACAGGCGGCCACCACGGCCTCGGCCTCGGCCAGCGTCCGGCCCAGCGGTTTTTCCAGCAGGATCGCCTTGCCCGCGCGGGCCAGCGGCGCCACGAGGTCGGCCCGTGCATCGGGCGGGGTCAGGACAAGCGCGGCGCGCACCCGGCCGTCGGCGGCCAGCGCCCCGAGATCGGGAAAGGCCTCGACCGGATAGCCCAGAACCCCGGAGGCTTCGGCGGCGAAGGCCTCCGCATTCTCGCGCCTGCGGGACAAGACGCCCACCAGCCGCAGCGGAGGGGCCGCGTCGCGAACGGCCAGAAGATGGGTGCGCGCCACCATGCCGGTGCCGATCATCGCAACGCCCATCGGCGGCATCGTCTGGCCCATCGCCCCGGCCCTCCCTGGCCGGAACCTTCCGCCGGGCATGGCGAATTGTCAACGCGAGGGCATGGCCCTAGGCTCGGTCCGCGCGCCCAGAGCGACGGGGGGGGGGAGAGACATGACCATCGGTGCCGCCAGCCCGGTCGGAACGAACCGCGCCATCGCCTGCATGGCGCGCACCGGATGAGCCGGCCGATCCCCCGCGCGCCGCGTCTGACGGGTCTGGCTGCCGATCTTTTCGAAGCGCTGGCGCCCCTGCCCATCGTCTCGCCCCATGGCCATTGCGACCCGGCATGGTGGGCCGAGGACGCGGCCTTCCCCGACCCCGCCGCGCTTCTGATCACGCCGGATCACTACCTGTTCCGGATGCTCTATTCGCGCGGCGTCCCGCTCGACGCGCTCGGCCTCGGCCCCGCGCCCGCGACACGGGACTCGCGGCGTATCTTCGCCACCTTCGCCGCCCATTGGGACGCCTTTCTCGGCACGCCCACCCGGATCTGGCTGGAGCACACGCTCTACACCGTCATCGGCGTCGACACCGCGCTTGCGCCGGAGACCGCCGATGCCGTGCACGACCAGATCGCCGGCTGGCTGGCCGATCCGGCGAACCGGCCCCGCGCGCTGTTCGACCGGTTCGGGATCGAGGTGCTGGCGACGACCGACCCGGCGGGCTCGGACCTCGCCCATCACGCCGCGATCGCGGCCTCGGGCTGGAGGGGCCGCATCGTACCCACCTTCCGGCCCGACGACCTGATCGACCCCGCGCGTCCGGGGCATGATGCGGCGGTGGCGCGGCTGGCGGAACAGACCGGCGCCGACACGGACAGCTTCGGCGGTTATCTCGACGCGATCCGGGCGCGCCGCGCCGCGTTCCGGACACTCGGCGCCACGGCGACAGACCATGACGTGCCCGATCTGGTCACCGAATGGCTGCCCAGATCGGAGGCCGAGGCGCTGTATCGCCGCCGCAACAGCCTGAGCCCGGCCGAGGCGCGCGCCTTTCACGCCCACATGCTGGTCGAGATGGCGCAGATGTCGCTCGAGGACGGCATGGTCATGCAGATCCACGCGGGCGCCACGCGCTCGACCAACCCCGCGCTCGCCGCCCGCTTCGGCCCCGACATGGGCGCCGACATTCCCAGGGCGATGAACTGGGTCGACGGGCTCGGCCCGCTTCTGGCGCGCGTCGGCAACGACCCCCGCGCGCGGATCATCGTCTTCACCCTCGACGAGGCCGCCTACGCGCGCGAGCTTGCGCCCATGGCCGGGCACTGGCCCGCGCTGCTTCTCGGGCCGCCCTGGTGGTTCCACGACAGCCCCGCCGGCATCCGCCGCTATTTCGACAGCGTGGTCGAGACCGCGGGCTACGAGAACCTCGCCGGCTTCAACGACGACACCCGCGCCTTCCTGTCGATCCCGGCTCGCCACGACCTGTGGCGGCGCGGCGTCGCGCTGCACCTCTCAGATCAGGTGGAGCGCGGCCTCCTGCACCGCGCGGAGGCCGACCGGCTGGGCCCGCGCCTGGCCTGCGACCTCGCGCGGGAAGCCTACCGGCTGGCAACCTGAGGGGGCTGCGACACGGGCGCGCCGGCCCATGCGCCGCCTTGCATTCCGCCGGAAACCTGACAGAAACGCCCCGACATGGCCCGAACAGACGCAAGCCCCCCAAACGCGGCCCCCGCCGCGCGTGCGAAACGCGGGTTCGGTGCGCTCTCGGTCATCTCGTGGATGGCGGCCGCGATCTGCCTTCTGCCGATGATCGCGGTACTTCTCGCGGCGATGGGCGCGGGCCTCGACACCGTGGCGGGCCTCGCCGAGACGGTGCTGGGACGGTACGCGGCCACCACGGCACTCCTGATCCTGCTCGTGGGCACCGGCACGGCGATCCTCGGCACTTCGACGGCCTGGCTCGTGACCGCCACCCGCTTTCCCGGGCGGCGGCTTCTGGAGATCCTGCTGGCCCTGCCGCTGGCCTACCCGGCCTACGTGCTGGCCTATGCCTACACGGACCTGCTCGACCATCCCGGCCTTGTGCAGTCGACCTTGCGCGACCTGACCGGCTGGGGCCCGCGCGACTACTGGTTCCCGGAAATCCGCTCCACCGGCGGCGCCGCGGCAATGCTGACCTTCGTGCTTTATCCGTATGTCTACCTGCTGGCCCGCGCCGCCTTCCTGCGCCAGTCGGCCACGGCCTATATCGCGGCGCGCACGCTGGGCCACGGACCGTGGAGCGCGTTTTTCCGCGTCTCGGTCCCCGTGGCGCGTCCTGCCATCGCGGGCGGCGTCCTTCTCGCGCTGATGGAGACGCTCGCGGATTACGGCACCGTCGCCTATTTCGGCGTGCAGACCTTCGCCACCGGCATCTATGTCAGCTGGTTCGGCCTGTTCGACCGGGCGGCGGCGGCGCAACTGGCGCTGTGTCTGCTGGTTGTGGCCCTGATCCTCGCCACGCTGGAGCGGCGTCAGCGGCGGTTCCAGCGCCACC
>CAZGHJ010000091.1:0-10712 GCA_964525355.1 uncultured Roseicyclus sp.
ATATCGAGCTGACGGTCAGCACGGGCAAGGGCTACGTGTCCGCCGACAAGAACCGTCCCGAGGACGCGCCCATCGGGCTGATGCCGATCGACGCGATCTACTCGCCGGTCAAGAAGGTGTCCTATGACGTACAGCCCACGCGCGAAGGGCAGGTGCTCGACTACGACAAGCTGACCCTGAAGCTCGAGACCGACGGCTCGGTGTCGCCCGACGATGCCGTGGCCTATGCGGCGCGCATCCTGCAGGATCAGCTTTCGATCTTCGTCAACTTCGACGAGCCGGAGGCAGCAGGCCGTGCCGACGACGAGGACGATCTGGAGTTCAATCCGCTCCTCCTGAAGAAGGTGGATGAACTTGAACTGTCGGTCCGTTCGGCGAATTGTCTGAAGAACGACAATATCGTCTATATCGGCGACCTGATCCAGAAGACCGAAGCCGAGATGCTGCGGACCCCGAATTTCGGGCGCAAATCCCTGAACGAGATCAAGGAAGTGCTCTCGGGCATGGGGTTGCACCTCGGCATGGATATCGTGGACTGGCCGCCGGACAACATCGAGGAACTGGCGAAGAAATACGAAGACAATTTCTGAGCCGATCCGAATTTTCGTACGAAAATTCGCAGGCTGCGAAAATTCGTACGAATTTTCGACCCGGGTATACCGCCCCAAAAAGGAGAGGTCCGCAACGCACGGACCTCGGACAAAGCATGAAAAGGAGATGAACGATGCGTCACGCTCGCGGATACCGCCGCCTGAACCGAACCCACGAACACCGCAAGGCCATGTTTGCGAACATGGCCGGGTCTTTGATCGAACATGAGCAGATCAAGACGACGCTGCCCAAGGCCAAGGAATTGCGGCCCGTCGTCGAGAAGCTGGTCACATTGGCCAAGCGGGGAGATCTGCATGCGCGCCGTCAGGCTGCGGCGCAGTTGAAGCAGGACGCGTTCGTCGCCAAGCTGTTCGAGGTGCTCGGCCCCCGTTATGCCGAACGGCAAGGCGGCTATGTGCGCGTCTTGAAGGCTGGCTTCCGCTACGGGGACATGGCGCCAATGGCGATCATCGAGTTCGTGGATCGCGATCCCGACGCGAAGGGCGCAGCGGACCGTGCCCGCGAAGACGCCGATAGCGGTATCGACGCCGACAGCTGAACGCGCTGACCTCGCAAGGCTGTGCGCCTGTTCCAAAATTCGGGACGACCGGGCCTTGTTACATTAGCTAGAGAGGCGACGCCTTGCGGGGCGTTGCCTCTTTTTCCCCGGTCTCTCAGGATCCGTGCAGGGCGTCCTCGCTCCGCCAAGTGTATGTCGGATCGGCAGAGCGCCTTGTCCGCCGCGGACGTGACGCCACCGAGCCAGCGTCGCGGAGAATGCCTTCCGTGGACCCCGCCGACTGCCCCAGGAATTCCAGTATTTCTGTGCGTTCCCCTGCCGACAGACGCATGAGAGACGCAAAAAGATCGCGCTCGATCCCTCTGGACATGATCTCACCATCAATCGTTGCAAGGAAAATGGTCTCAGGTTGACCGGCGGTCTGGCAACCTGTCTAATTGGTCATGTCTTTTTGGACAGGGGTCCTCGAAGCCGACATGTCGAAAGCGCCGGTGCTCGACCTTTTGCTGCACGAACTTTCGCTTGCCGCGCCGGCAGGCTTCGCTGCCGGCTTGCATATCCGCTACGTATCACCGCTGATCATGGTCAATACCTATCCCGACGCCTGGCAGGAGATCTACACGGCGAAGCTCTACGGTCTGCGCGACCCCACGCTTGCCTGGGGCCTCAGCCATACCGGAACCCGCCGCTGGAGCGAGATCGGCCTGCCCGACCCTTTCGGCATCATGGCCGAGGCCGGCAGCTATGGCCTCGTCTACGGGATGATCGCCTCGATCGGGCCGATGTCCTCGCGCACGATCACCGGCGCAAGCCGGCCGGACCGTGAATTCACCGATGACGAAATGGAGCACATCCTGCGGATCGTACAACGCATGCACGATCTGTCCGAACCACCGGCGCGGCTGTCCAAGGCACAGTCCGACGCCCTGAAATGCATCGCGGACGGGGACCGCCATGCCGCCGCCGCCGCCAAGCTCGGCATATCCGAAAGCGCCTTCAAGGCGCGTCTGACGTCCGCAAGACAGAAGCTTCTTGCCCGGACCACCGCCGAGGCGGTGCAGAAGGCAAAGGAATTCGGGTTCATCTGAGCCGCGGCAACAATCGAGGTGGTGGGGGTCTCCCCCGCGGTGTGACGCAACATGACGCGACCCACCGACCGGAGACCTTGAGCCATGCAAACGACCACCCTGTCCTACGAAAACATGCATCAGCACGGGGCATTGTTCCCCAACATGCTGCGTGCGCGCCATCAGACCTTCATCGAGGCGAAAAACTGGGACCTGCCCGAAGAACACGGGATGGAATTCGACCAGTACGACACCGCCCAGAGCCGCTGGTGCATCGTGCACGAGCACGGCCGCGTCATGGCCGGCGTCCGCCTGACGCCGACCACCGCGCAATGCGGCATCTACTCCTACATGGTGCGCGACGCCCAGCGCGGACTGCTCGAGACCATACCGGGCAATCTTCTGTGGGACACCGCGCCCGTCGCCCCGCATATCTGGGACGCCAATCGGCTTTTCGTGGCCTCCGACGTGGACCAGGCGCTGCGGCGCCGGGTTCAAATGTCGATCATGGGCGAGATGATCCGCTCGGCCCGCGGTTTCGGCGCGACCATCCTGATCGGGCTCCTGCCCACGCTGATCCCGCGGCTGGCGCGGCGGCTGGGGATCGACATGGCCGAGGCCGGCCCCGAGATGGATTTCGACGGTGTGGCCCACCGCTGCTACTTCGTGTCGATGGCCAGCAAGATGCATTGATGGCGGCCGTGCCGGCGGGCTAGGCTCGGCCCCGTCATGGCAGACCTTTTCGATACCGCGCCCGCCCCGGACAGCCGGCCGTCTTCCGTCGAGGCCGGGCCGCGCCCGCTCGCCGACCGCCTGCGGCCCCGCGCGCTTTCCGACGTGATCGGGCAGGCGCATCTGCTGGGCCCCGAGGGCAGCCTGCGGGTCATGCTCGACGCGCGCGCGTTGCCGTCGCTCGTGCTCTGGGGCCCGCCGGGTGTGGGCAAGACCACCATCGCCCGCCTTCTGGCGGCCGAGACCGATCTCCATTTCGTGCAGATCAGCGCCATCTTCACCGGCGTGCCCGAGCTGCGCCGCGTGTTCGAGGCCGCCCGCCACCGCCACGCCAACGGTCAGGGCACGCTTCTCTTCGTGGACGAGATCCACCGTTTCAACAAGGCGCAGCAGGACGGGTTCCTGCCCCACATGGAGGACGGGACGATCCTGCTGGTTGGCGCGACCACCGAGAATCCGTCCTTCGAACTGAACGCAGCACTTCTATCCCGCGCGCAGGTTCTCGTGCTGGAGCGGTTGAGCGAGGACGACCTCGCCGCCATGCTGGCCCGCGCCGAAGCCGAACTCGACCGCCGCCTGCCGCTGACCGATGCCGCGCGCCGCAGCCTCATCGACATGGCCGATGGCGACGGACGTGCGCTTCTGAACCTGGTCGAACAGGTCGCCGCCTGGGAGACGCCCGCCGATCTCGACGCCGGCGCGCTCGCGCATCGCCTGCAGCGTCGTGCGGCGCAGTACGACAAATCGGGCGAGGCGCATTACAACCTCATCTCGGCGCTGCACAAATCGGTGCGCGGCTCGGATCCCGACGCGGCGCTCTATTGGCTGGCGCGGATGCTCGAAGGCGGCGAAGACCCGCGCTATCTCGCCCGGCGGATCACCCGCATGGCGGTCGAGGATATCGGGCTGGCCGACCCCGCGGCGCAGCGCCACTGCCTCGACGCCTGGGCCACCTACGAGCGTCTCGGCAGCCCCGAGGGCGAACTGGCGCTGGCGCAGGCGGTGCTCTATCTCGCGCTCGCGCCCAAATCGAACGCGGCCTACGTCGCCTACAAGGCCGCGCGGGACAGCGCGCGCTCCACCGGCTCCTTGCCGCCGCCCAAGCATATCCTGAACGCACCCACGAAGCTGATGAAGGAGCAGGGCTACGGCGCGGGCTACGATTACGACCATGACGCCGAGGACGGGTTCTCGGGCCAGAGCTATTTCCCCGACCGGATGAGCCGGGCGCATTTCTACGCGCCCGTCGAGCGCGGTTTCGAGCGGGAGCTTCACAAGCGGCTCGAATGGTTCGAGGGCCTGCGCCAGAAGCGGAGCCGCGACTGACCCGGCCCCCATTGACACTTGGACCGCCGCCACCCAAGACGCGCCCATGGTTGCCCCCGTTCTCCAGGTCGCCTTGGGCGGCGCGATCGGCGCCGTGTTGCGCTACCTCACCGGGCTGGGCCTCGTGCGGCTCTTTGGCCATACCGCCTTCCCGCTTGGCGTGCTGACGGTCAATGTCGCGGGCTCCTTCGCAATGGGGCTTTTCATCGGGCTCGCCGCGCATCGCGGGCTGACGCCGCTTTCGCCCTTCGTGGCGACGGGCCTTCTGGGGGGCTTCACCACCTTCTCCGCCTTCTCGCTCGAGGCCGTTACGCTCTATGAGCGCGGCGCCATTGGGCTGGCGGCGAGCTATGTTCTCGCCAGCGTCGTCCTGTCCATCGCGGCCCTTTTTGCCGGGCTGGCGGTCGCGCGCGGGATCGCGGCATGAGCGGGGTTCAGACGGTCATCGTGGCGGCGGGCGAGGGCGATCAGCGCCTTGACCGCTGGCTGAAGCGGCGGTTCCCGCAGATCACCCAGGGCCGGATCGAGAAGGCGTGCCGCAAGGGTGAGATCCGGGTGGACGGCGGACGCGTCAAGCCGGCGACGCGGGTCGAGGAAGGCCAGAGCGTCCGCGTCCCGCCGCTACCGGATGCGGCCGCCCCTGTCGTCGAGCATCCGAAAATCTCCGACCGCGACGCGGAGATGATGCGCGCCGCCGTGATCTACCGCGACGATTACCTCATCGCGCTCAACAAGCCGCCCGGCCTGCCCACGCAGGGCGGCAGCGGCCAGACCCGCCACGTGGACGGGCTCTCCGAGGCGCTGCGCTTCGGGTTCGAGGAAAAGCCGCGGCTCGTCCACCGGCTCGACAAGGACACTTCGGGCGTCCTGCTGCTCGCCCGAACGCGCGCCGGCGCGAAGGCCCTGACCGAGGCGTTCCGCGCCCGCGAGACGCGCAAGATCTACTGGGCCGCCGTCGCCGGCGTGCCGAGCCCGCGCATGGGCACGATCCGCTACGGGCTGGTGAAGGCCGCGGGCCACGGCAAGGGCGGCGAGGGCGAAAAGATGCAGTGCGTCCATCCCGACGCGGTCGACGACACGCCCGGCGCGAAGCGCGCGGTCACCGACTACGCGGTCCTGTCGGCGCTGGGCCAGCGCGTCAGCTGGTGCGCGCTGGTGCCTGTGACGGGGCGCACCCATCAGCTTCGCGCGCATATGGCGGCGCTGGGCCACCCCATCGTGGGCGACGGAAAATACGGCGGCTCGGGGCAGGAGAACCTCGGCGACGGCTGGGGCGCGCAACTGGGCGGCGAGATCAGCCGCAAGCTGCATCTTCATGCCCGCTCGCTCGACCTGATCCACCCGATGACGGGCGCGCGGCTGCACCTCACGGCGCCGCTGCCCGAGCATATGGCGCGCACCTGGGCCGCGCTGGAGTGGTCCGCCGCGGATGTGCCGGCCGACCCGTTCGAGGAGCTCGAATGACGGAATTGCGCCTCGTGATCTTCGACGTGGACGGCACGCTCGTTGACAGCCAGGCGCATATCCTGGCGTCGATGGAGCGTGCCTTCGCGGGCTTGGGCCTTGTGCCGCCGGATCGGGCCGCGACCCTCTCCATCGTCGGCCTGTCGCTGCCCGTGGCCATGGCGCGGCTCGCCCCCGACGCCCCCGATCGCGTGGACGACCTCGTCGCGGGCTACAGATCCGCCTTCGCCGCGCTGCGGGCCGAAGGCGACGCGGCCGCTCTTTCGCCGCTCTACCCAGGGGCCCGCGCCTGTCTCGAGCGGCTCTCCGCCGAGCCCTGGACGCTGCTTGGCATCGCCACGGGCAAGTCGCGCCGGGGGCTCGACCACCTGCTGGAGGTGCATGGCCTGCGCGGGCTCTTCCAGACTGTGCAGGTGGCCGACGACCATCCCTCCAAGCCGCATCCCGCGATGTTGCAGGCCTGCCTGACAGAGACCGGCGTCGTGTCCGCGCAGGCGGTCATCGTGGGCGACACGAGTTACGACATGGAGATGGGCCGCGCCGCCTCGGTGCGGGGCATCGGCGTGAGCTGGGGCTATCACCCGGCCGATGCCTTGCTGCGCGCCGGGGCCAGCCAGGTGATCGACCGCTTCGAGCTCTTGCCCGACGCGCTGTCCGGGACGGGGTGCGTGGCATGACGGAATGGACGGCCAGACGGTTCTGGAGCGAGGTCGCCGTGGCCGAAGAGGCGGGCGCATGGCGCGTGTTGCTTGACGGGCGGCCTCTGAAGACGCCGGCCAAGACTGCGCTCGATCTGCCCAGCGCCGCGATGGCGCGGGCCATGGCCGACGAATGGGCGGCGCAGGGCGAGGTGATCGACCCGCGGTCCATGCCCGTGACCCGTTCGGCCAATTCGGCCATCGACCGCGTGGTGCCCCAGAAGGCGGAGGTGGTCGCCCTTCTGGCAAGCTATGGCGAGACGGATCTCCTGTGTCACAGGGCCGACGGACCCGATGCGCTGGTCGCGGGTCAGGCCGAGGCGTGGGACCCGCTTCTGGACTGGGCCGACGAGACGCTGGGCGCGCGGCTCCGTCCGACCACGGGCATCCTGCCGGTGGCGCAATCCCCCGAGGCGTTGCGCCGTCTCTCGGAGACACTGGACAGGCTCGACGCCTTTCGGCTCACGGGCGTCCACGATCTGGTCACGCTGTCGGGGTCCGTGGTACTGGGGCTCGCGGTCGCGCAGGGGCGGCTCGACGCCCAAACGGGATGGGATCTGAGCCGGATCGACGAGGCCTGGCAGATCGCGCAATGGGGCGAGGACGAGGAGGCCGCGCAAGCGGCCGAAATCAGGTTCGCCGACTTCCGCCACGCCCTGCGCTTCCTGAGCCTCGTGTCCGAACCCTGACCCTGTTTGCTTCAATTCCCTCAAACGGCGCACAAAAAATCGGCATATGATGCCGGGGCGTGCAGATTCAGGGGTGACGCAGGGTCAATTCCGGCCGGGCAACCCTTGACCTGCGCCGGCAGACTTGCCCATTTTGTGGGCGGTGAGGGGGAAGTCTCTCACGGACTTCAAGTCAACGCCGCGGGGTGAGCAAGAACTTACGCCCCGCGCGCGGTCCATCAGGAAGAGGTAAACATGAAAAAATCAGCATTTCTCGGCACGATTGCCGTGGCAGGTCTGGCTGCCGGCATTGCGTCCGGTCAGACGCTGGAGCAGGTGCAGGAACGCGGCGAACTGAATTGTGGCGTGTCCACCGGCCTTGCCGGCTTTTCGGCCCCCGACGCCAACGGCGAATGGCAGGGCTTTGACGTTGCGGTGTGCCGTGCCGTGGCCATTGCCGTGCTGGGCGACGCGTCTGCGGTGAACTTCGTGCCGACGACGGGCCAGACGCGCTTTACCGCGCTTGCGTCCGGCGAGATCGACATGCTGGCCCGCAACACGACCTGGACCTTCACCCGCGACGTGGACCTCGCCTTCGAATTCGTCGGTGTGAACTATTACGACGGACAGGGCTTCATGGTTCCGACCGAGCTGGGCGTCTCCTCCGCCATGGAGCTGAGCGGCGCCACGGTCTGCATCCAGACCGGCACCACGACCGAACTGAACCTGGCCGACTTCTTCGCGTCCAACAACATGGAATACGAGCCGGTTCCGGTCGAGACCAACGCCGAGGCGCAGCAGCAGTACCTGGCCGGCGCCTGCGACGTCTACACCACGGACAGTTCGGGGCTTGCGGCGACGCGCGCCAGTTTCGAGGAGCCGTCCGCCCATGTGATCCTTCCCGAGATCATCTCGAAAGAGCCGCTCGGGCCGGTCGTGCGTCATGGTGACAACCAGTGGGGCGACATCGTGCGCTGGACATTGATGGGCATGATCGTGGCCGAGGAACTCGACGTCACCTCCGCCAATGTCGCAACGCTCGCGGAGGGCACCGAAAACCCCGAGGTCAACCGTCTGCTCGGTACCGAGGGTGCGCTTGGCGAAATGCTCGGTCTGGAAAATGACTGGATGGCAAACGTGATCGCCGAGGTCGGTAATTACGGCGAGGTCTTCGCAGCGAATATCGGCGAAAACACCCCGATCGGCCTGGCGCGCGGCCTCAATGCGCAGTGGACCGACGGTGGCGTGCTCTACGGCATGCCCTTCCGGTAAGTTGGTCCTGAACGGGGCGTGGTTCCGGCCGCGCCCCGTTTCCGTGCTGGATCCTGCGCATGATGCGCGGACCCCGACCCCGCGGCGACGGCACCTGATGTCGGCGCGGTGACGCCGACAAGAACATGCGCCGAAAAGAACAAGACAGGGGGCACGACTGCCATGGCGACGATGACGGAGCCGCCAAGCGAGAGCTTTCGCCTGAGCCAACTCATCTACGACACGCGCTACCGCTCGATGACCATTCAGGTGATCGCGTTCATCCTGATCATGTCGGCGCTTTACTGGTTGGCCAACAATACGGTGCAGAACCTCGCCGCGCTGGGCAAGGATTTCGACTTCTCGTTCCTCGGCAACCGCGCGGGCTACGACATCAACCAGCGCCTGATCGAATACTCCAACGATTCGACCCATGGCCGCGCCGCTTTGGTGGGGATCCTCAACACGCTGCTCGTGGCCGTCGTGGGCTGCTTCATCGCCACGATCGTCGGCGTCCTCGCCGGTGTGCTGCGCCTGTCCTCGAACTGGATCGTCGCGCGCCTCATGGCGGTCTACGTGGAAGGCTTCCGCAACATTCCGACGCTGCTGTGGATTCTCATCGTCTTCGCGATCATGACCGAAGCCACGCCCGCGCCCCGCGACTTCCGCGGAGATGCGCCCGAGGCGACGATGCTTCTGTTCGATACGGTCGCGATCACGAACCGCGGTATCTACACGCCCGCCCCGGTCTTCGGTGAAGGCTCGCTGATCCTGATCGCGGTCTTCCTCGCCTCGCTCGTCGGCATCGGGGCCTTCCGCCGCTATGCCCGCGCCCGACAGGAGGCCACCGGAGAGATCCTGCCCGTCTTCTGGATCTCGCTGGCCATCTTCTTCGTGCCCTCGGTGGTCTTCTACTTCATCCTCGGCCGCCCGATCACGCTGGACTATCCCGAGCTTGCCGGCTTCAATTTCCAGGGCGGCACGCATATGCGCAACTCGTTCATCGCGTTGACGCTGGCGCTGGCGCTCTATACCGGCGCCTTCATCGCCGAGAACGTGCGCTCGGGGATCCTCGCGGTCTCCAAGGGGCAGACCGAAGCCGCGTTTTCGCTGGGGCTCAAGCCCAACCGGACGATGCAGCTCGTGATCCTGCCCCAGGCGCTCAGGGTCATCATCCCGCCGCTGATCTCGCAGTATCTGAACCTGACCAAGAACTCCTCGCTGGCGATCGCGGTGGGTTACATGGACGTGCGCTCGACGCTGGGCGGCATCACGATCAACCAGACCGGGCGCGAACTCGAGGGGATGCTGCTTCTGGGACTTTTCTACCTCGTCACGTCGCTGATCATCTCGGCCGCGATGAATGTCTACAACCAGTCCGTAAAGCTGAAGGAGCGCTGAGATGATCGGTCCGAAGGAGCGTAAGGGAACGGCCGGTCCGAAGGAGCGCATGACATGAGCGACGCGACCTCCCACAACACCGCCTTCGTCCGCGACCGGATGCTGGCCGAGCAGGCGCCGCCGGCCGCCGAGGGCGGCATCCTGCAATGGCTGCGCGAGAACCTGTTCTCCACCTGGTACAACGCGCTGATGACGGTGCTGTCCCTGTGGTTCATCTACTGGGCCCTGACCCATGTGCTGACCTGGCTCACCCTCGGCATCTGGGACGCCGGCAGCCTCAGCGAATGCCGCGAGATCCGCGACATGCGCATCGCCGAGGGGCTGTGGGCCGAGGGCACCAACGTCGCCTGCTGGGCCGTGTTGACCGAGCGGTGGAACCAGCTCCTCTTCGGGTTCTACCCGCCGGAGGCCTACTGGCGTCCGGTGCTGGCGCTATTGGCCTTCGGCGTCGCCATGGCGCCGGTGCTGTTCGACAACGTCTCGCGCAAGGTTCTCTACTTCACGGCCGCCGCGCCATTCGTCTGCTACTGGCTGCTGTGGGGCGGCACGATCTGGGGCCCGATCGCCGTGGCGGCCGGCTTTGCCCTGCCGCTCTTCGCACTCCGCGTGCTGCCCGGCCTCATCGGCTCGCTCGGGGCCACCATCGCCGCCTTCGCCCTGCCGATCCTCTACTGGCTACTTGCCGCAGGCCCGATTGCCGGCGCTCTTGGCGCCGTGCTGCCCATCGGCATCCAGTACATTCCCTCCGACGATTTCGGCGGCTTCATGCTGGCCTTCATCATCGGGATCACCGGCATCCTGCTGTCGTTGCCGCTGGGCATCCTTCTGGCACTCGGCCGGCAGTCCGACCTTTTCATCATCAACAAGTTCTCCGTCCTCTTCATCGAGGTGATCCGGGGCGTGCCGCTGATCGTCTGGCTTTTCACGGCCTCGCTTCTGCTGAACTACTTCCTGCCGCCGGGGACGAATTTCGACCTGATGCTGCGCGTCATCA
>CAZGHJ010000092.1:0-10656 GCA_964525355.1 uncultured Roseicyclus sp.
GGTCAGGGTGTTCGGCCCGAATGTCTGGGTCAGAGGCACATCGGCGGCATCACGGCCACGGGCGATCAGGATCCGCCCCACGCGCCGCGCGTTGTTGCGAGGATCGAAGACCCACCAGCGGCCGCCCAGGAAAACCTCCATCCAGGCCGCGAAATCGTCAGGCGCATGGGGCTCCGGCTGGCCGAATTCGCTGAGGTAGCCCGTGCAATAGCGCGCCGGGATGTTCATGCAGCGGCACAGGGCGATGGCGAGATGGGCGAAATCGCGGCAGACGCCCTGCCGACCGGCCAGCGTCTCGGACGCCGTGCGGGTCGCGCTCGCCTGCATGTAGTCGAACGACACGGCAGAATGGACGAAGGCGCATATCGCCTGGACACGCGCCCAGCCCGGCGGCGTGGTCTCGAAACGGCGCCAGGCCTCCTCCGACAGAAGATCGGTATCGCAGTAACGACTGCCCAGAAGATAGACCAGGGTGTCGAAGGGCAGGTCCTGCACGGCGTGTTGCTCGGCCTCGGGCGCTGTCGGATCCGGCAGTCCGGTGTCGCGGAAGATGCCGTCGGTGGACAGGGTGAAATCGCCGGCCGGCGCAACCATCCGCGTGCACCAGTTGCCGAAGCCGTCGCGATAGCTTTCCAGCGGCACGCTCGGCTGCGTCACGAGATAGTCGGCACGCTCCAGATCGCCGAACCGCGAATAGTGCACGTTCAGCATGGCAATGATGGGTGTCGGCTGGGTCAGCCGGTAGCGCAGGCGACAGCCGATCCGCATCCGGATACCGGACGCGTCGCCGTGGTCTGATCGGGGCGCTTCATCGTCCAAGAACGCACTCCCCATCCGCAAGTTGAAAGCTGCGATCACATCGCCATGTGCCTCCGGATCGATCGAGATGCGCGTTTGCCGTATGGTCGACCGGGGGGCATGCGGCGTCGACGGTCTCAAATCCCCGCTCACAGCGCCATCGCGGACCATGGGACGCCGGGTCCAGAAAGGCGTTCGCCGGAAACGCCACCGGATCGCGGTGGCCATCGATCTCGAAAAAGCCCCTGTCACAGGCCCATGCGGCTCCATGGTCGCCATTGGCAAGATAGCCGTTTTCGGGAACCGCAATCGGAACGCAGGCCTCACGCGCCTGCCGATAACCGCGATCGCATTGCAAGTCGTAGCCCGATGACCGCAGATGGGCATTCCCGGCCACGGTGATCGCCTCGCAGGACGCACCTCCCACTTCTTCATGGCCTCGCGTGCACGCCCAGCCTGAGCTGAAGGACCGGGCGGTTGCATAGGCGTTATCAGGGACGTCGAAGGCGTTGGGCGCGCGCGCGTCTCCGAAGAGCATCACGGCGCACATGAATTCCTCCGCGTAATCGTCGGTTTCGCGGTGGTCGTGTTCGTGCCGGGCCATGCGCATCGGCTCCACGAACCGGTCTCGCAGGTGGTCGATGAACCTTGGTTCGGTGCGGGCCATGTAGGCGATAAGCGCCTGCAGGCGCCGCTCATGGGCCAGCACCCGCCGTTCGACATCGGTCGCTTCCGGTTTCGGCATTGAAGGGCCGGCAGCCATTGCCATGATCGTCTCTCCGCCACCTTGCTGAATTGCGCTGTCGAGCGACCTGCGCTCGCTTGTGGGAAGACAGGCATCGTCGACTCGCCGACCTGCAGGTCTTCGTCGTCTCATACCATCCGGCGGGCCCCTGCCTGCTGATCCACGTTAGGGTCCGACCGTTCGCGAGGTGCGGCGGTGACTGGACGGCGACCGGGGAGAGCCTCTTGTCCCGCGCCGGTCCGACCCGTGGCAGGGTCGGCGTCTCATGGGCTGGCCGCGACCCTTTCGCGACCCTCGCGATGAAGGATCGGCACGTCTCGCGCCGAAGGCATCGCGATCAATTTCGACAGCCGGACACGGTGCGATCGCCATCCTCGCCTGAAGGGTTTCGGCGGAGAAGCCGACAGGTCCGGTCCTCAAGGCGCTCTGCGCCTCCACGTACCTTCACGACGAGGACGGATGGCTGAGGGTCTCGCCCCAGGGAACGATCCTGACGTGACCTGCGTCCTCTTGCCGGGCCGGGCGGATCGGCCGTCCGAGCGGAGGCCGTCGCGTTCCGGTCGAAGCCCGAGCCGACCCGCGGGCGTCGACGGACCTCCGCATCGGCGCATGGTGGGACTAACGTGCGTCAGTGCGAAGGGGCGCACGCATCCATTAGATGAGACATGCCCACCTGATATTTGGTGAGGCATCTTTTTCGGAGTACCCGAGAAGCGTGTGGGCGTGTCAATCTTCAAAGGACGGCATGTCGGCACGCTTCTTATTCCCGGATTGTCCACGCGCGGACACTTCCAATGATCCCCGGCCGGACACGGACCGCCGAGAAGATGAAATCGGTGAAGGCCGCTTGGGACAAGGCGCCCTCCGGCCCCGGGAAGGACGCGGCGCTCGAGCATTACAAGGCCGCCGGGAAGGCGCACAAGGCGAAGCCCGACGCCGAGCCCAAAAGGGCACGCGACAAGGCGACCGAGCGATTTTTGCGACGCCCGGTAGCCGATACCGACTTGGGTCGCCCATCGCTGCGCGGGGAACGGTTTCTCAATTCAGAAGCGGTCCGGTATGATCCAGGTATGCCGGATCGAACCCCGCGAGGTCGACCAAGCGCTCGAGGTCATGAAACGTGACGCGTCCATCGCGGAAGGTCAGCAGTCCCGACTCTCGCAGGTGTCGCATGACCCGGTTCACGTGAACCGCGCTCAGCCCCAGCGCATCTGCCAGATGATACTGCGTGAGCGGGCAGTCGAAGCCCTCCTTGCTGCCGAAACCGACCAGCATGAGCCGCGCGCCCAGTTCCAGCAGGAAATGCGCCATGCGGGCCTCCGCATCGCGCCGGCCGATCCCCACGAGATGCTCGACCACCATCGCCTCGTCCCGCGACGCCGCCCAGAGGATGGCGGTCGCAAGCCGCGGCGTCTGGGCGAAGGCGTCCAGAAGGTCGCCGGTCAGCACTTCGGCCGCCTCGATATCCACGATGGGCTCGAAACTGTGGTCCGAGGTGCGCAACAGCACGCTGCGCAGACCGAGAAAGTCGCCGGGGATCTGGAAATCGACGATCTGGCGCGTCCCGTCCGGCTGGAGCTTGTAGGAACAGACCCAGCCTGCCGAAAGGATGTAGGCCGCCTGGTCGGATTGCCCCTGATGCACCATGTCCCATCCGGCAAGGAACTTCCGCCTGCGCCGGTGCAGACGCGCAAGCACGGCAAGTTCCGCATCCGACAATGCGACGAAGGCGGAAAGCTTGCGGACCAGCGGGCTGTGTGTCTCGGCGGTCATGCGATCCCTCGCGGCAACGGAAATTCCTGGTGCAGGCAGTAGCGAGACTTTCTGACCGGGCGACTGCTTCAGATCAGTTCATCCTAGCACATTTCCTGCGACAAGAAGGCGGACCATGCTGGCGCGTCACGGCCCTGCACGCCGGTTCGCAGAGAGGAATGCCCAAGATGTCCGACCAGACACACCTTGCCGGCCTGGCGGCCCTTTCCATCTGCGAGGCGCTTCTGCTTGCGATGAACGATCGCAGACTGCTGCCCGAGCACGAGATCGTCGGCGTTCTCCGCGACGCCGCGGCCACCCATGAGAACGCCACCGGCCCGGACGCGGACATGCACCGGGCGGTTGCAGCGCTCATCGACCGGATCATCGCCAGCGGAAACTCCGTGCGCCGGCCTTGAGGCCGACACCTGTCACCAAAAAAGGCCCCCAGGATTGCCCGTTCGAGCGTTTTCCCCATCGCCCCGCCTTCTGCCCCGACCGACCGAAGATCCGGACATGCCGCCCGACGCCGACAGGCCTGACGGCCATTTCGGACCCCCGGGCTCGGATATCCCACGGGAGCCGCATCACGCTGTGGCAGCGCTTCCGCTGCGCGCGGCTCCATCTCTGGGACGAGCGGCAGCGGAGACTTCTGTCCTTCGCCCAAGCCCGGGCGCTTTCCGACTGAGCCGCAGGACCGGCGTGACCCGCCCATTGCACCCCCCGAGGCAGCCCGGTTTTCAGCCCTGATCCATGACGCGCCCCGGGGCTGGGATCGGGCTGGCCAGCGAAGCGTCGTGCCCCAAGCCGCCGCCTGCTCACCGGGCAGAGCGATGGCGCCTCGGACCCGCGGCGGGGCGTTTATGCTCCTCGATGACACCCCGTCCGCCACGACGGACAAAGGACGAAGTTTCGCCACGGGATGCGACAAGCCTTGTATGTCCCGGCGGAAAGGCGCATATCACTCATGTCATCGTTGTTCGCTTCGAACCGCTGCTTCCGTTTATCCGGCTTTCAGTTGATCGATCCAGTCTGACTTTGCCGGGCTGCCGCATCCTGCGGGCAGCATCTGAACAGGAGAGCACGGATATGGCCAATGGCACCGTGAAGTTTTTCAATTCCCAAAAAGGCTTCGGCTTCATCGAAACGGATACGGGCGGCAAGGACGTCTTCGTCCACATCTCTGCCGTCGAGCGCGCCGGTCTCACCGGCCTCTCGGACGCCCAGAAGGTGACCTTCGAGGTGGAAACCGGCCGCGACGGTCGCGAAAGCGCGACCAATCTCGCCCTGGCGTGACGTGATCGGGGCTTTGGGCGCACCCCGCGCCCATCGCCCGCCCTTGCACGGGTCAAGCGCCGGGCAGGCCTGCGGATATGCCGACCGCCGCCTCCCTGAGCTTCACCCGATGCGACAGATGGATCGGCAGCCATGAACTGGCTGGTTTTCGTGGCCTGTCTTGCCGCCTGCGCCGCCCCGGCCGCCTCGGGCATGCTGTTCAGGCCCGGCCGGTGGTATGCCGACCTGTCGAAACCCTGGTGGACGCCGCCGAACCGGATGTTTCCGGTCGTGTGGCTGATCCTCTACCTGAGCATGTCCGTCGCCGCCGCGCGCGTGGCCCTGATGCCGAACGGCGCGGGTCTGGTCGCTCTGTGGGCGACGCAGATCGCCTTCAACACTCTGTGGTCAGGCGTTTTTTTCGGGTTGAGGGATATCCGCGCGGGTCTTTTCGTGATGGCCACGCTCTGGCTGTCGGTCGCCGTGGCGACGGTCGCGTTCTGGCAGGCCGACGTCATCGCCGGCGCGTTGTTCAGCCTTTATCTCGCCTGGACCACGGTGGCCTTCGCGCTGAATGTCTCCGTCTGGTCCCGCAATCCGCAGACCGCCTGAACGGGTGTTGCGGCCCCGGCCAACGTCTTTTCGCCCGTCAACCACAAGGAATCCAAGCATGCCGAGCAACGCATCAACACGACACGCGAACGCCGTCCGGGACGCGTTCAAGAGCGTGCCGAAGGCCAAACGCCCGACGGAAACTCCGAAGGAAGCGCCCGTCATCCTGCTGGGCGAGCACGGCCGTTACCAGATCAAGTCGGGCTGGCTCGCGGGGAGCTTCGTCGCACGGGCGTTTCCGAAAGCGCCGACCAAGGCCCGCGGCATGATCGCCGAAGCGACGGGCGCAACGGAAGAGGCGGCAATCGCCGCGTTGCACGAGGTGATCGATGCCCGCGAGAACCGACGGACGGCAGACCGCCGCAGGGACGGCAGGACCGGCATCGACGTCCCCAGCATCGAGGAATATTCCGAGGCCGTCCGCCAGATCACCCTGTCCGGCCCGCAATGCGCGATGCTGAAAGCCCTGTCGCTGGCCGGCGAAGACGGGCTGGCGGACGCGCGCATGGCAAGTGCCGCGGGCTACAAGTCCGAAGCCTCGGCCAACCGGTCCTTCGCGGCTACGGGCTTTCTGATCGCCGAATACCTTTCCGCCGGGTCTCGGGCCGGTGACACCGCGGATGCCTCGGAAGGCACCGCTCTCCTCGGGTTCAGGGGCGCAACCGCGAACGACGAAGATGCGGGCAACTGGATACTGCACCGGGAACTCTGCGAAGCCGTGCGTCTGGCTCTTTGATCCGGGCGCATGACGGCCTCGCGACAGGATTTCTGCTGATTGACAGGATGCTTCGCCGCTCCTGCCGCGTACACGCACGATCGGCGCGCATCACCGCATGCGCGGGGCATTCCGGCAGCCGGCCCAGCGCCTCGGTCGCCCGCGCCTGGCGCTCCCGGACACACTCGAAAATCTGCGGCAAGGTCATGGTGCCGACGACGTTTCAGGCGCGCGTCGTACAGCCGTTCACTCGACTTTGCGAGAGCAGCACATCGATCGCCAACAGTGGCGCGGCGCGCCCTGCGTGCCCATTCCGATCCAGGGCACTTGCACGGCGCGAACCGACGACAGCCGCCGCCTCGTGCTCAAGGGCCGACGGGTCGTCGCTCAGCAATGCGGTGCCGAAGGCGACGCGATTGAAAGACATCGCGTCGGCCGTGCCGCCAGCCCGGCGGTTGGGCAACGACCGCATCCCGCCGGGACAGGGCCATGCCAACCACGCCAACCACATGTTTTAACTTGAACTTGCCAGCCACACGCGGCGACCACGGAGCAAACCGCCTCCGGAGGTTCGCTCCAGGGGCCACCCGCCATGTCGCCAGGCTCGAGCATGATGTCCGTTTGCCATCAACGGCTTCGCTTGGCCAGGCGCCGATTGTTCCGCCACCGCGGCGCGCAAGTGAGCGACAAACCCCAATCCGCTGCGCCTCCTGTGAGTTCGGTTTATGTTTCGGTCGATGGCGATGGAAACAGGGCGCGCAGTTTTGGCGGGATTGCGAGGCAGGTCATTGGAAAGGCGAGGATTTTCGACCGAACCGAAACCAGCGCGGTTCGCCCGACAGGAGACGAGAGGCCATTCAGAAACGGAAACTGCTGTGCGCAGCCGTCTCATCGGGACGCACCCTTCTGGCAAACCCCATTGAAAACCTGAGAAATTTTACCTTCACCGAGCGGTCTGGACGTGTTCGCAATGGTGATGGTGGCGGAGGGATCGGCATCGGACGCTCTCCGTCGTTAAAGCCTCTGTTGTAAAGTAGAACATCATCATCAGATGGTTGATCCTCCGCGAGCGCGTCCCATACCTCAAGACGTCCCGGCACATGAACGGAATTCCGCGGCCATCTTGATCACCCGCTCGGACCGGATGACGCCGCCTCCGAACACACGTCGCCGCCCACGCGTGTTGCAGCCGGTCCAATGTCGCTGGAGACGATACGGCCATCCTCCAGCGTGAGGATGCGGTCGGCACGGTCGAGGATGCGGTTGTCGTGGGTGACCAGAAGGGTCGTCGTGCCCCGCGCCGCGCCGAGCCGCTTGAGAAGATCGATCACGTCGGCCGCGCTGTCCTTGTCCAACGCGGCTGTCGGCTCGTCCGCCAGCACCATCGCCGGGTTGCCAACCAGCGCACGGGCCACCGCGACGCGCTGTTTCTGCCCACCCGACAGGTTCGCGGGCAGGTAGTGCAGCCGATCGGACAGGCCCACCAGACCGAGCGCACGGGCCGCTGCCTGCCGGGCAAGGGCATCCGGCACGCCGGGACGGACCTGCACCCCCATGATGACGTTCTGCAGCGCGGTCAGGCTTTCATGAAGGTTGTGCGCCTGGAAGATGAAGCCCAGCCGCTGGCGCAGCAGGGTCAACTCTGCCTCGGGGGCCGCGCGCAACTCGTGGCCCAGCAGCCGCACCGACCCGTCTTCCACCCCGCGCAGGCATCCGGCCAGTGTCAGCAGCGTGGTCTTGCCCGAGCCCGATGGCCCCATCAGCACGGTGAAGCTGCCGCGCTCCAGCGTCATGTTTATGTCGAACAAGGCCTGCTTGCGCGCGTTGCCGCTGCCGAACCAGTGGTTCAGTCCGCGTATCTCGAGGATGGTCTCGTCACTCATGACAGGGTCTTTCAGAACAGGTCGGCCGGGTCGGCGGCGGACAGCCTGCGCGTGGCAATCACCCCCGACAGCACCGAGAATAGGATCGTGCCGGCGAAGACCATGAGCGCCATGACCGGCGTCATCGACAAGGGCAGCGTCGTGATCGCGCCCATGAGCGTCAGGATCGCCGTGCCCACCGCAAGCCCGGGCAGAAAGCCCAGGAGGCCGAGCACCAGCGCTTCCTCGACGACGATGCCGAGGAAAAAGCGTGGCCCGTAGCCCATGGCCTTGAAGGTCGCGTATTCGCGCAGGTGGTCGGCCACGTCCGCCGACAGGACCTGATAGACGATCACGAGCCCGACCAGAACGCCGATCAGCACGCCGAAACCGAAGATCACGCCCGTCGGCCGCTGCGTCTGCTGGTAGCGCAGATCCTCCTGCGCGGCCGCGTCATAGCTGCGGATGCGCAGATCGTCGGCGGAAATCAGCCCGGCCAGCCGCGCGATGGTGGCCTCCGCGTCCGCACCGGGCCGCAGGCGCAGCAGGATATGGTCTGGCGCGGCCGAACTGCGCGCAGGGAAGAGCGACAGGAAGGTCTGGTCCGACACGAACATGTAGCCGTCGCCCCCGAAGCCGCCGCCGCCCGCGAAAGTGTCCAGCGCGGTGAGCGTGCGGCCCTGCGTCTCGAACGACAGGGGCGTCTGCGGGCGGATCGCGGCGGCCTCGTCGCGCGGCAGGCCGCGCGCCAGCCTGTCGAGAATCGCGACGTCCTGCACCTGCAACAGCGCAAGATCGCCGGCGATCGCGGGCGAGACGAACCCCGGCTGGCCGGGGTCGATCCCGAAGGTGGTGAAGGTGATGTCGGTGTCGCCGCGATCCCAGGGCGCATTCCCGATGAAAAGACCCATCCCGGCAACCACGTCCGGGTCCGCGAAGGCCTGCAACATCCATTGCCGCGCCACGTTGCTGCCTTCGGCCAGCGCGTTGGCATCCGCCGCCGAGATCATGATGTCGGCCTGGAAGAGCTCGTAGGGTTTCAGCGTCGCCGCGGCCATCGAGTTCATGATGCCAAGCTGCACGAAAACGAGGACATTGGCGAAGGCCACGCCCGACAAGGCCGCCACGAACCGGCCCCGCTTGTGGGTCAGTTGCAGCCAGCCGATCGGCAGCCGTCCGAAAATCCATTGCAGAAGACGGCTCATTGACCGACCCGCCCGGGCGCGCCCGTGTCGATCCGGGCCACCGCCTCCAGACCGACATAGCGCGCGGCAAGGCGCGAGGACGCGGGGTCGAGCGCCACGAGAACCCGAACCACGCGCGCGTCGGAATTTGCCGCCGCGTCGTCCGAGATCAGCCCCTGCCGCCCGACCGTCAGGCCGATGCTTTCGACCGTGCCGCGCACGCCCTGCCCCAGCGCGGGTGCGGCCAGCTCGACCGGCTGGCCCGGCGCGACGGACGCGACGCGATCCTGCCAGACCTCGACCTCGGCCATCATGGCGCCTGTGTCGCCCATCTCCATGATGCCTTCGGCGGGCGGGCGCTGGCCGGGTGTCGCGTTGACCTCGAGGATCGTGCCGTCGATGGGCGCGCGCACCTCGGCCCGGGCCATGTCGGCGCGGGCGCGCGCAAGCTCGGCCCGTGCCGCGTCCACGTTGCGTGCGGCCACGACGACATCGGGCTGGTCGTCCAGCGCCGTGCCGGTAAAGCGCGCCAGCGTCGCCTCGGCCCGTGCGACGGCCAGCCCCGCCTCCTCGGCCGCGGTGCGGGCCGCATCGCGCGTGGCATCGGTGGCGACACCGCGCTCGGCCAGCCCCTCGGTCCGTGCAAGGTTGGCCTGCGCCTCTCGCGATGCGGCCCTTGCCTGATCCAGCGTGGCCTGAGCCTCGGCCCGGCTCGCGGCGACGGCGCTGCGGGTCTGCGCGAGGGTCGCCTGCCGGATGGCGAGCGTCGCCTCTGCCGTCAGGACGGCGCTCTCCAGGGCCTGCATGTTGTCGAGCCGGGCCAGCGTGTCGCCCCGGGACACGCGGTCGCCGACCGAGACCAGGATCTCTGCGACCCTTGCATCGCCCGCGCCGTAAGGGGCCGCGACGATGGCGACGTCCCCGCGGGGCATGAGGCGCGCCAGGCCCACCACGTCCGACGGCAACAGGGTCTCGGCCATCTCCTCGGGCAGTTCGATCTCGGGGGGCAGCGCGATGGGGTTGTCGGCCCCGCCGCCCGGTTGCAGGCCCGTCATGGCGTAGAAACTCTGCAGACCCGGCGGCTGGTAATAGAGCCCGATCACCGCACCCGAAAACATGAAGACCGGGATCAGCAGGACCAACAGATATCGCTTGCGGAACCAACGCCGGCGCCGCGACGGGGCGGCGGCATCGCCTGTGTCCCGACCCAGGTCGAGCGGCAGGTCGGGGGTGTCGGAGACGGTCATCTGTCTGGTCCTTTCGGCTGTGGCGGTGGGCTCAGGCGGCCGGGCGGATCATCCGCCGCATCACGTTGTTCTTCAGGACGAGCCGGTGGAACGGCACGGCGAGCACGTGCAGCACGATCAGGGCCAGCAGCATGACCTTGAGCACGTTGTGCGCCTGCGCGCCCTGCGGCACATCGGCGAACCAGGCCAGCGAGCCGCTGACGGCCATCGCCGCGAGCACCGCGTAGAAGGCCCAGTGCGCGATGTGGCTGAGGGTCTTGAGCGGCGCGGGCTCGTTCTCGGGCGGTGGCGGCGCGCCGCGGGTCAGGCGCAGCACGAGGCGCCAGACGACGAAGGCGAGGATCAATGCGCCGCCCGCCACATGGGCGAGGATCAGCGGATCGAACGCATAGGTCTCGCCCGCGCGGATCGCATCCCAGGCGCCCGAGATGGCGTCCTTGAAGATGTACTGCCCGGCGACGAGCAC
>CAZGHJ010000093.1:0-10611 GCA_964525355.1 uncultured Roseicyclus sp.
CGGGGTGGGGCGGGCATCGGCTGCCATTTCATGGTGAAATGGATGGATCGCAACACCGAGGCCTTTACCCACATGGGCGGCGAGGGGGCGAACTGGATCGGCGAGGCGCCGTTCTCCACGCGCAAGCACATCTTCCAGAACCTCGGGGAAGGCACCTACAACCATTCCGGCATCCTTGCGATCCGGGCGGCGGTCGCGGCCAAGGCCAACATCACCTACAAGATCCTCTTCAACGATGCCGTCGCCATGACCGGCGGCCAGCACAACGAGGGCGATCTCGACCCCGCGCGCATCGCGGCCGAGCTTCAGGCCATGGGCGTGGAGAATATCGCACTTGTCTACGATCCCAAGGAAGAGATCGACTGGTCGCGTTATCCCAAGGGTCTGGAACGGCACGAGCGCGACCAGCTCATGCCCGTGCAGGAACGCTTCCAGACGCTGCCCGGTGTGTCCGCGATCATCTACGTACAGACCTGCGCCGCCGAAAAGCGCCGCCGCCGCAAACGCGGGACATTCTCCGACCCCGACCGGCGCGTCTTCATCAACACGAACGTCTGCGAGGGCTGCGGCGATTGCGGGGTGCAGTCGAACTGCGTCTCGATCGTGCCGGTCGAGACGGAACTGGGCCGCAAACGCGCCATCGACCAGTCGTCCTGCAACAAGGACTTTTCGTGCCTCAAGGGCTTCTGCCCCAGTTTCGTGACCCTGGAAGGCGCCACGATTCGCAAGGAAGCCTCGGCCGAGGTGGATCTGTCGGGCCTGCCCGAGCCCGCGCTACCCAGGATCGACGGCACGCACAACGTGCTCGTAACCGGCGTCGGCGGGACCGGCGTCGTGACCATCGGCGCGGTCATGGCGCAGGCCGCGCAGATCGACGGCAAGGGCGCGGGCATGATCGAGATGGCCGGCCTCGCGCAGAAGGGCGGCGCGGTCTGGGTCCATCTGCGGCTCGCGGAGCGCCCTGGGGATATCGGCGCGATCCGCGTGGGGCTGGGCGAGGCGCATGCCGTGATCGGCGGCGACCTGGTGGTGACGGGGGGCGCCAAGACGCTGGGGCTCATGCGCACGGGCCAGACCGGTGCGGCCGTCAACAGCCACGAAATTATCACCGGCGATTTCACTCGCGACACGGAGTTCCGCATCCCGGGTGCGGATCTCGGAATGGCGCTTCGGGCGCGGCTGCGCGAGCGGCTGGCCCTCTTCGACGCGACGGAGCTGTCGCGCATCCTTCTGGGCGATTCCATCTTCTCCAACATGATGACCTTCGGCGCCGCCTGGCAGATGGGGCTTATCCCGCTGAGCCATGCCTCGATCATGGAAGCGATCGAGTTGAACGGCGCGGCACCCGCGCGCAACAGGCAGGCCTTCGAGACGGGCCGCTGGGCCGTGGTGAACGCGGACGCCGCGCGCAGCCTGACCGAGGCCGAGGTGATCGAGAAGCCGAAGACGCTGGAAGAGAAGATCGCCTTCCGCGCCGAGCATCTCATTGCCTACCAGGGCAAGCGGTTGGCGCGGCGCTACCGCAAGCTGGTGGACGGGATCGAAGATCCCCGCCTCAAGGAGGCCGTGGCCAAGGGCTATCACAAGGCTCTCGCCTACAAGGACGAATACGAGGTCGCACGGCTGCATCTCGAGACCGAGGCCAGGGCCCGCGCGCAGTTCGACGGCGATTTCCGGATGACCTTCCACCTTGCGCCGCCGTTCCTGCCGGGCAGGGACGCCGCCGGCCGGCCGAAAAAGCGCGAATTCGGCCCCTGGATCATACGCGCCTACCGCCTGCTCGCCCGGCTGAAGCGGCTGCGCGGAACGCCCTTCGATCCGTTCGGATACAGCGCGGAACGCCGGATGGAGCGCAACCTGATCCGCCAATACGAGGCCGATATGGCCGAATTCCTGCCCAAGGCCGCGCCCGAAACGCGCGACGCGCTCGTCGCGCTGGCCGAGTTGCCACTCACCATTCGTGGTTTCGGCCCGGTCAAGGAGGCGAACTCGGAGAAGGCGGCGCGGCAAAGGGAGGACTTGCTGGCCCATTTGCGCACGGGCGGCGCGCCTCTTGCCGAAGCGGCCGAGTAGGGGCGGTGCGATTATTCGTACGAATAATCGCAGTCGCGCCCGGGCCGGCCGTCGCTCACTCGTCCGGCCGGATCAGGCCGAGGCCGCGCAGGTAGATGCCGATGCCGGCCTCCAGCAGATCCTCGGGCGAAAACGGCGTGTTCGCCCCGGGCCGGCCGCGCGCGAAAAGCTCCACCACGCCGTGGCTCATCGCCCAGACATGGGCCGAGAACATCGATGGGGGAGGCCGCTTTTCTTCGGGAATATGGTCCGACAACGCTTCGGCCGCGCGCTCCAGCACGCTGCGCGATTTCGCCGCCGCCGCCGCGAGGTCCCGGGTCGCATTGGCCGATGTGCCGCTTTCGAACATCGCCATGTAATGGCCCGGATGCTTCCGCGCGAAGGCCAGGTAGGCGCGCCCCGTGGCCTCGAACGCCGCCAGCGCCGAAGGCTTGCCGTCGTTGAACGCGAAGGCCATCAGATCGGCGAAGATCTCGTGGCCCTGGCGCGCGCATTCCGCGATCAGGTCCTCGCGCCCCTCGAAGTGGCGGTAGACGGCGGCCGGCGTCACGCCCGCGTTCTTCGCGGCCTCCGACAGGGTGAAGCCCGCTGGCCCCTTGTCCTCGATCAGGCGCAGCGCGGCGTCGACCAGCGCCTGGCGCAGGTTGCCGTGGTGGTATCCGCGTTTGGCCATGACCCTCAGGCGCCCGGCGTGGAGTGATCGGACCACATCTCGGGCCCGCCGCAGATCGCCGGGTCGGGCTGGCCCACCACGCCCGCATCCTTGCCGGCATACGCCACCGGCGCCAGGATCGCCCGGATGACCGCCAGCCGCGCGCGGCGTTTGTCGTCGGCGCGGATCACCGTCCAGGGCGCATGGGCGGTGTGGCCCAGGGCCAGGGTCTCGGCAATCGCGTCGGAATAGGCGTCCCAGCGGCCGAGGCCCTCCACGTCGATCCGGCTCAGCTTCCATTGCTTGAGCGGGTCGCGCTCGCGGTCGAGAAAGCGACGCAGCTGCTCGGCCCGGCCCAGGTTCAACCAGATCTTCGTCAGCCGGATCCCGTCATCGACCATCATCTGTTCGAAATCGGGAAGCTGGCGGAAGAACGCGGCCCGCTCCTCGGGCGTGCAGAAGCCGAAGACATGCTCCACCACGCCGCGATTGTACCACGACCGGTCGAAAAGCCGGATCTCGCCGGCGGCGGGCAGATGATGCACGTAGCGCTGGAAATACCACTGCCCCGCCTCGCGCTCGGTAGGTGTCTGCAGCGCCACGACGCCGGCGATGCGCGGGTTGAGGTTCTCGCGCACCCGCTTGATCGACCCGCCCTTGCCGGCCGCGTCGCGCCCCTCGAAGACCACGGCGATGCGCTGGCCGGTATCGCGCACCCAAGCGTGGAACTTGACCAGTTCGACCTGCAACGCCTTCAACTGGTCCTTGTAATCGTCCTTGTCCATCCGCTTGGGGTAGGGATAGCCCGGCTCCAGCACCACGTCCTTTTTCGCCGCCTCGATGGCCGCGCGTACGGCGTCGGGCGCCTCGTCCTCGAAGAAACGCGAGATGGCGCCGTCGAAGGGCGTCTGTGCGGCTTGGGACATCGGGCGTGCCTCTCAGGTCATGTTGCAGGCGTTTACATTAGGTGCCGAGGCGCCGTGACGCAATCGCGGCGGGCTAGGGGGCACGGCCCGCGCGCGCCGCAGCCCGGTCGATGACGGCCAGCATCTCGTCGGGCGCCACGTGATGCGGCATGTGCCCGACCCCCGGCAGGACCGTGAGGCGCGCTTGCGCGATCTGCCGCGAGAGCGGCTCGGAATGGACCCGGAGCGGCACCGTGGTGTCCGCGTCGCCATGCAGGATTTCGACCGGGACGGCGATCTCGCCATAGCGGGCCGACTGGCGCCGGATCTCGCCCAGCAGGTTGGCGCGATGCAGCGCGTTGGCGCGCATGGAGACGCGGCGCAACGTCAGGCCCGCGCCGATATGCTCATGATACCCCTCGGGCGGCGACTGGGGCAGGAAGACCTGGTCGATCTGCTGATCGACGACGCGGTCGGGCACCCAGGCGGTCAGGAGCGGGATGACGAAGCGCTGCCCCAGCGGGTGCGACAGGATCGTGTAGTAAAGCCCGAGCCCGGTCTCCCACGGGTTGGACGCCGCCGCCGAAAGGACCAGCGCCGACAGCCCCTCGGGCCGGTGAACCGCCCAGGCCAGCGCCACCGCGCCGCCGTAGGAATGGCCGAAGACGATTGGCTTTTCCGCGCCAAGCTCGGCGGCGACGCGCGCGATCAGGTCGGCCTGTTGCCGAAGCGACGCGCCCTTCGGATCGATCCGGTCAGTATAACCGAGCCCCGGCCGGTCGACGACGATGACGCGATAATTCTGCGCCAGCCGGTCGACGAGGGCGTGGGTGAAATCCCGCGTGTTGCCGCTCGCCCCGTGGATCAACACCAGGTCAGGCCCCACGCCGCGGGCGACCACGTGCACACGGTGGCCGTCGATGGTCAGGACCCGGCCTTCGGGTGGCCAGGTCTCCTCGGCCTGGCGCTCATGCCGCGCCGCCTTCCACAGCGTCGCGCCGCTGACGGCCAGCGCGGCCAGCAGGGCCCAGAGCAGAAGCTTCACGTGGAGACCCGGAGATCGGTGCTGGAGCGGCCGATTTCGTCCATGTCGAAGGGCGTGGTCAGGTACACCTCGGACACCCAGTTGCCGTAGAGCAGATGCGCATGGCTGCGCCAGCGGTTCGGTGGTGACCGGCTCGGGTCGTCATCGGGGAAGTAATGGGCCGGCATCTGGATCTCGGCCCCGTCCACCTGCGCGCGCTCGAGGTCGCGGCGATACTCCTCGTTCAGCGTGCCGCTGTCGTATTCGAGATGGTTGAAGATGTAGATCGCCCGGTGACCGGGATCCTGCACGAGTGCCGGGCCAACCTCCTCGGAATGCAGAAGCACCGGCAGGCCCGCCGCCTCGATCTCGTCGCGCGGCATCTCCGTCCAGCGGCTGACCGGCATCACCATGTCGTCGGAAAATCCCCTGAGATAAGGGCTTTCCGGGGCGAGGTTCATGTGTCGGTAGCAACCGAAGAGCTTCCGGTCCAGAAGCCGCTTGTTGACCCCGTGGAAGTGGTGGATCATCGCCATCCCGCCCCAGCAGACGCCGAAAGTCGAGTGCACGTGGCTCTGGGTCCAGTCGAAGACACGGGTCAGCTCGTCCCAGTAGGTGACCTCCTCGAAGGGCAGATGCTCGATCGGCGCGCCGGTGATGATCAGTCCGTCGAACTTCTCGCCCGAGGCCTCCACCTCGCGGAACGGGCGGTAGAAGGCCTCCATGTGGTCGGCCGAGGTCGTCTTGGTCTCGTGCTCGCTCATGCGGATCAGCGAGAAGTCAACCTGCAGGGGCGTGGCGCCGATCAGGCGCGCGAACTGCGTCTCGGTCTGGATCTTCTTGGGCATCAGGTTCAGCAGCGCGATCCGCAGCGGGCGGATATCCTGCCGGTCGGCGGCGCGGCGCCCCATGACCATGACACCCTCGCCGCGCAGGACATCGAAGGCGGGCAGGCTACTGGGCAGACGAATGGGCATGAGGGTGGACCGGCTTTGCTGTGGACGCTCTACCTAGGCGGCGGCGGGGTGCCTGCCAAGGGCGGCGGCCACGAGCTCGATCGCGTCGGCCGCGTCGCGCACGGCCTCGACCTCGGACGCGGTGACCGTGACGGCCCAGTTCCGCGCCATGGCCGCGTAGATCGGCGCGCGGTGGGCGAGCGCCCTGGCATAGGCGAAGCGCACGAAGGCGTCGGGATCGACCGCGTCGGGGGCCAGCCCGTGCTCGTCCTGATAGGCCTGCCAGAGCGGCAGCAGGAAATCGGGCCGATAATACATGGGCTTGGGATCGCGCGCGAAGCGGCGGACAAGCTCGGCCTCATGCGCCTCGGTGCCCTCGATCCAGACCATCAGCGTATGGGCCGAGAGCGTCCGCAGCACTTCGTCTTCGGGGTCTTCGGGGTCGACCACCTCGCAGATCGAGCCGCCGGTGTCGCAGATCACGTGGTCGTAGCCGTAGATGTCGCGGGCCCGGGCGATGAAGTTCGGCGTGTCCAGAAGCGCGTTGATCTCGGCCCGCCGGTGCAGCGCCTGCCGGCGCATGTACTCGTCGAAGGGCAGCCCGCCCTTGGCCGGGTCGCCGGGCTTGCCGAGGAAGGTCGAGAGCGGGGCGAGGTTCCCGAAGGTGATGTTCGAGCCCACGTAGATCGAATCCGACCGCAGGAGTTCCGCGAGGAACGGCACCTGCATCGCCTGCCGCTTGAGGTTGTCGGCAATGTGCTCGCCCATATAGGCGGTGCCGATGCGGTAATCGATGGAGTAGTGGAACCAGTCGCCCTGCACGCGCATCAGGCTGGCAAGCCGCGTCTTGCCCAGGCCCGACATGCCGAACACCGAAAGACGTTTCTGCGGGGCCTCGAGCCAGGCCTTGGGCGTGTCGTAGAGAAGAGGCATGCTGTTATGTACCCTGCGCAACCTGCGCCCTGTTAGCGCAGGACGCCGCCCTGCAAAAGGGCATGGCGACGACGGCGCGGTGCCTAGGCGTGGACGAAGCATGCTGGTTCGCGAGCCGCCGGCATCGGTGGCGGAGCAAGATCACTCACGGGCGCGGCGAAGGAACGCTCCGAGCCCTTCGCAGCCGCTCGCGCAGGTCTCGTCGTCCCGCAGGGCCGACACCGGGAAGGGGGCAGGTGGTGTTCGGCCGACGGCCTGGAAATCGGCATCGCTGCGGCAACTTATCCCCCGGGGCAAGAGGGCATGTCGAGGTCGTGAACCCCTTGCCGGATGGCAGTGGACACGCGCGATCTGCAAGCACGTTGACTTCTGCATCCAGCCGGCACTGGGCCCTGGCCCGCCAATGACGACGGCTCGACCGGCATGCTGTACCATCCGCCACGCCCAAGGCGTGTGGGTTCGAAAACGTGCTCGACATCTCACACAACCCATTGCTGGTGCTGGCCTCGATTGCCATGGTCCTGATGGCGGGGTTCACTGGCCTGTCGCTCACGCGGGGCGCCTCGGCGCACCCGGTTCCGCGGCGCAAGCTTGTGGTTGCCATGTCGGCCATCGCGCTGGGCGGCGGGATATGGTCGATGCATTTCATGGCGATGCTTGGCCTGCAATTGCCGTTTCCGTTCTGCTATAATGCCCTAATCACCCTAATGTCAGCGCTTGTCGCGATCCTGCTGGCGGGTCTGGCCCTGCTGGTTTTGCACTTCCGACCCCGGTCGCCGCGCATGATGCTTCTGGCCGGTTCGATCCTCGGGGTCGGGATCGCGCTGATGCATTTTGTCGGCATGCTCGGGATGCAGGTCTGCCGTCCGGTAAACGGGGTTGCGGATTACGTGCTTTCCACCGTTGCCGTCATCGGGCTGGCGAGCCTCGCGATCGGGGTGGATACGGTGACGATCGGCGCCATGGTCACGCAGCATGAGCTCATCACCCACACGGCATTGCGGGACGCGCTATCGATCATTCGCGAAGCGGCGTTGCAGATCGCCGATCCTCAGGTGCGCTACGTTGGAACGGAGGGTGGCAATGTCGCAAACGGCGGTCCGGGCAACGACATGCCGGGGTTTATGCAGTGCCGCGGCGCGACCTACGAGATCGAAGGTGCCGACTGTCGCCGGACGGTGCCCGCCCGCGAGTTCTACCAAGGGGCCTACTTCACCACGCGCGAGGACGAGGAGATCCTGACCCGCGTCCACATCCCGCGTCCCGCATCGGGCACCGGCTACGCCTACGAGAAGCAGATGCGCAAGATCGGAGACCATGCCACGGCCGCTGCAGCCGTTCTGGTCGGCGGCGGCATGGCGTCCGTCACCATGACCAACCTTTCCGACACGCCGATCTGGGGCGAGGACGCCGGAAAGACGCTGATCTCGGGCGACGTCGAGGGATGCGTCGCCGCGATGCTGAATTCGATCGGTCCGGTCTCGGACAACCGCGACCCGGTGGAGTTCAAGACACATGTGGCAAGCGTCATTCTTCGCCGTGCGTTCGACCGTCCGCAAAGCCGCGTGCGCTGAGGGAGGAAACGATGGCGAAGATGCAAGTGAAAATGACCGTCAACGGGAAAGAGGTCGATGCTTTGGCAGAGCCGCGGACGCTCCTTATCAATTTCCTGCGCGAGGATCTGAAAATCAAGGACCCCCATATCGGCTGCGAGACATCCCATTGCGGGTAGTAAACCGTGGACCTCAATGGCAAATCGGTCAAGGCCTGCACGATGGTCGTCGGCCAAGCCGACTTTGCCGACATCACAACGGTGGAGGGCCTGGTGAACGAGGATGGAAGCCTCGGCGTCATCCAGGAAATGTTCCGCGAGCATCACGGCCTTCAGTGCGGCTTCTGCACGCCGGGCATGATCACCCGCGCGCATCGCCTGCTACAGGAGAACCCAACCCTGACGGAAGACGAGATGCGCTTCAAGATGGCCGGCAACCTTTGCCGCTGCACCGGCTACCAGAACATCGTCAAGGCGATCCTCGCCTCGGCCGACATGCCGAACGCCCTGAAGGAGGCCGCGGAATGAAGGATCAGGTCGCTACACCCGAAGAGCGTTCCGGCAATCTCAAAGGCATGGGATGCGCCCGCAAGCTGGTGGAAGATGTCCGTTTCACGCAAGGCAAGGGCAACTACATCGACGACATCACGCTGGACGGCATGCCGTTCGGTGATTTCGTCCGCTCGCCCTACGCCCATGCGCGCATTGTCTCGATCAACGCTGAAGCCGCGCTTGCCCTTCCGGGTGTGGTCGCGGTCCTGACAGCCGCCGATCTGGAGCCCCTTGGGCAGCACTGGATGCCGACGCTCGCGGGCGACAAATAGATGATGCTGGCCGACGGAAAGGTCCTGTTCCAGGGCCAGGAGGTCGCCTATGTCCTCGCCGAAGTCCGTTACATCGCTGCCGACGCGGTGGAACTGGTAGAAGTGGATTACGAAGAGCCTCCGGTCGTCGTCGATCCGTTCAAGGCGCTCGCGGACGACGCGCCCACCTTGCGCGAGGATATCGCGAGGAACATGGAAGGCGCGCACGGACCGCGCAAACACGACAACCACATCTTCACCTGGGAACAGGGCGACAAGGACGCGACCGAGGCCGTCCTCGCCGAGGCCGATGTCGTGGCCGAGGAAATGGTCTACTATCACCGCACGCATCCCTGTCCGTTCGAGACCTGCGGCTGCGTCGCGTCTATGGACAAGGTGACGGGCAAGCTGACTCTCTACGCCACGTTCCAGGCGCTGCATGCAGAGCGGACGATGGCGGCTCTGATCTCGGGCATCGCCGAGCACAACATCCGCGTCATCAGCCCCGACATCGGCGGCGGTTTCGGCAACAAGGTCGGCGTCTATCCGGGTTATGTCTGTTCGATCGTCGCCTCCATCGTCACCGGCAAGCCCGTGAAGTGGATCGAGGACTGGATGGAAAACCTGATGTCGACGGACTTCGCCCGCGACTACTGGATGCAAGGCAAGATTGCGGCGACAAAGGACGGAAAGATCACACGCCTCTGGTGCCACACGACCGCTGATCACGGGGCTTTGATGCTTGCGCCGACCCCACGAAATTTCCCGCGGGGTGCATGAACATCTGCACAGGGTCTTACGACATCCCGGTGGCCTACCTTGCCGTGGACGGCGTCTACACCAACAAGGCGCCGGGGGGCGTGGCCTATCGCTGTTCCTTCCGCGTCACGGAGGCCACCTCTTTCAGCGAGCGGATGATCGAGATCCTCGCGATCAAGCTCGGCGTGGACGCGGCGGAATTGCGCCGGATCGACTTCATCCGCAAGGACCAGTTCCCCAACCAGTCCGCGCTCGTCTTGGAATACGACAGCGGTGACTACCATACCGCCTGGGACAAGGCGCTGAATGCGGTCGGCTATAAAGGTCTGTGCGCCGAACAGGCGCAACGCCTCGAGGACTTCAAGGCTGGAAAACGCGCAAGCTGATGGGCATCGGGCTCACGCATTTCACCGAGATCGTGGGCGCGGGCCCCGTCAAGAACTACGACATTCTCGGCCTTGGCATGTTCGACAGTTGCGAAATCCGCATCCATCCAACCGGATCGGCCATCGCGCGGCTTGGCACGATCAGCCAGGGCCAGGGCGACGCCACGACCTTCGCACAGATCATCGCCTCCGAAATCGGCATCCCCGCCGACGACATCACGCGGCAGGAGGGCGACACCGACACGGCACCCTACTGGCTCGGCACCTATGGCTCGCGGTCCGCACCGGTTGCAAGGGCGGCCACGGCGATGGCCGCGCGCAAGATCCGCGCCAAGGCGCAGATGATCGCGGCCTATCTTCTCGAGGTCCATGACGACGACGTGGAGTTCGATATCGACCGCTTCGTGGTGAAGGGCCCGACCGAGCGCTTCAAGACCATGAAGGAGATCGCGTTTGTCTCCTACAACCAGGCGATCCCCGGGGTGGAGCCGGGCCTGTAGGCCGTCAGCTACGACGACCCGCCCAACATGACCTACCCGTTCGGGGCCTATATCTGCGTCGTCGACGT
>CAZGHJ010000094.1:0-10484 GCA_964525355.1 uncultured Roseicyclus sp.
GGTGCGTGGCCGAACCTCTCGCTGATCCGGTGGCCGAGGATCAGCGCGGTGCCGCCTATCCCGCAAAAGCGTGTCGCGAGTCCTCAGATGTGAACCGCTTCCTCGGAAATCTCGTAGACACTGCGGTGCCGGTCCTTCCTGGACTGCTACGGATCGTAGAATGGCCCGCTTGTGCGAGGTCGAGATGACGGTGACCGCGGCCCGTCCGCGGGCCAGCCAACCGCGCCCATTTCGACCGAGATCCGTGTCTGATGGTTCAAGACCGACGCCTTGTTCATTGTTGTATGGGGAAGATTTGCGGATAACGCATCACCTCTGACGCCTGGCGTCTTGGCCGCGCAATAGATGTGGAACCTGTGCCCGGCCTCGTTCTGCGCCTGGGCCAGCAGGATACCCATGTCCCCAGGCGTCGCAGCATGGGTGATGCAGTTCACCTTGGGCGTCAGAAAAACGAAAAGGGCATTGGCGTGCTGCCAGACCTGCCGGACCAGCATTTGCGGTGGCCTTTCAACATCCGGATCTTCGGATCGACGGTCCCGCGCGCATCGATCCGCTCCCGGACATGCAGCTCGACCTGGGACATCTCGTCTCGCGTCTCCGCGCCCTTGTTTGGGGACTGGAGTAATTGTGCATCCGCGGCGTGCCTCGTTTCGGTCGTCGCCGCTTGATCAGAAACGCGCGCGACATGCCGGTAGGTTGCGCCAGAGATGAAAACGGCATGGCTGGTACGGCAGAGTATTGGCACGGTGCCCACGCTGGTCGCGAGGTATGCGATGGGCTGATGGCAGCTCCGGTCACGCCATGGGGTCGTGCGCGAAGTGTCCCCTTCATGACGCGGGCTGTTCCTTTCTGAACAGTCCGCACATTGCGAAAAGAGACGTTTCCGATACATCTCGTGCGAGCATGCCAAACGCGTCCGCGAGGTCAGCGCATCCCGGCAACGGGGATCGCGCGGACGCGATCACCTTGACCTGCGCTAACCTGCCACGCTGCCGTGACCGGTCGGAGTGGCACGGAACGCTTGCGCGCCCGGCAGACGAAAGACCGCAATGCTTTCGGCCATGGCGTTGGCTTCGTCCCGCAACGTCCGGCTGGACTCGTTGGCTTGGGACACCATGGCGGCATTCTGCTGGGTCACCCGATCCAGTTGCGCGACGCCCGAATTGACTTCGGCGAGGCTCGCCGATTGCTCCCGTGCGCTTTTGGAGATCCCCTCCACGTGGGTCGAGATGGTCGAGACGCTCTCGGTAATGGCGCTCAGCTCGCCGCCCGCACTGGCGACAAGATCCACGCCGCGCTCGACGTGGGCCGAGCTGTTCTCGATCAGTTTCTTGATCTCGTTGGCCGCGTCCGAGGATCGCTGGGCCAGTGCCCGCACCTCGTTCGCGACGACCGAGAAACCCCGCCCCGCGTCGCCGGCACGTGCCGCTTCGACGCCCGCATTGAGCGCAAGCAGGTTCGTCTGGAAGGCGATTTCGTCGATCACGGAGGTGATCTGCGTGATCTGCTTGGACGACTCTTCGATCTGGGCCATGGCATCGACGGATTTCTTAACGACGCTGCTGGACTGCTCCGCACGGCCGCGGGCGTCCACGACGATCCGTTCGACGTTTTGCGCGCTCCCGGCCGAGCTTTCGACATTGGTCGTGATCATGTTGAGCGCCGCCGCGGTTTCCTCGAGGGACGCGGCCTGGTTCTCGGTGCGGGCCGACAGGTCGTCGGAACTGCGCGCGATGATCTCGGCGCTTTGACGAATCGTGTCGGCATTCCGGGCCATCTGCTGGATGACGCGAACGAAAGTGTCCACGGTTTCGTTGAAGTTCTGGCGCAACGGCTCGTAATCCGGGGCGAAAGGCGTCTCTATGCGTTGGGTCAGGTCGCCCCCCGCGACCGTCTGCAATGCGACGGTCAGACGTTCCACGACCTCCTTCTGTTCCGCCTCGATCCTCGCGCGGTCTTCCACGCCCTGGGCAGCATCCGCGAGCTGTTCCTGAAGATCCGACAGGTTCCGCGCGATCGTTCCCACTTCGTCCCCGCGATCCGTGAAGGGGATGCGGCTGGCATACTGGCCCGAACGCAACGTCACGATCTGCTCGGCAAGAACCGTGATCGGCCGCGAGACCAGCGTCCTTACGAGCATGCCGGTGACCAGCAGCAGGCCAACCAGAACGGCCGCCGATACGGCGAGGTTGATCATCTGCTGGGTCTGAGCGGCGGCCCGGCTGACGCGGGGTGTCCACTGTACGGCAATGGCGCCGGTGACCGTGGCGTCCGCTCCGGCGCCCACGAGGCTCGGGACCGCGATGGCAAAACCGTCACTCGACACCTGCCTCTCCCCGGTTGCAACGGCGGACCGTGCCGCCTCGAGAAGTGCTGTCCGATTGGAGGGTTCGGCATCGCCGGCCGAGGCCACCTGCTCTCCCTGGCCGTTCACCGATACCGCAAACTCCGCCGAGCCGTTGGACGTCTCCACCATGTAGGTCAGAGCCGCGGCGACGGCGTCGGCATTGCCGAAGCGCAGGGCCGCGGCGTTGGCCGTCGCAGCCCCGCTTGTCAGTTCTTGCCCAAGCGTCCGGATCCCGTCGTCGATCGCGCCGTTGACGGTGCGAATGCTCAGCACCGAGAGCACCGTGGCCACGAGAACCGTGGCGCACGCCATCAAACCGAGACATTTGATGAAGACCGATGCGTTGCTGAGTTTTACCGGAGCGAGTTTCATTCACGGGCGTCCTTGGCTGGGGCAGTAACGACTCACAGGAGGGATTCGGCGTCGATCCCGATGGTCATCGCGCCGATGGGCGCGCCGGTGGCGGGGTCGATGATCGTTACCGAGATCTGCGCCTGGTAGCGCTGCGTCGACTCGTCGAGTTCGACGTCGCTATAGTGAACGGCGTCTGCGCCGGCGGTGTAGGTCTCGGTGAACTTGGCCTCGTCCCCCTGCCACATGTCGGAGGTCACGCCGGATGCGGCCACGTTCAGGCCGTTCTGGTCCATGATGAAGACTTCGGTGATGCGGCCGCCCGAGGCCGCGACTTGCGCGCGCAGGAAGTCCGAAGCCGCGTTTTGCAGAACGGCATCGATCGTCGGCGTCGCCGCCGCGCCGATCTCGGATTGCCAGGTGGCATCCATGTCATTGATCACGCCCTGCTCGAGGGCGCCATTCGCGGCATTCTGAGCGGCGATGGCGGAGACGATCTCGCTGGAATGGGACCAGTTGCGGACCTCGGCGTCGAGGAAGGCCTGCATGGCCGGCACGAAATCGTTCGCGGCGGCCGGGCCTGTGGCAAGTGCAAGAGCAAGGGCGGAAAGTGTGTAGCGCATTCGTCGAACCTTTCGGCATGTGGTCTGGATCAGGTCGACCCGGCATGGGCAGACACGGTCCCGGCGACAGTCGCCTTCAAAGCTGAAAGAGCGGTAAATTGCCGCGCACAGGGTCGCTTAAAGCCGAGATTTTCTGGAGAGGTGCGATTAACCGGATCCTGCGACAGCCTCTTGCTGCCACAAGGCGCAGGGTCGCGACCCATTGACGAGATTGCCATCATGACGTGACCGGCGGTCGCCCCTGAAGGGCGCGCACAAGGGCCTGATCGGCGGGCGTGACGCCCGTCATTCCTCGCGGAAGGCGCGCTGGAAATAGACCGTCAGCGGTTGTGTCAGATAGGAAAGCGGCGTCCGGTCGTCCGTTTTCATGAAGGTTTCCACCGGCATGCCCGGCCTGAGCGCAAGCTGAGGCATCTGTGCAAGGCTCGCCTCATCGGGCAGAATCACGGCCTGGTAATAGGTCAGGCCGGTCGCCTCGTCGGTCTGGGCGTCGGCTGCCACCCGCAGGACCGCGCCCGGGATCTCCGGCGTCGTCCGGCGGTTGAAGGTGGTGAACATCAGCGCAACTTCCTGGCCGGGAAACACCTGGTCCACGTCGATCGGATCGATCCGCGCGGACACCTGCATGGGCTGGTCGCCGGGCACGATGTACATCATCGGCTCCGCCGCCTGCACGACCGAGCGCTCGGCCACCACCGTCGACGCGAAGATCACGCCCGAGACGGGCGCGCGTACGTCGAGTCGCGCGATCTGTTCCATGAGGCTCAGCCGGCGCTCCTGCAGTTCGATCCGGCTGAAGCCGAGATCCCGAAGCTCGGTAATGGCCTCTTCGCGGCGGCGGTCGGCGAGCCTGAGGCTTTCTATGGCAAGCCCCGAGATGCGGGTTTCGGCCTCGGCCACCATCGCGGCGAGATTGCCCAGTTCGCCCTGCAGGCGCGCATCCTCGCGCAGCAGTTCCGACAGGCGCGGGCCCTGCACGAGGCCGCGGTCGAACAGCGACTGCACATCCTCGATCTCGTTGGAGATCAGCGTCCGCTGCCGATCGAGCGCCCCGAGCTGTGCCTGCATGCCCTCGATCTGGCGTTCGATCTGCACCTGTTGTTCGGCCAGTTGCCGCTGCTCCTGCGCGAGGGAGGCGCGGCGCGCCTCGAACAGGCTGCGCTGCCCCTCGACGAGATCGGCCAGCGCCGCGTCGGACACGGTCTCGAAATCGGGCGGGGTGCCGAAATCGGGGCTCTCGGCGCCGTCGCGCTCTGCCTCGAGACGGGCGTTTCGGGCGAAGATCTCCGCCAGCTGGCTTTCCACGATCGCAAGTTCCGACCTCAGGAAGGTTCCGTCGAGCTGCAAGAGGATGTCGCCCGCGGCCACCGTGTCGCCGTCGCGGGCATGGATCTCGCCCACGACGCCGCCGTCTGGATGCTGGATCACCTGGCGTTCGCTCTGGACCTCGACGGTTCCGGGCGCCACGACCGCGCCGGCGATCTGGGTGCCGACGCTCCAGGCGCCGATGCCGCCCAGCATCACCAAGATCGCCGCGACGCCCACGGCGGTCGGCATCCGTGCGCTCCACTTGCCGCGCCGCGCGCTCATGCAGGCGCCCCCTGCACCACGCGCTGGACGGCACCCGCGTTCTTCATCAGTTTCTTGACGACCTCGTCGCGCGGCCCCGATCCGGCCACCCGGCCGCCCTCGAGCACCAGCAGCGTGTCGCAGGTCGAGATCGCCATCGGCCGATGCGTCATGATGATGATGGCCCGGTTTTCCGCCTTCATCGCCGTGACGGCGGCATTCAGGGCCTCGGAGCCGTCGGCGTCGAGAGCGGAATTGGGCTCGTCGAGCACCAGCAGAACCGGGTCGTTGTAGAGCGCGCGCGCCAGGCCCAGCCGCTGCTTCTGCCCGCCGGACAGGGCCACGGCGGCGCCCGAAAGCGGCGTGTCGTAGCCCTGCGGCAGGGACAGGATGATCTCGTGGGCGCGGGCCTTCTTTGCGGCGGCCACGACCTTCGCGTCGTCGGGCCGTTCGGCCATCTGGGCGATGTTCTCGGCCACCGTGCCGTCGAAGAAGAACACGTCCTGCGGCAGATAGCCGAGATAGCTGCCGAGCCGTTCGGGCCCGTATTGCGACAGGGTGGCGCCGTCGAGGCGCACCTCCCCCGCCGTGGGCTCCTCGAGCCCCGTCAGGACCCGCGCGAGCGTCGATTTGCCCGCGCCGCTGCGCCCGATGATGCCGAGCGCCTGGCCCGGACCGACCTCGAAGGACACCCGGTCGAGGACCGGTTTCTCGCCACGGCCGAGGATCAGGGTCACCGAATTGACGTTGAGCGATGCCGCCGGCGCGGGCAGGTCCGTCTCGGGCTCCGTGCGCCCGGCCCCCTCCACGAGCTTGCGGATCGCCTGCCAGCTGCCGCGCGCCCGTTGCACCACCGACCATTGCGACACGCCCACGTCGATCGGGGCCAGCGCACGGCCCAAGAGGATGCTCGCCGCGATCATCGCGCCGGCGGTCAGCTCGTTCTGCAGAACGAACCACGCGCCCACCGCGAGGATCGCAGATTGCAGGAACAGCCGGAACGCCCGGATGAACGACGAGAAGGAGCCGGTCCAGTCGCTGGCAGTCATGGACTGGTCCATGGCCGTCGTCTGAAGGCCGGACCAGCGTCGCATCAGAGCCGTTCCCATGCCCTGCGCCATCACGTAATCCCCGGCCGTCTCTGCCTGCCGCGCGAGCCTGTTCGCCACCTGCGCCCGTTCGCCCGCCTGGGCGATCCGGCGGCTGGTCAGAACCTGGTTCAGGATTGCGGCGACGATAAGGATCGCGCCGCCGGCCGTGGCCACCCAGCCCAGGATCGGGTGAAAGATGAAGATCGCGGCCAGGAACAGCGGCGTCCAGGGAATGTCGAACAGCGCGAGGATCACAGGAGAGGCGAAGACGGTGCGCACCGTGTCCAGATCCTGCAGGTTGCCGGACTGCGCCGGTGTCCGCCGTGCCGCACGCGCCACCACGGCGCGGAAGGCCGGCGCGCTGAACGCGTCCTGGAGGCGTGCGCCCACGCGCGAGATCACGCGCCCGCGCGCGAATTCGAGAAGCCAGTAGAAGAAATAAAGCGCGGCGACCAGCGCGAAGAGCGCGACCAGCGTCTCCTCCGAACGGGAGGCCAGCACCCGGTCATAGACCTGCAGCATGAACAGGGGCCCGGTGAGCATCAGGAGATTCGTGAACACCGAGAACACGAGCGTCGTCCCGATGAGGCCGCGGACCCGTGTCTTCAGGTCGTCCGAATATCCTGGTTTCATGGCCTGCCCTACACCCACGACGCGCCCGGTGCCTTCCCTGCCGGCCCTGTTTCGCATTGCGCGGGCAGCTTGCGCAAGTTGCAAGCCTGCATGACCTGTGGCGGGCGTCACTGTTCCCGATAGCACCGGCCGGTTACGAAGCAGTTGAAACGGTGTGCCCGCGGCCCGCCGCAGGCGCCTGCCCGAGGGCGCGAGGACACGCATGACGAAAAGCGTGTTGCGCCGTGGTCTCACGGCCCCTGCACGCACGTCAGCGCGTTATCCGATCGCCCCGACCTGCCTGTCGCCTTAGGCTAGGTGTCCTCGGCCAGGGCCGCGGCGTCGGCCGGGTGGTCGTCGATCCCGGTCCAGGGATCTTCCAACTGGCCCAACCGGCGGAAGATCGAGGCGATGGTGTAGCGGTCCGGCGCAAGCCCCGAGGAAAACGCCTCGTCCCAGCGCAGGGGCGTGGCCACAGGTGCACCGGGCCGCGCGCGGATGCTGTAAGGGGCGATGGCCGTCTGGCCGTACGCGGTGCGGAACGTGTCCACCAGAACCCGGTCGCCGCGCTTGTCCTTGCGCTGTTCGACCGTGACGAGTTTGGGATGCCTTTCGGCCACCTCCGCGGCCAGACCGCGTGCGAAGGGCCGGAGCCTGTCGACCTCCGCGCCGCCATCGAGCGGCAGAACGACATGCAGGCCGCGCGACCCCGTGGTCTTCACGAAACTCTCGAGGCCCCGCGCCTCGAGCGCCGTCTTCACCTCGCGCGCCACCTCCTGCACCTTTCCGAAATCCTCGTCCGAGGGGTCGAGGTCGAAGATCATCCGGTCGGGATATCTCGGAGCGCCGGCCGTCGCGAGCGCGAGATGCAGTTCGAGACTGGCCTGATCGGCGAGGAAAACCAGCGTGGCCGCGTCATTGGCAAGCAGGTGGGTGACGGTTCCGCCTTCCTTGGGCAGATCGACGCGGTCGATCCAGTCGGGGAAATGCTCGGGGATATTCTTTTGAAAGAACCCGCCCGACCCGATCCCGTCGGGAAAGCGGCGCATGGTCAGTGGCCGGTCGCGAACATGCGGCAGCGCGACCACGGCGATCCTTGCCCAGTAGCGTGCAAGGTCGAACTTCGTGATCCCCGCCTCGGGGAACAGCACCTTGTCGGGCCTGGATATCTCGACCTTTCGCCCGCCCGCTTCGATGGTGCGGCTGCGGGTCAATCCGGGGCTCCTTGCGAGTGTCCGCGCTCTGGCAACCCTTCGGTCAGATCGGCGCGGGCGTCCTCGTCGTTCATGGGCCGTCCTCCTTGCCCTGCTGCCCGGCGATCTCGTCCAGCCCGCGCCCGGTCGCGACCGAGGCGGGTTCGGTCGAGACCGGATTGCGCCGCGCATCGGCTTCGCCATCGTCCATCTTCACCAGTAGCCACTGGTCCCGGTCGTCGTCGATCCGCTGCAGCGCGTAGCCGCCCGACAGCTTCTCGCCCTCGAGCCACACCAGGACGTGCCCCTCCGACAGCGCGTCGGGCATCGCGCGCAGCCCGCCGTCCTTCCGGGTGATGTTGCGATAGGTGCCGCGATCCCAGATCAGGACGGTCCCGCCGCCATACTGGTCCTTCGGGATGACACCTTCGAACTCGGCGTAGTCGAGCGGGTGGTCCTCGGTGGCGATCGCAAGCCGCTTGTCGCGCGGATCCGTCGAGGGGCCCTTGGGCACGGCCCAGCTTTTCAGGACGCCGTCCACCTCCAGCCTGACGTCGTAATGCAGGCTGCTGGCGTCATGCTTCTGGATCACGAAGATGGGGGCGTCGCCACCGCTTACGGTCGCGCCGCCCGAAGGCTCGGAGGTCTGCGAGAAATCCCGCTTCGCGCGGTACCGGCTTGCGCCTCCGGTATCTGGTTCATCTTCGGCCACCTCGGAGAGGTAAGACCTCGGAGGCTCCGTTTCAAAGGCCTGCCCCGTCCGCGGCGACCATGCCGCCGGCAACCTGCGCCGTGTCGACCACGCGAAACAGGTCGAAGGCCACACACGCGATCTCGGTCGCCACGGTCTCGCCTGAACGATCCTGCCAACCCTAGGCACGGCTTTGCGACCGGATTGTTGCCGCGGTGGGAAAAGGCGGTTTGCCCGGGCTCGCGCGTGTTGGACGGCTGGCCGGTGACGGTCACGCGGCAGCCGGTCCGTCGCGACCAAGCGGCCTTGGTCTCACCGATGCCGACGCTTGACTCGGCCGGGTTCGGGTAACGCGATGCATCGGCCGATGATCCGCCAGGCAGGATCACAGCGCAGCGGCGGCCATGCCGATTGGACGGTGTCGAGGATGGCCGCCGGAATGCCACGTAGCCTGGCGCTGCCAGGACGATCCCGGGCCGGCGGACAGCGCTGTCTCGAGAACGGCTCGGTGGCCTTGCAGGATGTGGCATCAGCCTCGCCGCCCGCGTTTCAACTCTCTATCATCTTATATAACAAACTTGCCTGTGGTTGTCCGTCCTCCCGCATCAATCCGCGGCAGAACCGGGGAATTCCCTGTTTCGGAAGGGCTTTTCAAGTCGCCACCGGCCTGCGGAGATTGCTGTCCCCGAAGAGGGCGAAAGGCTCGCGCGGCGCGCGACACGTGAGCATCGGGACAGGCAAACGGAAACGCGGTTGACATTTGTGCTGCAGGATTTTTCCTTGGCGGTATCGGACAGGGGCGTCGGCGACTGATCGCGGGCTGAGAAGCACCCTTTGAACCTGAACCAGATCATGCTGGCGTAGGAAGTCCGCGGTGCGACGAACCGGGCCATGCGCCCCTCCGTTCCCTGCATCGCGTCTCCCCGCGCCAGGACGGGGAGAGACATGGACACTGCGGGACATCACCTTGCACGCATGCGCGACACCGCGCCCCTCGTGCATAACATCACCAATTTCGTGGCGATGAACGTCATGGCCAATGTGCTGATCGCGGTGGGTGCCTCGCCCGCGATGGTGCATGCGCGCGAGGAGGTGGGCGAGTTCGCAGCCCTCGCGCAGGCACTGACGGTCAACATCGGCACTGCCGACCCCGAATGGGGCGCCGCGATGCAGGAAGCCGCCGGCGTGATGACCGGCGCCGGACGGCCCTGGGTGTTCGATCCGGTCGGCGTGGCGGCGACACGCTTTCGGCAGGATTTGTCGCAAAGCCTTGTCGACCTTGGCCCGAGCGTCATCCGCGGCAACGCATCGGAAATCCTCGCACTTGCAGGATTGTCGGGCGCGGCGCGCGGGGTCGATGCGGGAGACAGCGTCGAGGCGGCGATGGAGGCGGCGCGGACGCTGGCGCAAACCACGGGCGGCGTCGTCGCCGTCTCCGGCCCGGTCGACTACGTCACCGACGGCGCGCGGGGATACCGGGTTGCGAACGGTCATCCCCTGATGTCGCGCGTCACGGTGATGGGCTGCTCGCTCAACGGCGTGATCGCGGCCTTCTGCGTGGGCCAGCCGGTGCTGGAGGCCACGGCGGCGGCGCTCGCCTGTTACGGTCTTGCGGGAGAGGAGGCAGCCGCGACCGCACAGGGTCCCGGCAGCTTTCAGCCGGCCTTCCTCGACGCGCTGGCGGCGCTGACCCCCAAGGCGCTCGACGCCCGCGCCAGGGTGAGCGCGGCATGATCGGCCCCGTCTACGTCATTACCGATCCGGGCGCCCCGCATTCTGTCGCCGACCAGGCACGCGCTGCGGCGCGTGGCGGGGCCTGGGCCGTGCAACTGCGCGACAAGAGCGCGCCGGACGCGGATCTGGTGGCGCTTGCCCGCGTGCTGATGGCCGAACTTGCCCCGCTTGGCGTCAAGCTTATCGTCAACGACCGGCTGGAGGTCGCGGTGGCCTCCGGCGCGGACGGGCTGCATATCGGCCAAGGCGATGGCGATGTGGGCCTGGCGCGCG
>CAZGHJ010000095.1:0-10435 GCA_964525355.1 uncultured Roseicyclus sp.
CGCCGAAATCGTAGCCGAAATTCGGCCGCTCGATGATACGCCAGGCACGCGGGCGGAGGCGGTCACGATCCGCCTGGGACAGGGGCGCGTTCGACACGATCAGCAGCGAGAGACCCTTCGACCGCAGGTGATCCAGCATGTGGAAGGTCGAGGAAAGGAGGCCGTCCGGTTGATATAGAAGAACGAGAGCGATCTCCGGTCCAAGCGGGCAAGCGCCGTCGGTCCGCGCAAGCAGCGCGCCGCGCCGGAGATCGTGCAGGGCCTTCTGGATCGGTGAGCGGATATACCACGGGGAACGCGCCAGTTGGGCGCCGAGCCGGGCAATCTCGCGCCGGAGTTTCCAAAGCGTGTCGCGGGCCATGGACTAGGCTACCTTGCGGGCGGGATGCCTTGCCGCGCCGGGCCTGCCCGCGCGCCGCGACGCTCGGGTGGAGCGCCCGCCGAACGCGGCCTTGCACCCGGCGCCCACCACCTGGCCGAGCGCGGCGTCATCGGCACGGACAGCATAGTCACATCTCAGGATCGCGTGTTTCAAGACGGCCCACCGACAAAGTTGGGGGCTCCCCCCGCTACGGGTCGTTTGATCTCACAGTTTTTCACATCGGGCCAGACCCCGAAGATTACCTCGCCGAGCACGTCATCTGCGTTCCTAAGCAGACCCAGTGGTCGCACCTTCAGACCAAGGCCCTGTAGCCTCGTCGGGCGAGGTTCCGCAGCCTCCTGTATTTCTGCGATTGCTTCTCAATCGTGCTTCTGGTGATGTACTGATCAGGCATACGGTGTTTCTTCACTGCTTTTGATCAGCCCCACCACCGTCGGCCCGGTGACGATTTTTTCTCTTTGAATTGGAGCAAACAGGGAACAGAAGGAACGAGCAATCTGCATCGTGACCCAGACAATTTCCTGCGAGTGGGAAAAATCCTGCCTTAACACTTTAGATAGTCTGGTCGGAGTGAGAGGATTCGAACCTCCGACCCCTGCCTCCCGAAGACAGTGCTCTACCAGGCTGAGCTACACTCCGACCGTGCCGCGCGGGATAGCGCCGACAACGGGGCTTTGCAAGGGCGTCAATCGGCGTCGGCCGATGTGGCGCCACTGGTGTCGCGATGTTGTGCGCCGCGGCGGGTCCCGGACAGGAACGGCGCCACGCGTGGCGCGGCGGGCGAGGCGATGCGCGAGCGGGTGCGCAGGACCGGCGTCGTCGACGACCGGCCCCCGCGATCCTCGCGGAAGACGATGTAAAGGCCCGAGGCCACGATGATCCCCGTCCCCAGGAGCGTCGCCCGGTCCAGCCCCTCGCCGAAGAACAGTGCGCCATAGGCCGAGGCCCAGATGATCTGGGAATATTGCATCGGCGCCACGGTCGCGGCCGGGGCGAGGCGATAGGCGAAGATGAGGCAGGTCGTGGCGACGAGCGCCATGAACGCGATCACCGCCAGCAGCGCGAGGTCGGCCCCCGGCATCGGCACGTAGACGAAGGGCATGGCCGCGCCCATCAGCACCACGTTGGCCATCATCGGATAGAGGATCAGGACGACCGAGCGTTCCTCGCGCCCGATCTTGCGCATGATGACCGAGCCGAACGCGCCGCAGACCGCCGCCGTGAGCGCCGCGAGGTGGCCGAGGGAGAATTCCGTCGCACCCGGTTGCAGCACGACCATGACCCCGCCGAGCCCCACCAGCACCGCGAGCCCGCGCCGCAGGCCCACGCGCTCGCCCAGGATCGGGATGGCGAGCACCGTGATCAGAAGCGGTGCGGCGAAGAGGATCGCGTAGACCTGCGCCAGCGGCAGCGCCGAGAAGGCGTAGAAGGCCGCGCTTGCCGTCACGACCACGGCCAGCGTCCGCGCCGCGGTCCACCACGGATGGACCGGGATCAGGTTCTCGCGCGACGCGTCCCGCATCATCAGGAAGGTGACCATCGGGAAGCCGAAGAGCACGCTGAAGAACACGATCTGGAAGGGCGCATAGGCCCCGCCGAGATACTTGATGATCGCATCATGCGTGGCGAAGATGCCGAAGGCGGCCAGCGCCAGCAGGACGCCGCGGAGGTTTGGGGTCACGGGGATCGGTCCGGTTGCACAGGGATTGCGGGTCGCCCGCGAGGGTAGTCCAATCCGCGGACGACTTACATCACGGCGATGCGCCGTCTCGGACGCGCCGAGTTGCCCGTTGCACATGCGCGCCGGTTCCGTGCCGAGACCCGCCGCCCTGTGTCTGGATACCCGTCATTACCGGGAACGCCCAAACTTGCGGGCGGGACAGGCCGTCCCCACCTTCGTGCGGGCGGACGCAGGCCCGGGGCGCCGGCCCGGATCAGCCCTGGGCCAGCTTCGCGACGATCGCGTCGCCCATCTGGGCTGTGCTGACCGGGGTCATGCCCTCCTCGCCCAGAAGGTCCGCCGTGCGGAGCCCGTCGGCCAGCACCGCCTCGACGGCCTTTTCCAGGCGGTCGGCCTCGGCGCCGAGGTCGAAGGAATAGCGCAGCGCCATGGCGAAGCTGAGGATGCAGGCGATCGGGTTGGCCTTGCCCTGGCCCGCGATGTCGGGCGCGCTTCCATGCACGGGCTCGTAAAGCGCCTTGGGCCGGCCGTTTTCCATCGGCGCGCCGAGCGAGGCCGAGGGCAGCATGCCGAGCGATCCGGTCAGCATCGCGGCGAGGTCCGACAGGAGGTCGCCGAACAGGTTGTCGGTCACGATCACGTCGAACTGTTTCGGCCAGCGCGTCAGCTGCATGGCGCCGGCATCGGCATACATGTGGCTGAGTTCCACGTCAGGATACTCGGCGTCGTGCACCTCCTGCACCACCTCGCGCCAGAGCACGCCCGATTCCATCACATTGGCCTTCTCCATCGAGCAGACCTTGTTGTCGCGCTTGCGTGCCAGTTCGAAGGCCGAGCGCGCCACGCGGGCGATCTCGGACTCGGTGTAGCGCTGGGTGTTGATGCCGACGCGCTCGTTGCCCTCGGTATGGATGCCGCGGGGCTCGCCGAAATAGACGCCCGATGTCAATTCGCGGATGATCATGATGTCGAGGCCCGCGACCACGTCCTTCTTGAGCGAGGAGAAATCCGCGAGCGCGTCAAAGCACTGCGCGGGCCGCAGGTTGGCGTAAAGGTCCATCTCCTTGCGCAGGCGCAGGAGGCCGCGTTCGGGCTTCACCGAGAAATCGAGCGTGTCGTATTTCGGCCCGCCCACCGCGCCCAGAAGCACCGCGTCGACCTCTTGCGCCTTTGCCATGGTCGCGTCGGTCAGCGGCGTGCCATGCGCGTCATAGGCCGCGCCGCCCACGAGGTCTTCGCTCACGTCGAAGGCGATGCCCTGCGTGCCGAACCAGTCGATGACCTTGCGCACCTCGGCCATCACCTCGGGGCCGATGCCGTCGCCGGGCAGGATGAGCAGAGTGCGGTCGGTCATGGTTCGGATCCCTCGTTATCTGGTCGCGCAATCGCGTAGTCGCACCGCCCCGGAGGGTCAAGGGAGCGTGACATCCACCCAGACAAGCCGGTGGTCGGACGCGGTCGCGGCGGTCTCGGCGTCGAGGCCCATGAGCGTCTCACCCGCCTCGGGCCAGAGGATGCCCGTGCCGGTCACGCGCAGCGTCCGCGACGGCAGGATGTAGTCCACGCGCAGCTTGCCGGGTTGCGGTTCGGGCCAGTCGGCGGTCGCGGTGCCCCCGCCGGGCGCGCGCGGGGCGGGATCCCGGAGAGCCGGGTGATCGAGCAGCGCGCGCAGCGCTTCGCGCCGGCCCTCGCCCCGCGCGGGATCGATCTCGAGATTGGCCATGATCGCGAAGCGGGTCGCCGCGAATGGTGCGCCCTGCGGACTCCAGCCGTCGAGATAGTCGGCCCAGAAGCGCAACTCGTCCGCGTTGCGCAGCCCGTTGCGGTCCTCCGGCCCGTCGAAAACCGGCGGGGTGGCGTCGCTGACCAGAACGTGGAGCGTCCCGGAGGGCGTCAGGATCTCGACGTCCCAGGCGCCGACCGTGTGCAGCGGCAGGTCCGGCAGCGCCTCGGCCGGCGTCACCTCGGCCGCCGTGGCGCCGGGCAGGGCAACCCACGGCATGGCGGTGAAATCCCGCACCGTGCCGATCGGGTGCCGCGACAGGAGCGCCATGCCGCCATCGCCGGTGAAATAGCCGAAGCCGACCGCGTCCCGCGCGCGCCAGGTGCGGCCGTCTCCGTCGAGGTCGACCGCTGTTGGCCGCCCGCTGTTGGGCGGCAGGGCCAGCCGGTGCGGATAGGGCTGGCCCGCGGCGGCAAGACTGTCGGCCAGCGCGTCCAGCGCGGCACGTCCGGCGTCGAAATCCACGTTCATCAGCACGAGGATATCGGCGTCCGCGGCCGCGATGACCTCGGTGGTTGCCTCCACCTGCGGGTCGTCGCCCCTGACGATGTCCCGAAGCAGAAGGCCGGGCCCGGTGCGTGACAGATCGGTATGGAACTGCGCGAGCCTCAGCGACTCCCCCGCCGCGCCCGCGGCCCAGAGCGCGGCCGCTACCGCGACAAGGCCGGCGCCGAGGGTGCGTCGGAGGCCACGGATGCCGTCAGCCGGTCGCGGCGCCGGCCGATCATGGCCGCGATACGGCTCATCGCGAGGCCGCGCATGATGAGGCTGAGCGGAATGAACATCCACAACGTGATCCCCCAGACCAGGGCATGCGGCGAGCCGAGCACGTCGAGCCCGACATGATTGGCCGCCACCACGCCCACGACAGGCAGGACGAACGGCGCCACCGCCCCCGCGATCATGGTCAGCGCGCCGGTGCGGCGCAACCGCTTGACGATGTCGCCCCCGCCATTGGGGTCGAATGTCGGCAGATTGATCCAGACGTTGAACGGGCTGTCGCGGTTCGGCCATCGCGCCAGGCGTGTCATCAGTGCGAAGACCCCGGCGGTGGCCAGCAGGACGAGCGTGGCAAGGCCCGTCATGCCCTGAACCTTGGCGACGAGAAACGGGTCGAGCCCCGGCGGCAGGTGCACGCCGATCATCTGCACCGGGCTGTACGGGAAATCGAGCGCCTCCGCCACGACGATGCCGAAGGCGTTCACGATCAGCGCGAGGCTCGAGCCCTGGCCGGACTCGCCGGTTGCGATCAGGCTCAGCAGGAACAGCGTGACGAACAGGGCCAGCAGGCGCAGCCGGTTGAAGGGCGGCGCGTCCCGGAACGCGATCAGGGCGGGATAGGTCGAAGCATATTCCACCGCCACGAAGACCCCGAGCGCCAGTGCGACAAGCATGACGCCCTGCGCGCCCTCCGGCGATGTGCCCGGGATCATAAGGGCCGGCGTCGCGATCACGAGGATCACGACGCATGCACGCATCGTGGCGCCCGCAAGCTGGCTGAGCACTCGGTCTACCTCAAAGGCGAAGCCGGTTGATCCCGCTTCTGGTTCATGGATCGGTCACGAGCATGGCCCGATCGGTCCGTTTTTGTGAAAACTGGACCGAAACGGGAGAAGATCGCCCGACTTTTGCCACAAAATTGCCCAGATTAGTCTGGGGGCGCAACCGTTCACCGGGCACGCTTATCCACAGGCCGCCAGAATACGCGCCGGCCTGTGCCGCATTTGCATCAGATGTCCGTGGAGGCGCGGCCCGCCGCCTCAGACCCAGGGGCGAGCCTGCGCGGCGGCGGCCTCGAACGCGTCGATGGCGGGCGCCTTTTCGAGCGTCAGGCCGATATCGTCGAGCCCGTTGAGCAGGCAGTGCTTGCGGAACGGATCGACGTCGAAGGTGATCTCGCCGCCATCGGGGCCGGTGATGGTCTGGGTCTCCAGATCGACGGTGACGACGGCATTCGCGCCGCGCTCGGCATCCTCCATCAGCTTGTCGACGTCCTCCTGCGGCAGGACGATGGGCAGGATGCCGTTCTTGAAGCAGTTGTTGAAGAAGATGTCCGCGAAGGACGGCGCGATCACGCAGCGGATGCCGAAATCCAGAAGTGCCCAGGGCGCGTGTTCCCGCGACGAGCCGCAGCCGAAATTCTCGCCCGTCACCAGGATCTGCGCGTCGCGGTAGGCGGGTTTGTTCAGGACGAAATCGGGGATCTCCGCGCCGTTGTCGTCATAGCGCATCTCGTCGAACAGGTTCTTGCCGAGGCCCGTGCGCTGGATGGTTTTCAGAAACTGCTTGGGGATGATCATGTCGGTGTCGACATTGATCAGGGGCATCGGCGCCGCGACGCCGGTCAGTTTCGTGAACTTCTCCATGGCAGGTCTCCCGTTTGGCCCGCGCTTGCGTTAGCGCGCACGGCCGTCATGCACAAGCCCGTCGGGCGCGCACGGGGCGCGGGTTCAGGGCGATGGCTCGGGGCGCGGCGCTTCGAAGGTCAGGCTCGCCCAGAGCGTGCGCAAGGTCACGTCCGCCTCCGCCTCGACATCCGCCTCGGGGTCGCCGGGGAACTCGAGCGTGACGGCCGTCACCAGGTATTCCGTACCCTGCCGGATCGGCAACACGACGATGCCGTTGCTGTCGGTCTCGTAGACCGATACCGCCGTCTCGCCGCCACCGTCCGCCGGCCGGGCGAAGACCTCCACCCGGGCCATGCTGCGCGGCGCGCCGTCGACGTAAAGCTGCACCGGCATCGCGCCGGCCAGGTCGTCCGTGTAGGGATTGGCGAGCGCCACCAGTTCGGTGCGCAGCCCCACGACCCGGTCCGTGCCCGCACCGTGGCCGATGGCGACGAGCGACTTGGCGTAGCGGACATATTCCTCGCGGACCATATCGGCCGGGGTCGGCCCGCGCGCGGCCTTCATCTCCGTCACGTCGCCCAGACCCTTGTGATCGGCAAAGGCCGCGAAGCGGTCCCAGTCGTCCCAGGTCATTTCGCGGCCGGCCGTCTCGTGCACGATCACCGCCAGCCCTTCGGGCAGTTCCAGCCCGCCGAGTGCGGGAATGTCGCCGACGCTGCCCTCGACCGCGATCACGCTGTCGCCGGTCAGGATCTCGAACCGCGTGAAACTTTGGGGAACGAACCCCTGCCGCGTGCCGGTGAACGCCGCGCCCACGCGCAGATCGGCCAGCACGACCTCTCCGGGCGCCCAGCGATAGGCCGCGGGCGAGATCCAGAATTCATTGCCGATACCCTTGCCTGACCCCAGTATCAGCGCAAGGGTGGCGGCGCAGGCCAGTCGCAGCATGAGAGCGTGTCCTTGTCCCCGTGGATCGTGTCCTGTTTCCGTTTGCCAGTCTTGTCAATGGCATTGCGCCGCCCGACGGCGCCGCTGGTCCTCGGGGCCATGGACGCCTAGAGGAGTACGTCGACACCGACCCGTCTGCGCCGAAGGACCGCCCATGCGCCAATTCCTGTCCGAGAACCTGCGCTGGCTGGCGACCGGGTTTCTGCTCGCCTTCGGGTCCTCGTTCGGCCAGACCTATTTCATATCGCTCTTCGCGGGCGAGATCCGCGCCTCCTACGGGTTGAGCGACGGGGACTGGGGCCTGCTCTACACGCTGGCTACCCTGTGCTCGGCGGCGCTGCTGCTGGGCAAGGGCGGCTGGGCGGACACGGTGCCGCTGTCGCGGCTGGCGCCCCTGATCGCCGTGGCCTTCGCAGGCGCGGCGGCGCTGATGGCGCTGGGCTCGCAGGTCTGGACGCTGGTGCTGGCGGTCTTCCTGCTGCGGTTCTGCGGGCAGGGCATGTTCAGCCATATCAAGGTGACGGCCATGGCGCGCTGGTTCGTGGCCACGCGCGGGCGGGCCATGGCGCTGACCAACCTGGGCTATCCCCTGGGCGAGGTGCTGTTGCCGCTGCCGGCCGTCCTGCTGATGGGGTGGATCGGCTGGCGGGGAAGCTGGGGGGTGGTCGCGGCCGTGATCCTCGTCTGCCTGGTCCCGCTTCTGACCTGGCTGCTGGCGAGGGACCGCGCGCCGCGGGGCCATGTGGCCGGCGCGGGCAGTCCGGGCCTCGGCGGGCGCCACTGGCAGCGGCCCGAGGTGCTGCGCCACTGGTTCTTCCGCGCGCTCGTGCCGCTGCTGCTGACGCCGGGTTTTATCGGGACGGTGGTCTTCTTCCACCAGGTCCACGTGGCCGAGGTGAAGGGCTGGACGCTGACGGCCATGGCGCCGGGCTACGCCGCCTATGCCGGCGCGACCATCGCCGCCTCCTTCGCGGCGGGCTGGGTGGCGGACCGGTTCGGGCCCGCGCTGCTCCTGCCGGTCGCGGTGCTGCCGATGGGGCTTGGCATCACGCTTCTGGCGGGGGCCTCCGGTGTGGGCGGATGGATCGCGACGCTGGGGTTGCTCGGCATCACCCAGGGCATGACGGGCGCGCTGGTCGGCACGCTCCTGCCGGCGGTCTACGGGACGGATCACCTGGGCTCGGTGCGGGCGGTCGCCACCGCGCTCATGGTCCTGTCCACGGCGATCGGGCCGGGGCTCACGGGGCTGGTGATCGATCTGGGCGTCAGCTTTCCGGCCCAGGCGCCGGTCCTGGGGCTGTGGTGCCTGCTGATCTGCGCGGCGATGGTCCCGGTCGTCAGACGGCTCCGGCGGGAGGTCTGAGCGGCCCGATTGCCCCGCCCGCAAGGAAAAGCCCCGCGCGAACACGGGGCTTCTCATGGTGGTCATGTGCGGGACCGTCAGGCCGCCGCCTTCCGCCGGCTGCGGATCAGGCCGAGGCCGCCCAGCCCGGCCAGCAGCATCCAGCCCGCCGCCGGAAGCGGCACGGCCGTCACCGTGAAGGATGCCGTCAGCGGTGCCCTGTTGGCCGCGCCCTCTTGGGTGATGAACGACAGGCCGCTGGGGAAGCCGTCGATCTTCAACTCGACCAGCTGGCCGCCGACCACAACACCCACCTCACCAGCGACTTCGCTGACCAACGTCACGACGTCAGGACAGGCCGGGGTGCCGGGGGGATTACAGGGCGGCGTGTTGGCCGTCTCGTTGTGCTGGAAGATCGACAGGTCGGTCAGCATGAAGTCCTTGCCGTCCACGTCGCCCATCACCTGGAGCGAGAGTGTCGCGCTGGTGATCGGCGTCCCGGTGATCGGGTTGTTGTTGTGCACGAACTCGCCCACGTTGAACGGCGAGGCCGCGACGAACGGCGTTGCGACGGGGTTGAACGCGTAGGAACTCTGCGGCCCGCCGTTGACCCCGTTACCCCAGCCCACGACATTCGTGGTCAGGCCGGTGATGTTGGTTGCCGATCCGGGCGTCACGGATGTCCAGGACGCGACGATGTTGCTGATGTTGACGGTCGCGGCCTGCACCGCCCCCGCCGCGAAGGCCGCCACCGCGACCGTGGCCGCGGCAAGCAAGGCTCTTGTCTTCGGTAAGGTGCTGGAAATCATCTCTCTCTCCCCACATGCACGTTGCGCTTCGCGGACTGCGACAGCCCGCATGCCTGGACAAACCGGGGCACGTGTAAATATTACCATGCAAAACACAATGCAGTGACAACTATTTTGGGTGTTCGCCCTTGGGTTGCTTTGGCTTTGCCGCAATCGCTTGAATGGAAAGCGTTTAAAGTCTGCCTGTTTTTTGTGCGGACGGACGCTCTCGCGCCGCCATGCGCACAAAAAGAGAGCGCCCCCGCGACCTGTCCGTCGCGGGGGCGCCCGAAATGCAGGAGAGAGTCGCCGTCTGCGCAGCGTACCCCGCGGTCAGGCCGCGTCTTGCTTCTGCTTGCGCCGCATCAGGCCCAGGCCGCCGAGACCGGCCAGCAGCATCCAGCCCGCTGCGGGCAGTGGGACGTTTGTCAGGTTCTCTTCCGACGTCCAGCGGGCGACGAGGAATGCAACGTTGTCGTCCTCCTCGATCGTCCAGAACTCGTTGAACGCTTGGATCGGGTCCGAGCAGGTGGTGCAGAAACCGAGGAGGTCGAACACGAAATCTTCGTTGCCGATCGAGAAGGCCAGCGTCGAGGACGGGTTCGTGACGGCCGTGACAAGGTCGGCACAGCCGTTGATGTTGACACCCTGGTTATTCGCTTCGCCGTTGGCGCACGGACTGGCGCTGTTGGTTGTTTCGGTATGCGCGAAGTTGAACACGGACGTGATCGACTGACCCGCGAGGACGTTCGAAAACTCGTCGATGATGTCGAAGTTGATCGTCACTTCAAGTTCCGCCGACTCGAGCGACGGGCTGAAGATCGGGTTGTTGAAGTGCGTGAACGTGCCGAGGTTGAAGGCCGTGTCCGCGGCAATGCCCGTCTGGGTCGGGGGCGCGACGCCGTCGAACCGATAGCCGCTCTGACCGGCGTTGCTGGCAGGAGTGCCCCACCGGATCTCGTTCGGCAGCGGTTGGCTGATCGGCGGTATGCCAGGGTCCGTCGAAGTCCATTCACCCGTAACGCTGGTGATGTTAAGGGTCGTGGCGCTTGCAACGGCTGGCGCCATGGTCAATGCCATCGCCGTCATCGCGACGGTGGCTGGCTTTTTCAATTTGAGATTCCCAATCATGAGTTCCCCACAATTTGATTGGTTTCATTTCA
>CAZGHJ010000096.1:0-10391 GCA_964525355.1 uncultured Roseicyclus sp.
CCCCGCCACGACGCGACCGCGCGGCGAGGATCGGTGTCCCGAACGGGCCGACCCCACCGGGCAGAGACGGGTGTGCTGGTCGAAATCATCGCGACGGACATCCGGAGCGCGGGCGGCGGCCACGGGCTCTTCCCCGGACTTCGGCCCCGGACAAGATGCCGGACAGGCCGGGACAGCCCTTGCGGGCCGGGCATCGGCGTGCCGGCGCCTGCCGGCGCCGACATGGTTAACGGCGCGTTGACGGTTCCGGATTATCCATTCTCGCCAGCAGGTTGACCGGGTCTCTCACCGTGAGAGGCCCAGCCCGGCAGGACCGGCGGCCGCCTCAGCCCAGCCGCGCCTTCACCATCGGCCCCACGGCCCCGAAATCCATCTGGCCCGTGTAGCGGCCCTTCAGCTCGCCCATCACGCGGCCCATGTCGCGCAGGCCCGTGGCCCCCGTCCCGGCGATGGCCGCGGTGATGGCCGCCTCCACCTCGGCCTCGGACAGCCTCCGGGGCAGGAAATCCTCGATCACGGCGATTTCCGCCTGTTCCTTCTCCGCGAGTTCCAGCCGCCCGCCTTCCTCGTAGGCGCGCGCGCTTTCCTGGCGCTGCCTGACCATCTTGCCCAGGATGGCGAGCACCTCGGTCTCGCCCACCCCGTCCCCCGAACCCTTGGCCCGCGCCGCGATGTCCTGGTCCTTGATCGCCGCGTTGATCAGGCGCAGCGTGGACAGCCGCGTGGCGTCCTTCTCGCGCATGGCCTCCTTCAGGCCGCTCGCGATCCGTTCTCTCAACCCCATGCCCATCTGGCTTTCCCCCGGCTGTCGGCACCCCTGAGGGCGCTAGATAGGGCAGCGGCCCTCCCTCCACAATATCCCCCCGCCGCGCCCGCTTGACCGCGCCGGGCGCGCTCAATACACCGCGGCACTGGACGCCGGGCACGCCCGGCGCCGTCCCTGCCGCCAGCGCCGGAGCGCCGCCCATGCCTCAGAAACCGACCGCCTGTCTCGCCCTCGCCGATGGAACGGTGTTCTACGGCCGCGGCTTCGGCGCGACCGGGACCCGGGTGGCCGAGCTGTGCTTCAACACCGCCATGACCGGCTACCAGGAGATCATGACCGACCCCTCCTACGCGGGGCAGATCGTGACCTTCACCTTCCCCCATGTGGGCAATGTGGGCGTGAACGCCGAGGATGACGAGACCGCCGATCCCGTCGCCGAGGGGATGGTGGTGAAATGGGATCCGAGCGTGCCGTCGAACTGGCGCGCCACGGGCGATCTGCGGGACTGGCTCACGCGGACCGGCCGCGTGGGCATCGGCGGGCTCGACACGCGGCGGCTGACGCGCGCGATCCGCCAGCAGGGCGCGCCGCATGTGGCGCTGAGCCACGACCCCTCGGGCGATTTCGATCTCGAGGCGCTGGTGCGGGCCGCGCGCGGCTTCAAGGGGCTCGTGGGCGTGGACCTCGCCCGCGACGTGACCTGCGCGCAATCCTACCGCTGGGACGAGACCCGCTGGGCCTGGCCCGACGGCTTCGGGCGGCGCGATCCCGCGATCCCCGCGCCGAAGATCGTGGCGCTCGACTACGGCGCCAAGCGCAACATCCTGCGCTGTCTCGCCAGCGTCGGCGCCGATGTGACGGTCATGCCCGCGACCGCCACCGCCGAGGAGGTCCTGGCCCAGTCGCCCGATGGCGTGTTCCTGTCGAACGGGCCCGGCGATCCGGCGGCCACGGGTGCCTATGCCGTGCCGATGATCCGCGGCATCCTCGACGCCGAGCTGCCGGTCTTCGGCATCTGCCTGGGTCACCAGATGCTGGCGCGCGCACTGGGCGCGCAGACGGTCAAGATGAACCACGGCCATCACGGCGCGAACCATCCGGTGAAGGATCTCGAGACCGGCAAGGTCGAGATCACCTCGATGAACCACGGCTTCACCGTCGACAGCCAGAGCCTGCCCGACGGTGTCCGCGAAACCCATGTGAGCCTCTTCGACGGGTCGAATTGCGGCATCCGCATGGAGGATCGGCCGGTCTTCTCGGTTCAGTACCACCCCGAGGCGAGCCCCGGTCCGCAGGACAGCTTCTACCTCTTCGAGCGCTTCGCCGCCGCGGTGGCCCATCACAAGGCCACCCGCGGGGCCTGACGCGGGCCCGCAGCGCGCACCGGGCGGCGGTCCGATCCACGGCTGAACCCCGGGGCCGATCCCGTGTCCGGGCGCGTCCGGCCGCGGCGGTCGGCGGCGCCCTTCCGGCCTGTGGACGGAGCTGTGGAAACACCCGGCGCTGTTAACCAATTGTTTACCGTGCATTAACCCAAATCCCGCAAGCTGTCGCCGGGGCTTGGACTTGCGACAGCACATGGATGGTGAACCGATCTACACAGCGCCCGCCGATGACGGGGGCGCCGGGACCGCGCGGGACGGGCCCGTCCGCGTCGCCGGACGCGCGGGTCTGCGGCCCACCATCGCATCGCCCCGGCGCGTGCCGCCGCCCGAGGGGCTGCACCGGCTGCACGTGGTCGTGGACGCCCGTCCCGAGGCGGGCCCCGGAACTGCGCGCGCCGCAGATGCGGTCCTCGCGCAGGACCTGATCGAGGCCGGGCTTCTGAGCGACGAGGCCGCGCCGGCTGCCGAAGCCGCGGCACGCGATCTCGACATGCCGTTGGCGCGGGTTCTTCTGTTGCGCGGCATCGTCGCCGAAGAGGCGCTGCTGGCCGCGCTCGGCCGGGTCTACCGCATCGGCCGGGCCGACCTTGCCGACCCGCCGCCCGATCCGCGTCTCGCCCGGCTTCTGCCGCGGCACTTGGCGCTCGACTGCGAAGCGGTGCCGTGGCGCCGGGTGGGCGACACGATCCTGGTCGCGACGGCGCGGCCCGACCTGTTCCAGAGGCTCGGCCGCGCCACGTCCGGGCGCTACCGGCTGGTGCCCGCGCTGGCCCGCCGCGACGAGATCCTCGCCGCGCAGACGGAGGTCTGGGGCGCGGGCCTCGCGCGGGAGGCCGAAACGCGCGTTCCGGCGGAGAACTCCTGCCGCAGCTGGCAGGCGCGCCGCGTGCTGCGCATCGCGGTGCCGGCCGCGCTCGTGCTTCTGGTTGTGGAAATCCTCTGGCCGCGGGAAGTGGCGATCGCCGCCTTCGGTCTCGCCGGGGTCGCCTTCGTGGCCAATATCGCCCTGAAGACGGCCGCCTTCGTCAGCGTGCTGCGCCACCCGGCCGACACGCTTCCCCGAGACACCGCCGCCGGCGAGGGCGACGCCGCCATGCGCCCGCCCGTGGTGTCGATCCTCGTGCCGCTCTACCGCGAGGCGGAGATCGCCCAGCGCCTGATCGCCCACCTGTCGCGCCTGCGCTATCCGCCCGAGCGGCTGGACATCCTCCTCTTGATGGAGGCCGACGACACCGTCACCGCCCGGGCCGTGGCGCGGGCCGGGCTGCCGCCCAACATGCGCGCGATCCGTGTCCCCGACGGCGCCCCGCGCACCAAGCCGCGGGCACTGAACTACGCCCTGCCCTTCGCCCAGGGCGAGATCCTGGGCATCTACGACGCCGAGGACCGCCCCGACCCCAACCAGATCGCGCAGATCGTGGACCGCTTCGACGAGGTCGCGCCCGAGGTCGCCTGCCTCCAGGGGCGGCTGGACTATTACAACGCCGATCACAACCTGATGGCGCGGCTTTTCACCGTGGAATACGCGTCGTGGTTCCGGGTGCTCCTGCCGGGGGTCCAGCGGCTGGGCCTGTTCGTGCCTCTGGGCGGCACCACGGTGTTCGTCCGGCGCAAGGCGCTCGACGCGGTGGGCGGATGGGACGCGCATAACGTGACGGAGGACGCCGATCTGGGCCTGCGGCTTGCGCGGGCGGGCTACCGGACCGAGCTCAGCCGCACCACCACCTACGAGGAGGCCAACGCCGCCGCGATCCCGTGGATCCGGCAGCGCTCGCGCTGGCTGAAGGGCTACCTGATCACCTGGGCGACCGCGATGCGCGAGCCCGCCGCGCTGTGGCGCGACCTGGGCACGTGGCGCTTTCTCGGCCTGCAGGCGCAGATGCTGACGGCGGTCATGGGCTTCTTCCTCGCGCCGCTTCTGTGGAGCCTCGTGCTTTTGCCTTTCGGCGTGCCGCATCCGCTGGGCGACGTGCTGTCGCCCGGTCAGGCCATGGGGATCGGCGCCTTCATGATGCTGTCCTTCGTGATGTCGGTCGCCGTGTCGGTCCATGCCTGCGCCGCGCCGCATCTGCGCCACCTGCGCCGCTACGCGCCGCTGGTGGAGGTCTATTACGCGCTCGGCACGCTGGCGGCGTGGCTCGGTGCGCTGGAGCTGATCGCGCGGCCGTTCTTCTGGCACAAGACCCGCCACGGGGTTTACGGAAGCCTTCCGCCCCCCGATGCCAGCCTCGACGGGGCGGCCGCCGGCGAGAGGGAAGAGGACGCCGTCGCGAAGCCCACGGCCATCGCACCCGCGCAAGAGGCCCGGCACAGGCCGGACCGGAGCGCGCGCGCGCCCTGAGCGTCAGGTCTTCTCGGCCTCTTCCTTCAGGCGCACCACGAAGGCGATCGACAGGTGATCCTTCAGCGCCTTCGCCGCGCGGTCGCCGTCATGATCGGCGATGGCCTCCACGATCGCGGCATGCTCGGCCAGCGCCTTCTCGCCCCGCCCCGCCGCGGCGAGCGAGGTGCGCGCCATGAGCGCCATGGAGCGGTAGACGAGGTCGAGCTGCTGGACGAGAAAGCGGTTGTGGCTGGCGAGGTGGATCTGGTGGTGGAAGCGCCGGTTGGCGCGCGCCAGCGCCTCGGGGTCCGACAGAAGCGTCCGGTCGGCCTCGACCATGTCGCGCAGGACCTGGATCTCCTCGTCCGCGGCGTGCTTGGCGGCCAGTTTCGCGGCGAGCCCCTCGAGCTCCTGGCGCACGGTGTAAAGCTCGGCCATCTGCGCGTGATCGAGCGAGGCCACGATCAGCGAGCGGCCATCGCGGGTCAGCAGGCTTTGCGTCTCGAGCCGTTGCAGCGCCTCGCGGATCGGCGTGCGGCTGACCCCGAACCGGTCGGCCAGTTCGCTTTCCACCAGCCGGTCGCCGGGTTTGTAGAGCCCCTGATCGATCGCGTCGAGGATCAGGTCGTAAGCGTCTCGGTTGGGCTCGGCCCGGGTCTTCATCGTGTCTTATCCATTCGTGTGCAAGGCAGGCTAGGCGGGCGGGGCGCCCCCGTCCAGCCCCGTTTCGCGGGACGTACAATCCACGTACATTCCACGTACATCCCATGTCCCGACCGCGTGCCGTCCGACGCCCCGATGCCGGGGTCACGCGCCTCTCACCCGCCGGTCAGCCCGACCCGGATCAGGTTGACCGAAATCGCGAAGAGCGCGATCTCCACGAGGAAGAAGAAGACGCGTTCGGGAATGATCCGCGTGATCCTGTATCCCAGCCAGGCGCCGAACACCGCCACCGGCGCCAGAGCGGCCACGACCCCCGCATCGCCCCATTCGATCAGGCCCAGCGCGATATAGGGCGGCACCTTCATCAGGTTGATGACCGCGAAGAGGATGGTCGATGTCCCGGCGAACATCATTTTCGGCATCTGCTGCGGCAGGGCGTAGACCTGGAAGGCCGGCCCTCCGGCATGGCTGACGAAGCTGGTGAAGCCGGACACGCCCCCCCAGAAGATACCGCGCGGGATGTCGGCGGGGCGCGGTGTCGCGCGGCCGCCGATCCACGACACCAGCCGCATGGCGAGAAACGACAGGCCGACGACGCCGATCAGGATGCGCACGGCATCGTCGTCGATCGCGTCGGCCACAAGGTAGCCTGCGAGGATCCCGAGGGCGGCGGCGGGGATGAGAATGGCCAGGTTTCTGGGCGAGAACGACCGGCGGTAGATGTACATCCCGTAGACGTCGCTGATGATGTAGACTGGCAGAAGAAGTGCCGCCCCCAGCATCGGCGGCATGACGAGCGACATGACCGGCACGCTGAGCATGGCGACCATGGGCAAGCCGCCCTTGCCGCTGCCGACGAGAAAGGCCGCGACGACTGCCGCGGCCCAGAAGAGTTCCGGGCTCTCCATGCGATGCCCCCAGATGGGAAATCCTGCCCGGTCCGGAGCAGCCGTGACGGGCGCCGCCATAGAAGACCGCCACGCCGGGAAGATGCAAGGTTCCGGACATGCGCCACGGTCCGGTCGCGGCCGGCGGCGGCGGCGCGCCCTCGCGATTATTCGTACGAATAATCGCACGCGCCCGGCCCGGTCGGGCCGGGCGCCGCCGCGCGGGGCGGGCCGGGGCTGGACAGGCCCACGCCCCTGCCCTACCCCACTGTCATGCCAGCGGAACACTTCACCCATGTCGACACCTGGGTCTTCGACCTCGACAACACGCTCTACCCGCCCGAGACGCGGCTCTTCGACCAGATCAACCTGCGCATGACCGATTACGTGATGCGGGTCGCGGGCGTCGAGGCGGCCGAGGCCGACCGGCTGCGCCATGCCTGGTGGCGCGAGCACGGCACGACGCTGGCGGGGCTGATGCTGCACCACGAGGTGGACCCCGAGCCCTACCTGGAGGAGGTGCACGAGATCGACTTCACCGTGCTCAGCCCCGACCCGGACCTCGCCGCCGGGATCGCCGCCCTGCCGGGCCGGCGGATCGTCTACACCAATGGCAGCGCGCCCTATGCCGCGCGGGTGCTGGCGGCGCGCGGGCTCTCGGGCCTTTTCGACGCGGTCTACGGGGTGGAGCACGCGGGCTACCGGCCGAAACCGGCGCGGGCGGCCTTCGACACGGTCTTCGCGACCGACGGGCTGGCACCCGCGCGCGCGGCCATGTTCGAGGACGACCCGCGCAACCTCGCCGCGCCGCACGCGATGGGCATGCGCACCGTGCATGTGGCGCCCGCACCCGAACCGGCGGCGCACATCCACCACCATACCGACGACCTGACGGGCTTCCTCGGCCTGCTGGCGCGGTAGGAACAGGACAGAGTGCCGCGTCGAAGGCCACCTCCGCGCGCCCTATCTTGCACGGCATGACCGAGATCCGTGACATCGACGTGTTCGTCTCCGGCGGCGGCGTGGCCGGCCTTGCCGCGACCATCGCCTTTTCCCAGGCCGGTTTCTCGACCCTGTGCGCCGACCCCGCGCCGCCGGTGACGGAGCGCGAGGCCGAGGGCGCGGATTTGCGCACGACGGCCTTCCTGCAACCGTCCCAGGCCTTCCTCGAGCGCATCGGCGTCTGGGACCGGCTGGCGGCACATGCCATGCCGTTGCAGGTCATGCGCATCGTGGACGCGGGCGGCGAGGTGGCGGAACCCCGTGTGGCCCATGATTTCGACGCCGCCGACATCTCGGAGAAACCCTTCGGCTGGAACCTGCCCAACTGGCTGCTGCGGCGCGAGATGGTGGCGCATCTGACGACGCTGCCGCAGGCCGAGTTCCGGCCCGGCACGGGCACGGCCCATGTGCTGACACGGGCCGGCGAGGCGCGGGTGACGCTGAGCGACGGTACGCGGCTGCGCGCGAAGCTTATCGTGGCCGCCGACGGGCGCAATTCGCCCGTGCGCGAGGCTGCCAAGATCGGTGTCCGGACCACGCGCTACGGGCAGAAGGCGCTGGCCTTCGCGGTGACGCACCCGATCCCGCACGGCAATGTCTCGACCGAGGTGCATCGCTCGGGCGGGCCCTTCACGCTGGTGCCGCTGCCGGATTTCACCGGCGCGGACGGGGTCGCGCGCCCCTCTTCGGCCGTGGTCTGGATGGAGCGCGGCCCCGAGATCGCGCGGCTTGCGGGCCTCGACACCGAGGCCTTCGAAGCGGAGATGACCGAGCGCTCGGCGCATCTTTTCGGGCCGCTCACGCTGGCCTCGCGGCGCACGGTCTGGCCGATCATCAGCCAGATGGCCGAACGCATGGAGGGCGAGCGCGTGGCACTGGTGGCCGAAGCGGCCCATGTGGTGCCGCCCATCGGCGCGCAGGGGCTGAACATGAGCCTGGCCGATATCCGCACGCTTCTGGACCTGGCCGAGGCGCATCGCGACGACCCCGGCGCGCCGGATCTGTTGCGGCGGTATGCGCGCGCGCGCCATGCCGACGTGATGGCGCGGGTCACGGGGATCGATGCGCTGAACCGCGCGTCCATGGCCGAGGCGCAGGGCCTGCGGGATCTGCGGATGCGGGCGCTCGACGCGATCTACCGCGTGGCGCCGGTGCGCCGGGTGCTGATGCAGACCGGCCTCGGCGCGCGCGGCTGAGACGCGCGGCGCCGGGCGGCGTGGCGAACGGTCAGGCCAGCAGCCGGTCGGCCGCGCGCATGGCGTCGTCCATCTCGTCCGCGGTCGTGCCATGGGCCATGGCGAAATTCATCAGGAGTTCGGCAATCCGCCCGGTGACGAAGGCGGCCTGAAGCTCCGCTGCCGCGCCCTCCGGCCAGAGCCCGGGGATGAGCGGCGCGCGGCGCGGTGTCCGCCCCCAGACACGGGCGAGCGCGGCGGGCAGTTCGGGATCGGCCAGCGCCTGGCGCAGCCGGGGCCGAAGCGGCCAGCCGCCATGGGCGAGCAGTTGCAGCGTGCCGAAAAGGTCGGTGCCGCCCTCCGGGCAGGACAGCGCGCGGTCGAGGACCAGCGCGCCGATCCGGTCGAGCAGCGCCGCCTCCTCGGCGGTGAGCCCCGCCATGCGGCCGGGACGGAACTCGGCCAGGACGCGCAGGGTGCTTTCCTCGGGCGGCAGGCCGCCGGCGGCCAGCATCTCCAGCACGCGCGGCAGGAGAAAGCGGAACACGGCGTGATCGGTGCGCGAGGCGACGCGCAGCACGCTCTGCGTGGCGCCGCCGGGACCGAGCCCGCCGAACCAGCCCAGCACGTCGCCATCCGACCAGTGCCGCGCCGGCCGTCCGGCCGTCGACGTGGCCCGGTCGCGGTCGGCGCACAGCGCGCAGCGGCAGGACAGGAGGTGCTTCGGCGCGGGACGCGCGAAGACGGTAAAGGCCCGCTCCAGCGGAGCGAAGGCCGGGTCGGTCGGGGCCAGGCGGGAAAACCGCAACTCGGGGCTGGGGGGCATGTACGACATGCCGCCCTTCTGCGCAGCGATTCGGGCCGGCATATGACCAGAAGCGGTCAGCCTATGGGGCCGGGCCGCCTTTCTTCTGACAAAACCACGTTCGCCTCGACATTGCCCACGCCCGGCAGCGTCATGATGCGCCGGCGCAGCACACGCTCGAAATCGGGCAGGTCGCGGGCCACGACACGCAGGCGGTAGTCGTAAAGGCCCAGGACGTGTTCCACCGTCTGCACCTCGGGGATGGCCGCGACGGCGCGCTCGAACTCCGCGAGGCTGACGCGGCCCTTCAGACCCAGTTTCACGCCGAGAAAGACGGTGACGCCGAAGCCGAGCGCCTCGAGGTCGAGATCGAGCCGCCGCGGCCCGAGCGCGCCGGCCTCCTGCAGGCGCCGGATGCGCCGCCAGGCCGCGGGCTGCGACAGGCCGAGGCGGCGGCCGAGTTCGGCCGCCTTGAGCGTCGCGTCCTCCTGGAGCGCACGCAGGATGGCGCGGTCGATGGCGTCGAGATCGAGGCTCATAGGGGCAGCGTCTGGCGGTCCTTGATCGTGGCGACCTGCATCAGCGCCTCGATATCCGCGATATGCGGCAGGGTCAGGATGCGGTCGCGGTAGATTTCCTGGTAATGGCCCATGTCACGGGCGATCACGGCCAGCCGCGCGTCGACCCGACCGAGGAAGGTCTGGATCTCGGTCACTTCCGGCACCGCGCGGGCGGCGGCGAGAAACTCGTCGAAGGCGCGCGGCGCGGTCTTGTCGAGCGTGAGCCTGAGCGAGACCTCGACCGTGTAGCCGAGCGCGGGCCAGTTGATCGCGGCGCGGGTGCCCTTGAGGATGCCCGAAGCGCGCAACCGCTCCAGCCGCTTGTAGCAGGTGGCCAGCGGCAGGCCGGCCGCGGCGGAAAGGCGGCTGGCGGGCTGGTCGGGATCGTCCTGAAGATGCCGCAGGAGTCGCCGGTCCGTGTCGTCGAGCATGGCTTTCCCGAATAATACCAGTATCGTGAATGATCTTCTATTCCATTGCGCGAAAAAATGCAAAATCCTTGGCCTACCCTCCGGCCGGCGCGGGCATAGTCCGCGCCGGACACGACTCACGCAAAGGGACGAGGAGACGACGATGCGCGTGTATTACGATCGCGATTGCGATGTGAACCTGATCAAGGACAAGAAGGTGGCGATCCTGGGCTACGGCAGCCAGGGGCATGCCCATGCGCTGAACCTGCGCGATTCGGGCGCGAAGAACGTGGTCGTGGCGCTGCGCGAAGGCTCGGCCAGCGCGGCCAAGGCCGAGGCCGAGGGGCTGACGGTCATGGGCATCGCGGAAGCGGCGGCCTGGTGCGACCTGATCATGTTCACCATGCCCGACGAG
>CAZGHJ010000097.1:0-10315 GCA_964525355.1 uncultured Roseicyclus sp.
GTCTCGGGGTCGAACTCGTAATGCGCGCCGCAGAACTGGCAATCGGCGGTCACGATGCCCTCTTCGGTGGTCATGTGGCCGATATCCTTGGCCGAGTAGATCGACAGGCTCTCGCGCACCTTCTCGGGCGAGCAGGTGCAGCCGAAGCCCACCGGCTGCGCATCGAAGACGCGCGGCGTCTCCTCGTGGAACAGCCGCACCAGAAGGTCGGTCGGCGCCACATGCGGCCCGACCAGTTCCAGCGCCTCCACCGTGTCGAGAAGCAGGTTGGCGCGGCGCCAGTTCTCGCCCTCGTCCGCGTCCATCAGGTCGTCCGCGGCCAGCAGCCCGTCCTCGCCCGAGGCACCCTCGGCACCCGGCCGGACCTCGGCCTTGGGCATGTGCTGCAACATCACGCCGCCCGCGCGCCAATGGGCGCCCTCGCCCGGCACGGTGCTCTGGCCGTAGCTCAGCGCGAAGCGCGTGGGCAGCTGCTCGGACTGGGCGAAATAGGTCTCGGCGCAGGACGCAAGCGATCCGCCGGCCAGGGGCGTGATCCCCTGGTAGGGCGCCATGCCGCTGCCCTGGTCGATGAGGATGGCGAAATAGCCCTTGCCGATCTGGGGAAACGGCTCTGCGCCCGGCTCGAGGCGCGTCTCGTCATAGCTGGCGAAGGCGCGGATGCGGCCCGGCGCGCCCTCTTCCGTGGGGGCGTAGAAATCCGACGCGATCAGGCGGATCGGCCCGTCGCCGCGCACCTGCAACGACAGTTTCCAGCGCAGCTTGATGGTCTGCCCGATCAGCGCGGTCAGCAGCGCGACCTCCGCCACCAGCGCCTCGACCTCGGCCGGGTAGCTGTGCTGCGCCAGCACCCGCTCCAGCGTGGTGTCGAGCCGGGCGACGCGGCCGCGGATGTCGGATCGGTCGAGCTGGAACGGCAGAACGGTGTCGTCCCAGGCGATGCGGGTGGTCAGTGACATGGATCAACCTGTCGAGGGTGCGCGCGGTGGGTGGATGCTGTCCCATATAGGCGGTCGCGCCGCAATCCCAAACCGGGGCCCAAACCGGGGCCCACACCCGGCCCCGAGGGAGGGCGCTTGCCTGCCGCGCCGGCTTTCGAAAGGATGTGCCGAGCCCCCCGGACCGCCCCGCGCCCTGCAAGGCCTCGATGCAATGAACATCCTCTTCGTGCACCAGAACTTCCCCGGCCAGTATCGGGAACTGTTCGACTGGCTCGTCACGCGCCGCGCACACCGGGTCGTCTTCCTCACCCAGCGCCGCGACTGTCCCGAGATCGAGGGCGCCGAGATCGTCGTCTACACCCCCCACCACAAGGCCGCGGCGGACGCCTATGCGCTGTCGTCCCACTGGGAGGATTGCGTGGGTGCGGGCTATGGCGCCGCGCAGGCCTGCGCCGCGCTGAAGGCCGAGGGCTTTCGCCCCGACATCATCCTCGGCCATGTGGGCTGGGGCGAGCTGACCTTCATGAAGGAGGTCTGGCCGGACGTGCCGATCATCGGCCTGTTCGAGTATTTCTACCTCGCACAGGGCGGCTCCGTCGGCTTCGACCCCGAATTTCCCGCCTCGGAGCACGCGCGCTTCGTCATGCATGCGCGCAACGCCGTGAACTTCGCCAATCTCCACACGGTCGACATGGGCCAGTCGCCCACGCTCTGGCAGCGCGACACCTTCCCCGAAGCCTTCCACCCCGGGATCGAGGTCTGCCACGAGGGCATCCGCACCGACCGGCTGCGCCCGGACCCGGCGGCGTCCATCACGCTCGGCCGGCTCGACCGCCCGCTGAGCCGCGCCGACGAGGTCGTCACCTATGTCGCCCGCAACATGGAGCCCACACGCGGCTTTCACGTCTTCATGCGCGCGCTGCCCCATATCCTCGCGGCCCGGCCGAAGGCCCGCGCGCTCGTCATCGGCGGCAACGACACTTCCTATGGACGCAAGAGTGCGGCGGAGGGCGGCTACCGCGCCGAGATGGAGCGCGAGTTGGGCGACCGGGTGGACTGGGACCGGGTGCATTTTCTCGGCCGCGTGCCGTACGCCTCCTTCCGGCAGGTCATCCAGATCAGCCGCTGCCACGTCTATCTCACGGTGCCCTTCGTGCTGTCCTGGTCGCTGCTCGAGGCGATGGCGATGGAGGCCACCATCGTCGCCTCCGACGTCGCGCCGGTGCGCGAGGCCGTGACACATGGACAGACGGGCCTCCTGGTGGATTTCTTCCAGCCCGAGGCCCTCGCCCGGCAGGTGGTGGACGTGCTGTCCCGGCCACAGGCCTTCGCCGCGCTCGGCCCCGCCGCGCGCGCCCATGTGATCGACACCTACGATTTCCGCACCCGCACGCTGCCGCAGCAGGTGGCGCACATGAACGCCTTCCTGCCCCGTGCGCGGCGGATCGACCTGGCCTGACTTCCGTGAAGGAGACACCCCGTGACGGACCCTGTGACGCGCCCGACGGCCCCCGACCGCAGCCCGCGCATCGCGCTCGTCACCGGCTCGGCCGGGTTCATCGGCTATCACCTCTGCGCCCGGCTTCTGGCCGAGGGCTGGCAGGTGATCGGCCTCGACGCACTGACCGACTATTACGACGTGCGACTGAAGGAACGGCGGCAGGCGATGCTCCTGCAATCGCCCGGCTTTTCCACCGTTGCCGAGCGGCTGGAGACGCCCGGCATCCTCCATGACCTGATGGCCCGGCACCGGCCCGACGCGGTGATCCACCTCGCCGCGCAGGCCGGTGTGCGCTACTCGATCGAGGCCCCCGAAACCTACGTCGAAGCCAATCTCGTGGGCACCTTCCGCCTGCTCGAGGCGATGCGCGCCTTCCCGCCTGCCCACGGGCTTCTGGCCTCCACCTCCTCGGTCTACGGCGCCAATACCCACATGCCCTATGCCGAGACCATGAAGGCCGACACGCAGATGTCCTTTTACGCGGCCACCAAAAAGGCCAATGAGGCGATGGCTCATTCCTACGCCCATCTCTACGGCCTGCCCACGACGATGTTCCGATTCTTCACCGTCTACGGGCCCTGGGGGCGGCCGGACATGGCGCTCTTCCGGTTCACCCGCGCGATCCTCGAGGGCGCGCCCATCGACATCTACAACCACGGCGACATGCGCCGCGATTTCACCTATGTGGACGATCTGGTGGAGGGGATCACCCGCCTGATCGACGCGCCCCCCGCGCGCCCCGAGACGCCGCAGGACATTTCAGACGGCGACAGCCTCTCGCCCGTCGCGCCCTTCCGCATCGTCAACATCGGCAATTCCGAGCCTGTGCGGCTCATGGATTTCGTCGAGGCCATCGAGGCCGCGACCGGACGGACGGCGCAGAAGCGTTTCCTCGACATGCAGCCCGGCGACGTGCCCGCCACATGGGCGGACGCCACGCTTCTGGAACGGCTCACGGGCGCGCGCCCCCGGACCGACCTCGCGACCGGCGTCGCGCGCTTCGTCGCCTGGTATCGCGATTTCTACGGCGTCTGACCGGCCTCAGACGAGGCCTGCGCGCAGGCAATCGTGCAGGTGCAGGATACCCACGGGCCGCGCCTGCGCGTCCGTCACGAACAGCGCCGTGATCTTTGCCTCCGACATCATCGCCAGCGCCTCGGCCGCTAGAAGGTCGGGCGGCACCACGCGGGGGCTGCGCGTGGCCACCTCGCCGGCCGTCCGCTCCATCAGATGCGCCATGTTCCGCCGCAGGTCCCCGTCCGAGATCACGCCGGCCAGCCGGCCGCCTTCCGTCACGCCCGCGATGCCGAAGCCCTTCTCGCTCATCACCACCAGCGCCTCGGCCATGGGCGCCTCCGCCGCCACCAGCGGCAGGGCGTGCGCCTCGTGCATCAGTTGCGCCACGCGCGCGAGCCGCGCGCCCAGCTTGCCGCCGGGATGGAAGGTGCGGAACTGCTCGGGCAGGAACTCGCGCCGCTCCATCACCGCCACCGCCAGCGCGTCGCCCAGCGCCAGCGTCAGCGTGGTCGAGGTGGTCGGCGCCATGCCCAGCGCGCAGGCCTCCGGCGCCTCCGGCAGGGCCAGCCGGTGATCCGCCGCCTTCATCAGCGTCGAACGCGGCTTCGAGGATATGCCGATCATCGGGATCGAGAACCGCGCCACATGGGCCACGATATCGCGCAACTCGGTCGTCTCGCCCGAGTTCGAGATCAGGATCGCCAGATCCCCCGGCATCACCATGCCCAGATCCCCGTGGCTCGCCTCGGCGGGGTGCACGAAGGCCGAGGGCGTGCCCGTCGAGGCGAAGGTGGAACTGATCTTGCGCGCGATGTGGCCGGACTTGCCGATCCCGCTCAGGATCACGCGGCCGCGCGTCTCCAGGATCGCCTCCACGGCCGCGTCGAAATCCTCGGGCAGCGCGTCGGCCAGCGCCAGGACCGCCGCGCCCTCGGTGCGCAGGACGCGCCGCGCGGTGTCGCGGGCAGGGGTCGGGGCGTGTGTGGCGGTGTCGCGCGTCATGGCCCCGCCATAGCGCATGGATTTTGCCTTGGCGAGGGGTCGCCCCGATGGCTACAGCTTGGCCGTCCGAGACACCGGGAGCTGTCCATGAACCGCAGATTCGGCCGCCCGCCCCAGAGCGACCGTCGCTACACCGCCCGGCCCGGCGTCTACGCGATCATCGACGCGGGCGACGGGCTGCTGGCCACCTTCCAGGAGGCGCCGCGCCCCGAGCTGCAACTTCCCGGCGGCGGCATCGACCCGGGCGAAAGCCCGCAGGTGGCGCTCGCCCGCGAGGTGCTGGAGGAGACCGGCTACACGATCCACGGCATCCGCAGGCTGGGCATGTTCCACCGCTACACCTACATGCCGGAATACGATCTCTTCGCCCAGAAACAGTGCCATGTCTACGCCGCGCGGCTGGGCCTGCGCCGGTCCGACCCGACCGAGCCGGGGCACATGGCGGTGTTCCTGCCCTGGGCCACGGCGATCGAACGGCTCGCCATATCGGGCGACCGGCATTTCGTCTCCCAATGGTGCCGGCGGCGCGCTCAGGCCTCGGGCGGCATGGCCTCCGGCCCCTTGTAGGCGACGACCAGCGCCGAGGCGTCGTCGGGCAGGTCCGCGCCGCCATTCTGCGCCGCCAGCCCCTCGGCGATCCGCTGGAGGAAGGCCTCGCCCCGCAGATGCGCGGCCTCCCGGCAAAGCGCGATCAGCCCCTGTTCCTCCAGAAACTCCCCCGCGCCCACGGGGCATTCGGTCAGGCCGTCGGAATAGAGCATCAGGCGGTCGCCGGGCCGAAGCTGCAGGCACAGCGTCTCGTAGCGGGCCTCCGCGAACAGGCCCAGCGGCATGCCGCCCTCGCCGATGCGCTCGACCTCGCCCGAGGCGCGGATCAGAAGCGGATTGGGATGTCCCGCCTGCACCAGCCGCACGATACCGCGCCGATGGTCGAGGAACCCCAGGCACATCGTCAGGTAACGCTCCGACCGCATCTCCTTGAGAAGCTGCACGTTCAGCCGCGCGGCGACCATGTCGGGCGGCACCGCGGCGAACACGCCGCCGCCCAGCGCCGACAGCGCCACGTTCTGGTAGGGCGCGCCCTCGCTCAGCATGCCGGCGGCGCGCGCCACGACCATGGCCGCCGCGACCCCGTGGCCGGACACGTCCATGGAGTAGAAGCCCAGCACGTTCCCGTCGGCCTCGAAGAAACCGACCATGTCGCCGCCCACATGGCCGCTGGCCTCCAGCCACAGCGAAACCTCCGCGCCCCCGAAATCGCGATGGGTGTCGTTCAGGAAGGACATCTGCAGGCGCCGCGCCTCGTCCAGATCCGCGTCGAGGGCGTTGTAAAGCTGCCGGATCTCGCCCAGGGCCTTGCCCAGCGAGTCGGTCTTTTCCAGCAGTTCACCCTGCATCGCGACGATCCGCGCGCCGGCGTTCAGCCGCGCCCTCAGCTCCGGCGGGCTCACGGGTTTGGTCAGGAAATCGTCCGCACCGGCGGCCAGCCCCTCGGACAGGTCGCTCTTGTCGGATTTCGACGTCAGCAGGATCACGTATTGATACCCGTCCCGCCCGCTGGCGCGCAGCTGCCGGCAGAATTCCGGCCCGGTCATGCCCGGCATGATCCAGTCCGACACGATCAGGCCGATTCGCGGATCCTTCGCCAGCGCCAGCGCCTCGACCGCGTCGGCGCAGGACAGCACGTCGAAGCCCCAGCGGCGCAGCAGCGTGACCACCAGCTTGCGCTGCGCGGCGCTGTCGTCGACCACCAGCACGGCGGGCGGCGCGGCGACCGCCCGGGCCGGAGCCGCCGACCGTGACGACACGGGATCGGAGTACATGGCTGCCCCTTTTTTCGGTTCCGCACGGGCCGAAGGCATCGCACCGGCATCTTAACGGGGCATGAACGGTGCAATTTTGCCGAAGGCGTTTCGCGGCGTCAGGGATTTCTTCACCATCGCGCCGGTAGCGTCACGCACCGTCAAGTTGCCGAGGCCATGCATGACACTGATCGACTGGGACCTTCTGAACGCGCTCAAGGCCGATATCGGGGAAGAGGATTTCGCCGATGTCATCACGCTGTTCGTGGCGGAAATCAGCGAAAAGATCGAGGAGATGCGCCGCGGCCCGGACGGGCCGGGCGCCGATGACTTCCACTTTCTCAAGGGCAGCGCCGCGAATCTCGGCTTCACCGCGATGAGCGCGGCCTGCGACACGGCCGAGGCCGCCTGTCGCGCGGGTCAGGCGGGCGATCTCGACACCGTGGAGGCCGCGTTCCTCGCCGCGCTCCGGGAGGCCCGTCCACATCTGCCCGAACTCGCCGCCGCCTGACGCCGGAAGAGGCCCCGGCGCACGCATCCCGGCTAGATCAGGAACTCCGCCAGCAATTCGTCCTCGGTGATGTCGCGAAAGGCGAAGCCGCGCTCGGCGATCCGCTCGAAAAGCCGCGGGAAACTGTCGGCATCCCGCGTCTCGATCCCGATAAGGACCGAGCCGAAATTGCGCGCCGATTTCTTCAGGTATTCGAACCGCGCGATATCGTCGTCGGGCCCCAGAAGCTCGAGGAAATCGCGCAGCGCGCCCGGCCGCTGCGGCAGGCGCAGGATGAAGTACTTCTTGCGCCCCTGAAAGCGCATGGCGCGTTCCTTGACCTCGGGCAGACGCTCGAAATCGAAATTCCCGCCCGAGGTCACGCAGACCACGCGGCGGCCCCTGATGCGCTGCGCGATCTCGGGCAGCACGTCCACCGACAGCGCGCCGGCGGGCTCCAGCACGATCCCCTCGTGGTTCAGCATCTCCTGGATCGTCACGCAGATCCGGTTCTCCGGCGCAAGATGCACGCAGGCCGGGTCGACCCCCTTCAACGCGGCAAAGGTCCGCTCCCCGATCCGCGCCACCGCCGCACCATCCACGAACGTGTCGGTGATGGGCACATCCACGGGATGCCCGGCCTTGAGCGCCGCCGTCAGCGAAGGCCCCCCGCAGGGCTCCACCAGGATCACCTCGCAGGCCGCGCCGACACCCGCGAGATACTGCGTCATCCCCGCCGAAAGGCCGCCGCCCCCCACCGGCAGGACCAGCACCTCGGGCGGCGCCGGCATCTGTTGCAGCATCTCCACCGCGACCGAGGCCTGGCCCTCGATCACGTGGGCATCGTCGAAGGGCGGCAGGAAATGGGCGCCCGCCTCGGCGCAAAAGGTCTTCGCCGCGGCCAGCGTCTGGTCGAAGAAATCGCCGACCAGCCGGATCTCCACGTTGTCGCCGCCGAAGACGCGCGTCTTGTCGATCTTCTGCGCCGGCGTCGTGACCGGCATGAAGATCGTGCCCCGCACCCCGAAATGGGCGCAGGCGAAGGCCACGCCCTGCGCATGGTTGCCCGCGCTGGCGCAGACGAACCGGGCCTGCCCGGGCTCGGCCGCAAGCCGCTTGCGCATCGCGTTGAACGCGCCCCTGATCTTGTAGGAGCGCACCGGCGAGAGATCCTCGCGCTTCAGCCAGATCTCGGCGCCGAAGCGTTCGGACAGGAAGGCGTTGCGTTGCAGCGGCGTGGGCGGGAACAGGTCGCGCAGCGCCTGCGCAGCGGCGCGCGCGGCATCGGCGAAATCGGGGATCGGATCGGTCATGCCTCCGCCCTGCCGCAAGCCGTGCGCCCTGTCCAGCCGTCAGTTCAGTTGCCGGCCCTCGATCAGGTTGCCGTAAAGCGTCGTCATCAGCGCCAGGTTCACCAGAAGTTGCAGCCAGGCGACGAACCCGTTCAGCACCTGTCCCGGCAGGCTCAGGATCACCTGTTCCCGCATCTGGCCCATGAACTCGACGCTCTGGGTCTGGCCGAACAGCAGCACGATGACCTGCCCGATCAGCCCGACGGCCAGCGCGATCACGATCAACGGAAGGAGGATCTGCCCCGAGACGGGCCGCGTCGCCGCCCAGCTTTCCGACAGGGTCATGCGCGCGCCGATCGCCGCCGCCGGCAGCACCAGGCCGATGCGCGTCGCAACCCAGGACGCGCCGAAGACCAGCCCGATCCCCATGACCAGCGCCAGCGCCCCCGATTGCGTGATCCCCACCACCAGTGCCACGACAAGGCCGCCGCCGATCACCGCAAGGATCACCGTAAGCGCCACCAGGAAGGTCCGCCCGAAATAGGCGCGGATGCGGTCCCAGCGCCAGGTCGGCACGATCCCGCTACCCATCTCTTCCATCAGCACGTAGCGGTGCCATCCCACCGCCGCCCAGCAATAGGCGATCGCCGCGAAGGCCAGCAGGGCAAGCGCCCCGAGCGCGCCGGCGCCCGCCGCCTGCGGGTCGGGCATGCCGCCCGACATCACCGCGCCGAACCCCAGCAGCAGGAAGCCCACGAAAGGCGCGAGGAACAGCGCCATGGTCAGCCGCACCGCCTCGCCGAGGTTGCCGAACACCTGCTGCACCACGTGCCGCAGCAATTGATAGCCGTAATCCATCACGCTCTCCCGTCGCCTTGCCCCGCGTGTGAAAACCCGGTATCGCCCGCGCGGTCAACGACAAAGCCTGACGGAGCCTCAACGATGTCTGCACCGAAGAAGGTCGTCCTCGCCTATTCCGGCGGTCTCGACACCTCGATCATCCTCAAGTGGCTGCAGACGGAATATGGCTGCGAGGTCGTCACCTTCACCGCCGATCTCGGCCAGGGCGAAGAGCTGGAGCCCGCCCGCGCCAAGGCCGAGATGCTGGGCGTCAAGGACATCTACATCGAGGACCTGCGCGAGGAATTCGTGCGCGACTTCGTTTTCCCGATGTTCCGCGCCAACGCGCTCTACGAGGGGCTCTACCTCCTCGGCACCTCCATCGCGCGGCCGCTGATCTCCAAGCGCCTGATCGAGATCGCCGCCGAGACCGGGGCCGACGCGATCTCCCACGGGGCCACCGGCAAGGGCAATGACCAGGTCCGGTTCGAGCTTTCGGCCTATGCGCTCGACCCCGACATCAAGGTGATCGCGCCCTGGCGCGAGTGGGATCTCACCAGCCGCACGAAACTGCTGGAATTCGCCGAGGCCAACCAGATCCCCATCGCGAAGGACAAGCGCGGCGAGGCGCCGTTCTCCGTCGACGCGAACCTCCTGCACACCTCGTCGGAGGGCAAGGTGCTGGAAGATCCCGCCGAGGAGGCGCCCGGTTACGTCTACCAGCGCACCGTGGATCCCGAGGACGCGCCCGACACGCCCGAGATGGTGGAGATCACCTTCGAGAAGGGCGACGCGGTCGCGATCAACGGCCACGAGATGTCGCCCGCCGCCATCCTCACGAACCTCAACGAGTTGGGCGGCCGGCACGGTGTCGGCCGGCTCGACCTGGTGGAAAACCGCTTCGTCGGCATGAAATCGCGCGGCATCTACGAGACGCCCGGCGGCACGATCCTTCTGGAGGCGCATCGCGGCATCGAGCAGATCACGCTCGATTCGGGCGCGGGGCACCTGAAGGATTCGATCATGCCGCGCTACGCGGAACTGATCTACAACGGCTTCTGGTTCTCTCCCGAGCGCGAGATGCTCCAGGCGCTGATCGACCGTAGCCAGGAGCACGTCTCGGGCACCGTCCGCGTGAAGCTCTACAAGGGCTCGGCGCGCACGGTCGCACGCTGGTCGGACCGCAGCCTCTACTCCGAGGCGCACGTGACCTTCGAGGAGGACGCCGGCGCCTACGACCAGACCGACGCGCAGGGCTTCATCCAGCTCAACGCGCTGCGCCTGAAACTGCTCGCGGCCCGCAATCGGCGGCTGGGGTGACCCCGGCCGTTCCGGCTATTCCATGATCTGCCGGAACAGCCCGATGTTGAACAGTCCCCCGCGCGGTTCCGGCGCGGCTTCGGCCACCGCGGCGGACGGCCCCCCGTCCG
>CAZGHJ010000098.1:0-10284 GCA_964525355.1 uncultured Roseicyclus sp.
CCTCGACCACGGTCGTCTCGGCGCCCAGCGTGTTGTAGAAGCTGGCGAACTCGATCCCGATGGCGCCCGAGCCGATCACGAGGAGCTTTTTGGGCATGTGCGGGGGCACGAGCGCGTGCTTGTAGGTCCAGACCCGCTTGCCGTCGGCCTCGAGCCCGGGCAATTCGCGCGCGCGCGCTCCGGTCGCCAGGATGACGTTGCGCGCCGTCAGCTCCTCGGTGCCCTTGTCGGTCTTGACCGACACCTTGCCCTTGCCGGGCAACGTGGCCTCGCCCATGAAGACGGTGACCTTGTTCTTCTTCATCAGGTGCCCGACGCCGGAATTGAGCTGCTTGGCGACCCCACGGGAGCGTTGCACCACCGCGTCGAGATCGTAGGAGATGTTCTCGGCACTCAGCCCGAAATCCTTGGCACGGTGCATCAGGTGGAACACCTCGGAGGAGCGCAGCATCGCCTTGGTGGGAATGCAGCCCCAGTTGAGGCAGATGCCGCCCATGTGCTCACGTTCCACGATGGCGACGTTCAGGCCAAGCTGGCTGGCCCGGATCGCCGCCACGTAGCCCCCCGGCCCGGCCCCGATCACGATCACGTCGAAAGTCTTTGCGGCCACGTCTCATCCTCCTGGTCGCTGGATTTTGCCCGACGGTAGACAATCGCCCGACGCTGCGCAAAGGCCGTTCCGTCGCAGGACGCCGCCGTGAAGCGGGATCGAGGCGTTCGACCCGTCGGCGGATGCGAATTTTCGTACGAAAATTCGCACGCCCGTGGCCGGGGTCGGCTCAGGCGTCGCGGAGGTCGTTCAGGATCCGGCCGTATCCGCCCTCGTCCAGAAAGGTCTGTTCCCTTTCGGTCGACGTCCGGCCGAGGGCCGCGTTGCGATAGGGGAAGCGGCCGTAGCGGCGGATGATCTCGCGATGCGCCCGGGCGTGCAGCAGGTTGTCGCCGGGCATTCGGTCGGCGAACAGACGGACACAGTGGTCCTGGTCGGTCAACCGCTCGGAATGCATGAAGGGCAGATAGAAGAACTGGCGTTCGGGCACGTCGATGCGCATGTCCCAGCCGCGATCCAGCGCGTAGGACGCCACCGAGAGCGCGCGCGCATCGCTGTGAAAGGCCCGCGCCTCGCCCCGGAACATGTTGCGCGGAAACTGATCGAGCAGCACGATCAGGGCCAGCGCCCCGCGCGGGTTCGTGGCCCATGGCGCATCCAAGGCGCCGGCGGCCCCCTGCTCCCAGAGCGTGGCGAAACGCGCGACGATCTCCGCGTCGAAGGCGCCATCCTGCTTGTACCAGGCCTCGGGGCCCGCGCCGAGCCAGAACGCCAAAAGCTCTTCCGCGTCCTCGCGGCCTGCCTCTGTGCGGCTGTCTCCGGTGCTCATGTCATCCCCCCTTGTTCCTCATGTCCGGTCGCGCTCTCGCCCGCCGGCAGGGCCCGGTCCGTCCGCTTCGCCCAGGGCGCTGTCGGCTTGTTCCTCGGCCGCCTCGGCGTAAAGCTCCTGCGCGGTCTCGATCGCGACGACGGAGGCCGCGCCGGGCAGGATCGTGGCATAGGACACGGCCTCGTAGGCCTCCTCCTCGGCATAGGCGGTCTGGCGCTGCGTCATACGCCACAGACCATAGGCCGTCAGCACGGCCAGCACCACCGTCATGAAAAGCCAGAACCCGGCCGGTCCGATCCCCGTCATGAGCGCCCCCATGGCAAGCGGTCCGAAAATGGCGCCGATCCCGTTGACGAAGACAAGCCCGCCGGAGGCCGCCGGCATGTCCTCGTATTCGAGATAGTCGTTGGTATAGGCGATGACGAGCGCGTAGAGCGGCTGCGCGAGCCCGCCCGACAGCAGGCCGACCACCAGCAGCACGGGGAAGAGCGCACCGAAGAGCATTCCCGCAAAACTCACCACGGCGCCCAGGGCCGCCGCGCCGATGATCAGGATGCGGCGGTCCATCCGGTCCGACAACCAGCCCATCGGATACTGGAACAGGATCGCACCGAAGAAGAACGACGAGATGAACAGCGACAGCTGGCCGAGGCTCAGCCCAGCCTCGGTCGCGTAGACCGGCGCCATCGCGAACTGGCCGGCGAAGACGCCGCCCAGAAGCGTCATGCCCACCACGCCCAGCGGCGAGACCTTGTAGAGCTGCACGAGGCTCATGGGCCGCGTCGTCGCGAAGGCGGGCGCGGGCGAGACCGACAGGAGAACCGGCGCGAAGCTGAGCGAGACGAGGATCGAGGGGATGATGAACAGCAGGAACCCCGCGGGATCGCCCGCGCTCAGGATGCCCTGCGCGGTCACGAGGCCCAGCATCTGCACCAGCATGTAGGCCGACAGCGACTGGCCGCGCGTCTCGTTCGTGGCCGCGTTGTTGAGCCAGCTTTCCGCCGTGACGTAGACGCCCGACAGCGAGAAGCCGATGATCACGCGCAGCGCCATCCAGGCCCAGGGGTCCGTCAGGACCGGGTAGGCGACGATCACCGCCGAGATCAGCGAGCCGAGCGCCGCGAAGACCCGCACATGACCCACCTGCGCGATGAATTTCGGCGCCAGCCGCGATCCGCCCAGAAAGCCCGTGAAATAGGCCGAGGCGATCAGCGACAATTCCAGCGTCGAGAACCCCTCGATCGCACCGCGCACGCCCATGAGCGAGCCTTGCAGGCCATTGCCGATCTGCAGCAGGAACATCCCCAGCAGAAGGGCCCAGGAGGCACGCACCACATCGATCATTTCCGTGGCTCCTCGGTGCCGTTGTCGCAGGTCCGGGCTCACCCGAATCCCGGCCGTCGTCTGTCAGATTCGCGACGGGATTAGCAAGGATGCGTCACCGTAGGAAAAGAACCGGTAACGCGCGGCGATCGCGTGCTGGTAGATCTCCATGACGCGCTCGCGGCCCATGAGCGCGGAGACCAGCATCATCAGCGTCGATTTCGGCAGGTGGAAATTCGTGATCAGCGCATCCGTCACGCGCCAGGCATAACCGGGATAGATGAAGATGTCGGTGTCGCCCTCGAAGGGGTGCATGGTGCCATCGGGCGCGGCCGCCGTCTCGATCAGGCGCAAGGCGGTGGTGCCCACCGGAATGATGCGCCCGCCCGTCGCGCGCGTGGCGTTGATCTCCGCGGCGGCGGCGGCGCGTACCTCGCCCCATTCGGCGTGCATGCGGTGGGTGGTGACGTCATCCACCGTGACCGGCAGGAAGGTGCCCGCGCCCACATGGAGCGTCACGAAGGTGAACGCGATGCCCGCTTCGGTCAGGGCTGCCACGAGCGCCTCGTCGAAATGAAGCGACGCCGTCGGCGCGGCGACGGCGCCCGCGCGCCTCGCCCAGATCGTCTGATAGTCCTCGCGGTCGCGCTCGTCGGGCGCGCGTTTGCCCGCGATATAGGGCGGCAGCGGCATGGCCCCGGCCGCGTTCAGCGCCGCATCGAAATCCGCGCCGGACAGGTTGAACCGCAGGCGCAGGCCACCCTCCAGCCCCACGACATCCGCCGAGAGCGCCTCGGAGAACACCACGCGCTCGCCAAGGCCCAGCTTGCGCAGCGGCCTTGCCAGCGCCGACCACGTGCCGTCCGCCTGCGGCTCCATCAGCGTGACCTCGATCTTCGCGGTGACCTCGCCCTGCGCGCTGGACCGCGTGCGGGTGCCGGTCAGCCGCGCGGGGATCACGCGGGTGTCATTCAGGATCAGCCGGTCGCCGGGCCGCAGGAGCGTCGGCAGGTCGAAGACATGGGCGTCCCGCGTCGCGGCGCCCTCGGCCACGAGAAGCCGCGCCGAGGAGCGCGGGCGCGCGGGCCGCGTGGCGATCAGGTCCTCGGGCAGGTCGAAATCGAAATCGTCGAGCTTCATTGGATCGGTGCCTGCGGTGGTGCTGCGGCCGGATCCGGCGGCGGGCGGCGAAAGATCTCGCGGAAGATGCCCGGCGTCAGGATCGACAGGGGGTTGACGGTGACGTTGCTTTGCCCGGCCGTGCCGGTGAGACGGTAGGAGAACCCAAACAGCCCCTCGCCCCGCGGCGCGAAGAGCGCGCCGGCCAGCCCATTGATCATGTAGAGCGGCGAGACAACCCCCTCCATGTCGAAGCGGCGGGCGACGGTGTCGTAGCTGCCGCTCATCGACACGCCGAGCGACGGACCGACGGCGGTCCCCTCGGTGACGGTCAGGCGCCCCGGCTGCAGCACAAAGCGCGCCCCCACCGTGCCCAGATTGATCCCCTCGCCGCTCAGTTGCTCCAGCAGCCCCACCACGGAGATCAGGTTCAGAAGCTCCGCCATGGCGGGCGCGTCGCGCAGGCGCGGCCCCTCGATCCGCAGCACCCCGTCATATCGGCGCGGCTCGGGGCGGGCGCCGAGATATAGCGCCATCCGCCCGCCATAGGCTGTCTGGAACACGCCCGCCGCGCGCAGGACCGCGCCGCCATCCGAGGCCAGCAGGCGCACTTCCGGCCCGTGGCGGCCGCGGCTGAGCAGGCCGGTCACCGGCGCCTGTCCGTTGACGCGGGCCTCGAACTCGCCTTCGAGCGCCGCACCGGTCTCGAACACCCCGCGCATGTCCGTGAGCGCCAGTTGCTCGGAAAGCTCCAACCGGTCGAGCCGCAGGTCCAACGGCACAGACGCCGCGGTTCCTCCGCCATCGCCGGTGATGTCGGGCGCGTCGGCGAGCGAGACCCGGCCGCCGGTCACCGCGATCGCAGGCGGCACCCCCTCGCCGCGCGAGGTCAGCGCGCCGCTCACGTCGAGCCATGTGCCGAGTTGCAGCCGGTCGAGACGCAATTCCGCCAGCCCGCCGCCCGGCTGCAACTCCGCCGTGCCCTCGGCCTCGAGACCCGGGGCGGCAAGGGCCAGGCGGCGCAGCTGTGGCACCTCGCCCAGACCGACCTCCGCCGCGAAGCGTCCCGTCTCGTCCGCGCCCGACCGCCACCCAAGCGCCGGGATGGCCAGCGTCAGACCGGCGAGGTCGCTTTCCAACGAAAGGCGCGGCGGGGTGCCGTCGACGAGATCGAGCCTGAGATCGAGCGCGCCGCGCCCCGACAGAAGCCAGTCGGGCAGATCGACGCCAAGTCGTCCCAGCCCCGCCCGGTCGATCTCGGCCCGCGCTGTCAGGACGGACGCCCTGGGTGCTTCGGGCCCCAGCGGCCGTTCCCAAGCGCCGCTCAGGGCCAGGCCGTCAAGCACGGCAGGACCGCTGACCCGGATCGCCTGCGGTGTCAGCGCCACCTCCAGACGGCGCGCCGTGATGCGCCGGCCCGGCACGAGCGCGTCGGCGGAAAAGTCACGCAGCTCCGCGCTGGCCGTAAGTCCGAGCTCCGCCATGGACGCGGGGCCCTCGCGCCGCATCAGCCGCGCGGCAAGGTCGGCGCGCAGCGTCATCTCCCCCTCGCCGAGACGCGCCGGCGTCAGGCCGCCATTGCGGAAGATGTCGAAGGGCGGTCCGTCGAGAACCGCCAGAACGTCCGACAACGCGCCCGCTCCGTGCACCGAGATCGCCGCCTCGGGCCCGCGCGGACGGATGTCCTCCACGACCAGGGTCGTACCCGCCATGTCGACCGCACCCGCGCCCGGGGCGGCGAGACTGCCCGCGTCGAGACGCACCACCAGCCGCGGGCCGATGAGTTCCAGGTAGCCGCCCGCACCGCGGATCGGCGGGCCCGTGCGCAGAGGGCGGACGGTCACGTCCTCGAGATCCATCTGCAGGGCACGCGCCAGCGGTTCACCGGGGGCGACACGCAGCGCGAGGTCGATCCCGCGCACCCGGCCGGCCTCCATGTGCCCGGCGACCCAGCGCCGGGCTGCGGGCGCCGCGGTTTCGGGCCAGTAGCCGAGCAGATCCTCGACCGCCACCTCCGGCACCTCCCCGTCGAGCGAGATCCTGAGCCCCCCCGCCTCCGGTTCGGCGGCGCCGGCCAGATGCATCCGGATATCCTCGTCGAAAAGCGTCGCGCGCCCAAGCTCGATCCTGGGAGTCGGCCGGAGCGTCAGCCGCAGGTCCATGTCCGCCCCGTCGATCTCCAGCGGCTCGGGGAAGGCGCCCTGCGGCGAAATGCCGAGATCGGCAAGCCGCAATTGCGCGACGAAGGCCGTCCCGTCGTCGACGAGGTCGGCATGGCCCTGCCCCGCGAACCGCAGCGCCGGCGCGTCGAGCCGAAGGGCGCCGAAGGTCAGGCGCTGCGTGCGCGGGTCGAAGGCGAGATCGGCGGCGAGGCGCTCGAACCCGAGGGGCGCGCCGCCCTGCCCGAGGCTCACCCGGCCCGCGCCGATGTCGAGCCGCGCCTGCAGATCGCCCACCGTCCCGTCATCGGCCAGCGCCACCGCAAGCCGCCCCGAGATCGGCGCCCGCAGAAGATCGAGCCAGCCGAGCGCGGGGCTGACCGTCGCCAGTTCCCGTGCCGCGAGATCCTGGAACACCAGCGCGATCTCGGTCTCGGCCTGCTCAGTGCGGCGCAGGACGGCGATGTCGAGCCGCGTGGAGCGGCTGCCGGTCAGGTCGCCCCCCACGGTCAGCGTAAGCTGCCCCGTGCGGCGCGTCAGCCGCGCGCCGGCATCGTCGATGCGCAGGACCTGCCGGGTCATCGCATCGTCAAGCGACAATTGCAGACCGGTCGCCGTGACCTCCTCGAGCCCGTCGAAGACCGGCTCGGCAAACATCGTGTCGAGCCGCGCCATGGTCCGGGGCAGCGTGACATCGGCGGGGGCCGCCGCCCCCGACAGGTCGAGATCGAAGCGCCCCGCCTCGTCCCGCGAGAGGCGCAGCGCGGCACCGGCAATCTCCACGCGCCGCGGCCGGAACACGCCGGACAGGATCGGCGCGGGGTCGACATGAATGCGCAGGGCGGGAAAGGCCGCGCGCGGCGCGCCGTCGAGATCGGCGAGGCGAACGTCCCGCAGCTCGATCAGCGGAGCGCGCCCGCCGTCGGGCAGATCGATCACCATGTCGCCGACCTCGAGCCGGCTGTTGGTCATGGCGGCGTCGAGACGCGCCACGACCCGCTCCTGCAACGCGCCGGGAAGGCTCACGGGCCCCAGGGCGAGCCGCACCCACAGGCCAGCGGCAACCACGAGCGCCGCGAGGCCGACGATCCCCATGGCCCAGCCGACCCACCACATGGAACCGCGCGAAGGCCGGGCGCGCCCCGCGGTCCCTGCCCCGGCGCCCTCGGCCTCGCGGCCCGTTTCGGCGTCTGTGTCCTGCACGTCGTCCTGCATTCCGCCTGCGGGGTTCTGCCCGGTCGATCTTTGACTTTATTCTCGCGCCAAAGCGGCTAGCTTGCAATCGCGGCCGGCGGATGGCCGCGCCGTCTTCACAGCGAGAGGATGACCGAAGATGCCCCAGGTCGGCGACATGGCCCCCGATTTCACCCTGCCCCGCGACGGCGGCGGCGAATTCTCGCTTGCGAGCGCGCAACCCAAGGCCGTCGTCCTGTACTTCTATCCGCGCGACGACACCAGCGGCTGCACCAAGGAGGCGATCGCCTTCACCGGCCTCGGCGCCGAATTCGACGCCGCCAACGCCGTCGTGGTCGGCATTTCGAAGGACAGCGTCGCCAAGCATGACAAGTTCATCGCCAAGCACGACCTCGGCGTGATCCTGGCCTCCGACGAGGCCTCCGATGTGTGCGAGCGCTACGGCGTCTGGAAGGAGAAGAACATGTACGGCAAGACCTACATGGGCATCGAACGGTCGACCTTTCTCATCGACGGCTCGGGCAAGATCGCGCAGGTCTGGCCCAAGGTGAAGGTGCCCGGCCATGCCGAGGCCGTGCTGGAGGCCGTGCGGAGCCTCTGAGCGGGCATCCCCTCCCGTCCGGCGTGACGCGCCGCACCGCGAGGCGCGCCGGGGCAGGATCGCACAGCCCTTGACCTTGGCCATCGGCCTGACCGAGAGAGGGGGCATGACCCCCATGCCCCCTCTCGCACGGATGGCCGACACCGTCCTTCGCACCGCCGACGCGCGGCAGAAAACCGCGCTGTCCCGGCGATACGCAGCGCTCTGGCGGGAAGCCCGCGACGCCGGGATGCGCCCCGAGATCGGCACCGCGACGCCGCCCGACCGCCCGGCCCGGCCAGACCACCCGGAACTGCGCGATCCGCGGGATGTGCCGCGCCGACGGCCGGGCAGCGCGAAGGGACGGCGCGCGATCCTGCACGCCGTGGCCCATATCGAGCTTAACGCCGTGGATCTGCACTGGGACGTGATCGCGCGCTTCGCCGCGGTGCCCATGCCGATCGGCTTCTTCGACGACTGGGTGCGCGCGGCGGATGAGGAATCGAAGCATTTCAATCTTGTCGCGGACGTTCTTGAGGCGATGGACTGCCCCTATGGCGCCCTTCCCGCCCATGCCGGCATGTGGCGGGCGGCCGAGGACACCGCAGACGACCTGATGGCGCGCCTTGCCGTCGTGCCCATGGTGCTGGAGGCGCGCGGCCTCGACGTGACGCCCGGCATGATCGACATTTTCCGCCGCGCCACGTCCGACCCCGAGGACGGCGCGGCGGCGCACGAGGCCGTCGCCGCACTCGAGGTCATCTACGCCGAAGAGGTCCACCACGTGGCCTATGGCGCGAAGTGGTTCCATTTTCTGTGCGGGCGGCAGGACGAGGACCCCAAGGACGCCTTCCACGCGCTGGTGCGGCGGCATTTCCACGGCGCATTGAAACCGCCATTCAACGAGGAAAAACGCGCCGAGGCAGGCCTGCCGCCGGATTTCTACTGGCCCTTGGCAGAGGATGCCGGGCAACGCGCGTGACGCTCTCGGCGGACGCGTCGGCGGGTTTTTGCTCAAACCCGAGATAAAAAGGTGCGTGCAGTGCTCCAAGCGGTTAAGGACTTGAGCGTACGCAATGGCTGCCGTATCCCCGCGGCAGGCTGAAACGCTCTCGGCGCGACCGTACCGATCCTTGTGGGCCCGTTTGGCAGGGGCCCGGCGGCCAGCATGACGCGAGGGATCGGACACAAGACCGGATGAAACCCGGCGCACCGCGCAGAAGAGCGAGATAACTGGGGACACGAGGCGCAGACAGTGACGTCAAACTTCGCGATCCGCATCCATGCGATGCTCGAACGACACTTGCCGGAACAACGGCTTTTCCTGAAATCCGACGACGGCACCCGGTTCATCCGACTGCGGCCCGGCACACAGGTGGCCCTGATCGGCGGCTTCGGCCTCTTCGTGGGCTGGACGATCATCGTCACGTCGATCTTCCTGATCGACACGATCTCGGCGGGCAACGCGCGCGAGCAGGCACAACTCGAGGAGGTCCGGATCCAGGAGCGGCTGAGCACGCTGGAACAGGCCCGTGACGACCATGCCGCCGACGCCCGCACCGCGCAGGCCCGCTTCGCGCTGGCGATGGACCAGGTGTCGGAAATGCAGACCAGGCTTCTCGACAGCGAAGAGCGCCGGCGCGAGCTGGAACGCGCCATCGAAGGCGCGCAGCTTTCCCTGCGCGACATGCGTGCGGCACGGGATGCGGCACGCATGGAACTGGCCGCCCTGACGTCCGAACTCGAGGCAGAGACCGGCAGCACCCTGACCGCCGCGGCGCGCGAGGCGGAACTTGCCCGGACGCTGGCCTTCCTCAACGACCAGCTCGAGGATACCGCCAATGAGCGCGATCTCAGCCGGGCCGAGATGGCGGAAGCGCTGCTGCGGGTGGAAGAGCTGAATTTCGAGGCCGCGCTGGCCGCCGAGCGGCAGGAACGGGTGTTCCGCCAGATCGAGGATGCCGTCTCGGTGTCGATGGAGCCGCTGGACGAGATGTTCCGCGCCGCGGGCCTCGCGACCGAGCAGATCATCGGGCAGGTGCGCTCGGCCTATGCCGGCCAGGGCGGGCCGCTCATGCCGATCACCATGTCCTCGCGCGGCGAGGCGCCCGACGCGATGTCCATCCGCGCCAACGAGGTGCTGGCCGCGCTGGACGAGCTGAACCTCTACCGCATCGCGGCCGAGCAGCTGCCCTTCTCCATGCCGGTGCGTTCGAACTTCCGTCTGACCTCGGGCTTCGGCTACCGGCGCGACCCGATCAACGGCGGTCGGCGGTTTCACGCGGGAACGGATTTCGCCGGGCCGCGCGGCACGCCGATCCACGCCACGGGGGACGGGACGGTCGTTTTTGCCGGCCGGCAAAGCGGTTACGGCCTCATGGTCGAGATCCGGCATCCGTTCGGCATGACAACGCGCTTTGCGCATCTTTCCCGGCTCCGCGTCAGCCAGGGGGAAAGGGTCTCGCGCGGCGATCTCATCGGTGATATGGGCAATACCGGACGGTCCACCGGCACGCATCTCCACTACGAG
>CAZGHJ010000099.1:0-10124 GCA_964525355.1 uncultured Roseicyclus sp.
AGACCTACGGCACGGAGCCCGATTTCATGACCATGGCCAAGGCGCTGACCTCGGGCTACGTGCCGATGGGCGCGGTTGCGGTGTCGGATCGGATCGCGGAGGTGCTGCTGGAGAAGGGCGACGAGTTCTACCACGGCTATACCTATTCCGGACACCCGGCGGCGGCGGCGGCGGCGCTGGCCAATCTCGACATCCTGGAGCGCGAAGGTCTGGTGACCCGCGTGGCCGAGGATATCGGCCCTTACCTGGCGGAGAAATGGCGCGGGCTGGCCGATCACCCCATCGTGGGCGAGGCGGTGATGACGGGGCTCGTTGGCGGCTTGCAGTTGACCGCCGACAAGGCCGCGCGGGCGGCCTTCCCCGAAACGGCGGAGGTCGGGCAGATGTGCCGGGATCATTCCATCGCCGCCGGGCTGGTGATGCGCGCGGTGGGCGACCGGATGGTGGTCTCGCCGCCGCTCATCCTCAGCCACGCGGAGGCCGACATGCTGGTGGAGCGCGCTACAGAGGCGCTGGACCGGACCGAGGCGGATCTGCGCGGCCTCGGGCGGATCTGACGGCGCGCGGCCGGGTGGCCCCTAGGCGCCCGTCTCGGGCGGGGGCGGCGGCGCCGGGTTGCCCTCGCTCGCTTGCGCGGACTGCCGCGCGGCGGCCAGCCTGTCGGCCAGAAGGCGCCGTGCCCGCGCCTCGGCCATGCGCACGCGGATGGCGGTACGAAACAGCTCTTCCGTGGTGGGCGAGGAGGCGCCGATGGCCTGGGCGATGGTCTCGGGGAGGCGGTCGTCGTCCAGTTCCTCCGCCGCGGCCAGGACGTCCACGGCCAGCTTGTCGACCAGATCGGCGTAGTAGCTCATGGCGGCCAGGCCCCTCCGTCAGCGCGTGGATTCGGTCAGCCGGCGCTTCACGTAGGACTGCACGTCCTCGATCATCGGCTCCATGTACGGATCTTCGAAGAAATGGCCTGCGCCTTCCATCTCGTGATGGGTGATGGTGATGCCCTTCTGCTCGTGGAGCTTGTCCACGAGGATGCGCGTGTCCTGCGGCTTGGCGAACCGGTCGTTCGTGCCGTTGATGATGAGGCCGGAGGACGGGCAGGGCGCGAGGAAGGAGAAATCGTACATGTTCGCCGGCGGCGCGACCGAGATGAATCCGGTGATCTCGGGCCGGCGCATCAGGAGCTGCATGCCGATCCAGGCGCCGAAGGAGAAGCCCGCGACCCAGCAATGCTTGGCGTTGGGGTTCATCGATTGCAGGTAATCGAGCGCGGAGGCCGCATCGCTGAGTTCGCCCACGCCCTGGTCGTATTCGCCCTGGCTGCGGCCGACGCCGCGGAAGTTGAAGCGCAGGACGGTAAAGCCCATCTCGTGGAAGGCGTAATGCAGGTTGTAGACCACACGGTTGTTCATCGTGCCGCCGAATTGCGGATGGGGATGCAGGATGATCGCGATCGGCGCATCCTTGACTTTCTGGGGGTGATACCGGCCCTCCAGCCGGCCCTCGGGGCCGGGGAAAATCACCTCGGGCATGGATCAGGCTCTCCCTCGCACGCGCGGCGCGCGCCGCCGTTTTCTTGACGCGGTCCATCGCGCTGCATAGTAGCAGTCGTGTGCGGATGGTCGGGCCATCCAGACCGCTCCGAGTTAAGCTTCGGAGGCGCAAAGGTCAATTGGTCCGGACGGTTCATCGAACCGCCGACCGCTCCGGCGCGGGGAGGGTGTGATGAAACTGTCCACGAAGGGCCGCTACGCGATGGTGGCCATGACCGATCTGGCGATGCTGGAGGATGGCGATTTGAGCGCGCTGTCGGATATCTCGCGGCGGCAGAACATCTCGCTGCCCTATCTGGAGCAGCTTTTCGTGAAGCTGCGGCGTGCAGGCCTGGTGGAATCGGTGCGCGGACCGGGGGGGGGCTACCGGCTGACGCGGGCGCCGTCGGACATCCGCGTGGTCGAGGTCTTCGCCGCCGTGGACGAGACCGTGGACGCGATGCAGAAGGGCGCGGGTGCGAAGGGCGCGCAGTCGGGCAGCAAGGCGCAGAGCATGACGAACCGCCTGTGGGAAAGCCTGAGCGCGACGGTCTACGTGTTCCTGCACCAGACGCGGCTGTCGGACGTGGTCCAGAACGACCTGACGCCCTGCCCTGCGGTGCCGACCCTGTTCGAGGTGGTCGACGAGGGCTGAGCCCGGTTGGGCGGCGGCCTTGCGGGAGTGTCGATGTGGGACCGCCTCCGGCGGCCGTATTTGGGACAAGAAGAAGATGAGCCGGGTCTATCTCGACCATAACGCGACGATGCCGCTGAGGCCCGAGGCGCGGTCGGCCATGGCCGAGGCCATGGACGTCGTGGGCAACCCGTCCTCGGTCCATGCGGAGGGGCGCGCGGCCAAGGCGTTGATGGAACGGGCGCGGGCGCAGGTGGCCGAAGCCGTCGGCGCGCAGGCGGCCGATATCGTCTTCGTGTCCGGTGCGACGGAAGGCGCGGCGCTGGCCTGCGCGGGGCGAGGTCTGCATGGCGCGGCGATCGAGCATGACGCGGTGCGGGCGTGGACGGTCGAGGACCTGCCCGTGGCGCCGGACGGCTCGGTCACGGTGACGGAGCCGGCGGCATCGACGCTTCAGGCGGCGAATTCGGAGACGGGCATCCTGCAGGATCTGCCCGAGGGGCTTGCCGTCAGCGACTGGACGCAGGCTTTCGGGAAGGTGCCCATGGCCTTCGACTGGTCCGGGGTCGAGATGGCGCTGATCTCGGCGCACAAGATCGGCGGTCCGAAGGGAATCGGGGCGCTCATCCTGCGGCGCGGGCTGGACGTGACGGCGCGGATTCGCGGCGGCGGGCAAGAGATGGGGCGCCGCTCGGGGACGGAGAACCTGATCGGGATTGCAGGATTTGGGGGCGCGGCGGCGGCAGCCACACAAGATCTTGAGGCCGGCACCTGGGATCGCGTTGCCGAACTTAGAAATATTCTAGAAAAGACTCTGGAACGGCGCGCAAATGGGACTAAATTGGTCGGACAAGCGGGACCGAGGCTTCCCAACACGACCTGCGTGGTGACACCGGGTTGGAAGGGGGAGACGCAGGTGATGCAGATGGATCTGGCGGGTTTCGCGATTTCGGCGGGGTCTGCCTGTTCCTCGGGAAAGGTCCAGGCGAGCGACGTGCTCACCGCGATGGGCTTGGACGAGAAGGCCGCGGCTAGCGCGATCCGTGTGTCGCTGGGGCCGCAGACGACCGAGGCGGAGGTGCTGGCCTTCGCCGAGGCCTGGGGGGCGGCGCATGACCGCTTCCGCGCGAAGGTGGCGTAGGCCGCGGGCGAGCCGGACCTGTCCGGGCGGGCCGCGGGGCGCGCCGCAGGACAGGACCGGGTGATGGAACACCCGATGGGAAACGGATCGGCGATATGGCCGTATCCACGCAGACCGGCAGGACCGGCCGAAGGAGGGTTGAGATGACCGCACTCGATACGGATGTCCGCGAAGGCGTCGAACGGGAAACCGTGGAGGCCGTCAAGGCGCTCGGAGGCAAGTACAAGTACGGCTGGGAAACCGAGATCGAGATGGAATTCGCGCCCAAGGGCGTGAACGAGGACATCGTGCGGCTGATCTCGGAGAAGAACGGCGAGCCGGAATGGATGACCGACTGGCGGCTGCAGGCGTTCAAGCGCTGGAAGCAGATGGACGAGCCCGACTGGGCAATGGTGAACTACCCGCCCATCGCCTATCAGGACCAGTATTATTACGCCAAGCCCAAGTCGATGACGGAGAAGCCCAAGTCGCTCGACGAGGTGGACCCCGACATCCTTCGGACCTACGAGAAACTCGGCATCCCGCTGAAGGAGCAGATGATCCTGGCCGGCGTGGAGGGCGCCGAGGATGCGGCCACCGAAGGGCGCAAGGTTGCCGTGGACGCGGTGTTCGACAGCGTGAGCGTCGGGACCACGTTCAAGGCGGAGCTGGAAAAGGCGGGTGTCATCTTCTGCTCTATCTCCGAGGCGATCGAGAAGCACCCGGACCTGGTCAAGAAATATCTCGGCTCGGTCGTGCCGATCACCGACAATTTCTTCGCCACGCTGAATTCGGCGGTCTTTTCGGACGGCTCGTTCGTCTACGTGCCGCCGGGCGTGCGCTGCCCGATGGAGCTGTCGACCTATTTCCGGATCAACGCCGAGAACACCGGCCAGTTCGAGCGCACGCTGATCATCGCCGACAAGGGCTCCTACGTGAGCTACCTCGAGGGCTGCACGGCGCCGCAGCGCGACACGCACCAGTTGCACGCGGCCGTGGTGGAACTCGTCGCGCTCGACGATGCGGAGATCAAGTATTCGACCGTTCAGAACTGGTATCCCGGCGACGAGAACGGCAAGGGCGGGATCTACAACTTCGTGACCAAGCGCGCCGATTGCCGGGGCGACCGCTCGAAGGTGATGTGGACCCAGGTCGAGACTGGCTCCGCGATCACGTGGAAATACCCCTCCTGCATCCTGCGCGGCGACGACAGCCAGGGCGAGTTCTACTCCATCGCCATCGCCAACAACGCCCAGCAGGCCGATACCGGCACCAAGATGGTGCATCTGGGCAAGCGGACGAAGTCGCGCATCGTCTCCAAGGGGATCAGCGCGGGCCGCGCGCAGAACACCTATCGCGGGCTCGTCTCGATGCACCCCAAGGCCAAGGACGCGCGCAATTACACCCAGTGCGACAGCCTTCTGATCGGTGACAAGTGCGGTGCCCACACGGTCCCCTATATCGAGGTGAAGAACAACTCGTCCCGGGTGGAGCACGAGGCCACGACCTCCAAGGTGGACGACGATCAGCTTTTCTATTGCCGCCAGCGCGGCATGGACGAGGAAGAGGCCGTGGCGCTTGTCGTCAATGGCTTCTGCCGCGAAGTGCTCCAGGCGCTGCCGATGGAATTCGCCATGGAGGCGCAGCAGCTCGTGGCGATCTCGCTGGAAGGTTCGGTGGGCTGATCCCGGCCCGCCTGCGCTGATCCGGGGAGTTACGGCATGAACTGGAAATACTGGCTGACGCCGGCGCAACCGCGGTCGCGCTACGCGATCCTGCTGGCGCTTGGCGTGGTGATGCTGATGACGCTGACCTATGGCGTCTGGTACCCCGGCGGGCCGGGGCTTGCGGCCTTCGCGGCCGTGGTCGCGGTCGCCGTCGCGCATGTATCCGCCAAGCTCATCATGACGAGGTAAGAGATGATCGTGACGACAACCCCCTCGGTCGATGGCCACAAGATCACGGCCTATCACGGCATCGTCGTGGGCGAGGCCATCCTGGGCGCCAACGTCTTCCGGGACCTCTTCGCCGGGATCACCGACATCATCGGCGGGCGCTCAGGCGCCTACGAGGAGGAACTGGGCAAGGCGCGCAGCGTGGCGTTGCAGGAGATGCAGGATCGTGCGCGCGACTTGGGCGCGACGGCCGTGGTGGGCGTCGATCTCGATTACGAGGTGATCAACAACATGCTGATGGTTTCCGCCAGCGGCACGGCCGTCACTCTGGACTGAAACCGGGAAAGCCGCGCCGCATGCGCGGAAGCGAGGAAAAAATGCTGGAAATCAAGAACCTGAACGTCAAGCTTGAAGACGAGGACAAGCAGATCCTGAAAGGCGTCGACCTGTCGGTCGAGGCCGGGTCGGTCCATGCGATCATGGGGCCGAACGGATCGGGCAAATCGACGCTCAGCTATGTGCTCTCGGGCCGCGAGGGTTACGAAGTGACCGATGGCGCAGCGACGCTCGAGGGCAAGGACCTGCTGGAGATGGACCCCGAAGAGCGTGCCGCGGCGGGCCTGTTCCTGGCGTTCCAGTACCCGGTCGAGATCCCGGGCGTGGGCAACATGACCTTCCTCAGGACGGCGCTGAACGCGCAGCGCAAGGCCCGCGGCGAGGAAGAGATCAGCGCCGGCGATTTCCTCAAGCTGGTGCGGGAAAAGGCCAAGGCGCTCGACATCGACGCGGACATGCTCAAGCGGCCGGTCAACGTGGGCTTCTCGGGCGGCGAGAAGAAGCGCAACGAGATCCTGCAGATGGCCCTGCTGGAGCCCAAGATGTGCATCCTCGACGAGACCGACTCGGGCCTCGACGTTGACGCGATGAAGCTGGTGTCCCAGGGCGTGAACGCGTTGCGCGATGCGGGGCGGAGCTTCCTCGTGATCACGCACTACCAGCGTCTGCTCGACCACATCAAACCCGACGTGGTCCACATCATGGCCGACGGCCGCATCGTGAAGACCGGCGGGCCGGAGCTTGCGCTCGAGGTCGAGAAGAACGGCTACGCGGACATCATGGGGGAGGTTGCCTGATGGCTGTGGCCCAGACCCGCACCGACCTGACCGAGGCAAGGCTGGCCGCCATGACAGTGCCCGACGCGCAGGGCGGCTGGGCCGACAAGGCCCGGCGCGGCGCGCTCGCGCGGCTGCGCGAGACCGGGCTGCCGACACGGCGGGACGAATACTGGAAGTTCACCGATCCCGCCGCGCTCACGCAGGCCGAGACGCCCGTGGCGGCGCTGTTCGAGGCGGTGGGCGAGACGCCGCCCTTTTCCGACATCGACCGGCTGCGCATCGTGTTCGTGGACGGGGTCTTCGACCCGGCGCAATCGGATGACCTGAGCCTCGAAGGGGTCGAGATCGACCGCCTGTCCGAGGCCGGTTGCGCGGATATCCACTGGGCGCGCGACCTTTACGGCGTCCTCGAGACGCGCGGCCAGAACCCCGTCCTGCGTCCGCTGGCGGCGCTCAACACCGCCTGTGCCACCGACGGCATCCTGTTGCGCGTGACCGGCAAGGTCTCGAAGCCCGTCAGCCTGATCTACCTCCGCCGGAGCGAGACGTCGGACGCGGTTCTGCACCATGCCGTCCGGGTCGAAAGCGGCGGCGAGGTCACCGTGCTCGAGAACGGGCCCGCGGCGGCGCGGCTCAACACCTGCATGGAGATCGACGTGGCCGACGGCGGCACCTTCCACCATGTGTGCACCCAAGGACGCGACCATGAGCGGCTTGCGGCGTCGCACATGTTCGCACGCCTCGGAGAGGGCTCGGTCTACAAGTCCTTCACGCTGAGCGCCAACGGCGCCATGACGCGCAACGAGCACGTGATCGAACTGACCGGCGACGACGCCATCGCCCATGTGGCCGGCGCCGCCATGGGCGACGGGGCGGCCCAGCCCTTCCACCACGACGACACGGTCTTCATCACCCATGACGCCGAGCGCTGCGAAAGCCGCCAGGTCTTCAAGAAGGTGCTTCGCAACGGCGCGGAAGGCGTGTTCCAGGGCAAGATCCTGGTCAAACCCGACGCGCAGAAGACCGACGGCTACCAGATCAGCCAGGCGCTGCTGCTGGATGACGATTCCACGTTCCAGGCCAAGCCCGAGCTCGAGATCTACGCCGATGACGTGCAGTGCTCGCACGGCTCGACCACCGGCGCGATCGACGAGACGGCGCTTTACTACCTCCGCTCGCGCGGGGTGCCCGTGTCGGAGGCGACCGATCTTCTGGTGCTGGCGTTCCTCGCCGAAGCCATCGAGGAGATCGAGGACGACCGCCTGCGGGACGACATCCGCGCGCGGCTGGAGCAATGGCTGGCGCGGCACCGCAAGGCGTGAGCCGATGAGCGTGTCCCGCGATATCGTGGCCACGTGGACCGGCCCGCGTCGGGTCATGCGGCGGCTTCTGGACCAGGGCCGCCGCGAGGATCGGGCCGTGGTGATCCTGCTTGGGGCCTGTTTCCTGATCTTCGTCGCGCAGTGGCCGCGCCTCCAGCGCGAGGCGATGTTCGCGCCCGAGGACGCCCCGCCGCTCGAGGCGCAGCTTGGCATCACCTTCTTCGTGATGATGATGATCTGGCCCTTCCTCGCCTATCTCATCGCCGGGCTGAGCCACCTGGTCGCGCGCGCGATCGGGGGGCGCGGCAGCTGGTATTCCGCCCGGCTCGCGTTCTTCTGGGCGCTGCTGGCCTCCAGCCCCGCCTGGCTGTTTCACGGGCTGGTGTCCGGCTTCATCGGTCCCGGCCCGGCCGAGCAATGGGTCGGCGGGGGCCTGCTCTTGGCCTTCGGCGCGATCTGGGGCATGTCTCTGTGGGAAGCCGAGATCGAGGCGGAGGCAAAGGCTGCGGCATGACCGATATCGCCACCCTTGGAACCCTGTTGCGGCTGGCGCGCGACACGGTCACAAACCCGCGCGAGGGCGCCACGACGGTGCTGAGCTTCGCGCCCGCGCGGCAGGCCCTGTGGCTGATGTTCGCGCTGGTCGTGGTGGTCTCGCTGATGATGGGCGAGGTCATGGCCCTGCTGATGGGGATGCCGACGGACGGGCCGCTGACCGGACCCATGCAGCAATCGCCGCTGATGCTGGGCCTGATACAGGCCGCGCTGCTGTTCGTGTCGATCCACGCCATCCACCGGATCGGCCGGTTCTTCGGCGGCACCGGCAGCCTCGAGGAGGCGGCGCTCCTGATCATCTGGCTGCAGTTCATACTGCTCTGCGTACAGGTCCTGCAGATCGCAGCACTCCTGATCCTGCCGCCGGTGGCCGGTCTCATCACCATCCTGGCCATCGCGCTGTTCTTCTGGCTGCTGACGAATTTCATCGCCGCGTTGCACGGCTTCCAGTCGCTGGGCCTGGTCTTCGTGACGACGCTGCTCGCGGCGTTCGGGTTGCTCGTGTTGATGAGCATGGTTCTGTCCATGCTTGGCCTCGCCGTCCCGACCGCCTGAGCTACCTCTGCCCCATGCGCGACAGACCCGCCTGAAGGAAACATGATGTATGACATCGACGCCATCCGCGCGGACTTTCCGATCCTCGCCCGCGAGGTCAACGGCAAGCCGCTCGTCTATCTCGACAACGGCGCCTCGGCACAGAAGCCGCAGGTCGTGATCGACGCCGTGACACAGGCCTATTCCATGGAATACGCCAATGTTCACAGGGGCCTGCATTACCTGTCGAACCTCGCCACCGAGAAATACGAGGCGGTGCGCGGGAAGATCGCGCGCTTCCTCGGCGTCGGGGACGAGGCCGAGATCGTCTTCACCTCCGGCACGACCGAGGGCATCAACCTCGTCGCCTATGGCTGGGCCATGCCGCGAATGGAGGCGGGCGACGAGATCGTGCTGACCATTGCCGAGCACCATGCCAACATCGTGCCCTGGCACCTGATGCGCGAGCGGCAGGGCGTGGTGCTGAAATGGGTGGACGTGGACGCCAATGGCGATCTCGACCCGCAGGCGGTGATCGACGCGATCGGCCCGCGCACCAAGCTTGTCGCCATGAGCCACATGTCGAACGTTCTCGGCACCGTGTTCGACGTCAAGACGGTGGTCGACGCGGCCCATGCCCGCGGCGTGCCCGTGCTGGTCGACGGCAGCCAGGCGGCGGTGCATCTGCCGCTCGATCTCGACGCGCTGGGAGCGGATTTCTACGCCATCACGGGCCACAAGCTTTACGGGCCGTCGGGCTCGGGGGCGATGCACATCCGGTCCGAGCGCATGGCCGAGATGCGCCCCTTCATGGGCGGCGGCGACATGATCCGCGAGGTGCATCGCGATCACGTCACCTACAACGACCCGCCGATGAAGTTCGAGGCCGGCACGCCGGGCATCGTCCAGCAGATCGGCCTGGGCGCCGCGCTCGACTACATGTCGGAGGTGGGGATGGCGAAGATCGCGGCCCATGAAGCGCGGCTGACCGATTACGCGCGCACCCGGCTCGACGGGCTCAACTGGCTGAGCGTGCAGGGCAAATCGGCGTCCAAGGGGGCGATCTTCTCCTTCACGATGGACGGCGCGGGCCATGCCCATGACATCTCGACCGTGCTCGACAAGAAGGGCGTCGCCGTGCGCGCGGGGCACCATTGCGCCCAGCCCCTGATGGAGCATCTGGGCGTCAACGCCACCTGCCGCGCGAGCTTCGGGATGTACAACACCGAGGCCGAGGTCGACGCGCTGGTGGATGCGCTGCACCTGTGCCACGAGCTTTTCGCCTGAAGCCGGGGGCAGGGCGCTTGCGGGCGCGCGGTGCGACGGCTATACGGACGCCACGGCACCTGTAGCTCAGCTGGATAGAGCGCTGCCCTCCGAAGGCAGAGGCCAGAGGTTCGAATCCTCTCAGGTGCGCCATTCC
>CAZGHJ010000100.1:0-10083 GCA_964525355.1 uncultured Roseicyclus sp.
AGCGCCACGCATTCCTTGACCTGCTTGCCCTCTAGGCCCAGCGAAAAGGCGATGCGGCGGCCGTGGAACGACTGGTAGCCGGTGGCGGGATCGACACTGAAGGACAGGATCTTCTCGGGCGTGGAGGCGGCGACCTCCTCGATATCCATGCCGCCCTCGGTCGAGCAGACGAAGGAGATGCGGCTCGTCACGCGGTCCACGAGCAGCGCGAGGTAAAGCTCGCGCTCGATGCCCGAGCCGTCCTCGATATAGATGCGGTTGACGACCTTGCCCGCCGGCCCGGTCTGGTGCGTCACCAGCGTGCGGCCCAGCATCTTCTTGGCCTCGGCCTCGGCCTCCTCGACCGATTTCGCCAGCCTTACGCCGCCCTTCTCGCCGGCGCCGGCCTCCTTGAAATGCCCCTTGCCGCGGCCGCCGGCATGGATCTGCGCCTTGACCACCCAGAGGGGACCGTCCAGTTCGCCCGCCGCCGTCTTGGCTTCCTCGGCCCTGAGCACGGCGCGCCCGTCGCTGACCGGCGCACCGTAGTCCCGCAGGAGCGCCTTGGCCTGATATTCATGAATGTTCATGAAACTGTCCCGTCTTGAGTTCTGGTCTTTTCGCTAAATCACAACCTTAACGCGCAATAAAACGGCAATCTGCCGCAGTGAGGCGGTATCGGCGGAAAAAGCGACATTTGTGATCACAGCATGAAAACGTGTGATCACAAAAATACGTCATTGCGGTATACGGTCGTATACACCCGAAAGCCGATTGCCGAGTCGCCCTCCGACGGGTCACTGTCGGGGCAATGTGGTCGAACCGGAGGGCCTCATGACCATACGCAGCCTTCTCGCCGGCATGTTCGGATGTCTTGCCGCCCTTCCCGCGGCCGCGCAGGCCGACCGCTACCCGTTCCAGTGGATGAACGCCGATGCCCAGCGGAACTGGGGCCGCGGCATCGCCGCCTGCGTCACCGACCGCGACACGCTCAACGGACCCTGCCTGATGCTCACCTGCCGGGCCGGCGGCCCTTTCGAGATCGCCATGATGGCCTATGGCGGCGATTTCTCCCGGGCGAGGCCCTTGCCGATCCTCGTCTCGGTGGACGGCGCGCCGGCCGTGCGCCTGGAGATGACGCAGGTACCCGAGCCCACCGATGGCGAGCATGCCGCCGTCGCTTACGATGCCGCCCGCCACGGCGCGCTGCTCTCGGCCCTGCGCACGGGACGGACCGCGCAGATCGGCATCTACGACCCGGGCACGCCGCCCCATGCCGCGTTCCGCTTCGATCTCGGCGCGCGGCCCGATCTCGTGGACGCGGCCATGGCGGGCTGCGGCGCGCAGCCGCCGCGCGCCGGTGCAGTCCCGGCCCTGCCCGACCCCGCTGCGACGCCCGTCTCGGCGCCGGAGCGATTCGTGGCACTCGACAGCAGCGTGGCCGACCCCGAGGCGACCGCCATCGCCCGGCAGCTTCTGGCCCGGGAACTCGCCGCGGAACCGGACACGTCGGTGACGGCGAGCCTTGCGGTCCTGCCCGACGGACGGCGGCTGCTCTTCGCGTGGCACGGGCCCAGCACGTACAGCTACGGGATGACCGGGCACGGCACCTATGTCTTCGCGTCCGTGCCGGGGGGCGCCTTCACCCGCGCCTACCAGACCACCGGCGTGGAGGTCTGGATCGACACGCAACAGCTGTCCGAGGGGTTTCCCGATCTCTGGGTGCTTGGCTGGCGCGGCGTCGACCGGCCTTTCGGGGTCTGGCGCCATGTCGGGGGCGCCTACGCCCATCAGCGCAACGTCCCGGCGAGATAGCGAAACGGCGGCCCGGTGCGGACCGCCGTTCCCATGTCACCCGGCGCGCCCGGCGATCAGGCGAGGCTCTCGTCGATCCCCTTGCAGGCGTCGACCAGCCCCTTCACCGCGCTGACGGAATTGTCGAACATCGCCTGCTCGTCCTTGGTCAGCTTGATGTCCACGATACGCTCGATCCCGCCTGCGCCGATGACGGTCGGCACGCCCACATACATGCCCTTCAGCCCGAACTCCCCGTCGCAGTATGCAGCGCAGGGCAGGACGCGCTTCTGGTCCTTCAGGAAGGCCTCGGCCATCTCGATGGCGCTTGTGGCCGGCGCGTAGAAGGCCGAGCCCGTCTTCAGCAGGCCCACGATCTCGGCGCCGCCGTCGCGGGTGCGCTGCACGATCGCGTCGAGCTTTTCCTGCGTCGTCCAGCCCATGGCGACCAGGTCGGGCAGCGGGATGCCCGCCACCGTCGAATAGCGCACCGAGGGCACCATCGTGTCGCCGTGTCCACCCAGAACGAAGGCGCTCACGTCCTTCATCGAGACGTCGAATTCCTCGGCGAGGAAATGGCGGAAGCGCGCCGAATCGAGCACGCCGGCCATGCCGCAGACCATGTTGTGCGGCAGGCCCGAGAATTCGCGCAGCGCCCAGACCATCGCGTCGAGCGGGTTGGTGATGCAGATCACGAAGGCGTTCGGCGCATTGTCGCGGATGCCCTCGCCCACGGCCTTCATGACCTTGAGGTTGATGCCCAGCAGGTCGTCGCGCGACATGCCGGGCTTGCGCGGCACACCGGCGGTCACGATGCAGACATCGGCCCCGGCGATATCGGCATAATCGTTGGTGCCCTTGAGCTTCGCGTCGAACTTCTCCGACGGGCCGCTCTCGGCGATGTCCAGCGCCTTGCCTTGCGGCGTGCCCTCGGCGATGTCGAACAGGACGACGTCGCCCAGCTCCTTCAGCGCGGCGAGATGGGCAAGCGTGCCCCCGATCTGACCCGCGCCGATCAGCGCGATCTTGGGTCTGGCCATGGGTTTCGGTCCTTCGTCCCTCATTGCTGTTGGGCGCAGTGCGTAGCCGCGCCGGGCCTTGTGCGCAAGGGCGCCGCGGCGCGGCCGAAAGACCCATTGGCCGACAGACGGCGCCGGTCGATCACGGCGCCGCCGGGACGGGCGACCTAGAGGGGATCGCCCTCCGGCGTGGCGGCCACCGTCTCGTAATGGCGCCCCGAGGCCATCAGGCAGGTCATCCCGTTGGGCAGGGTCATGGTGATGGTCCAGGTGCCCGTCTCTTCGGAGGCGAAGATCTCGATCACGCGGTTCTGGTTGGCGAGCCCCATGCCGCGCACGGACTCGCCGTAGCGCGAGGCCAGCATGCCGACGACCTGTGCGCGCGCCGCGCACATCGACTGCCCCTGGGCGGTCGCGGGGGCCGCCGAGGCGGCCAGGGTCGTGGCCGCAAGGGCCGCGGCGACGGCCGTGCGCACCGTGAATTCTGTCATGTCTGCGCCTTTCCGTGTTCTGGGGACGGCGCGTGACCTGCCGGTCCGCAACAGCGGTGGGCCAGGCGCGTGCAACGCGTCCGCTCGGAGGAGATTGCGCCGTCTCGCGAGGCGGCCACGCGCCGCAGGCTTTGTTCAACGACGAAGGAAGCCTGCCACAGAACCGGTTAAGGCGCGGTGAAAGGAACCGGGGGCTGCGCGCGCAACAAAATTCTTCTGCGGCGCGGCAAATCGGAACTTGATTTCGCTGCGCACGCATGGTCCACAGCCCGGGACCAGACACTCCTGCCCCTGACGGAGGCACCGATGGACCATCGTGCGCGACCGTATCGCTCGGTTCTCTATATCCCCGCCTCGCGGGCGCGCGCGCTCGAGAAAGCCCGGACGCTGGCCGCCGACGCGATCATCTTCGACCTCGAGGATGCCGTCGCCGCCGAGGAGAAACCGTCCGCGCGCAGCCTTCTGGCGCAGACCCTGGCGCAGGGCGGCTACGGCGCGCGCGGGCAGATCGTGCGCCTCAACGGCTTCGACACCCCCTGGGGGGCCGAGGATCTCGCGGCCATCGCCGCGGCGCGCCCGCAGGCGATCCTGTTGCCCAAGGTGGGCGATGCCGCCGATATCGAGGCGCTGGCCGCGAAGCTCGACGCCCGCCCCGAGACCGCCGAGACGACCATCTGGGCCATGATGGAGACGCCCGCCGGCATCCTCAACGCCGCGCGGATCGCCGCCGCGCCGCGGATGGCGGGCTTCGTCATGGGCACCAACGATCTGGCCAAGGAACTGGGCAGCCGCACGCGCGCCGCCATGACGACGGCGCTTCAGACCTGCCTTCTGGCCGCCCGGGCCCATGGGCTGGTCTGCATCGACGGGGTCTACAACGCCTTCCGCGACGAGGACGGGCTGGCCCGCGAATGCGCCGAGGGGCGCGAATTCGGCTTCGACGGCAAGACGCTGATCCACCCCGCGCAGCTCGAGATCGCGAACGCCGCCTTCGCGCCCTCCGACGAGGAGATCGAACTCGCCCGCCGCCAGATCGAGGCCTACGAGGCCGCCCTGCGCGAGGGACAGGGCGTCGCGGTCGTCGACGGGCAGATCGTCGAGAACTTGCATGTGGACACCGCCCGCGCCACGCTGGCCAAGGCCGAGGCCATCGCGTCGCTGCAAGCGGCGTGAGCGCCCCGGCCCACGGCGCGGCGCCGGTCGACCGGCGGCTGCGGGAACTCGGGACCTGAACTCTCAAGAGGCTTTGTCATGGGCTACCTCCTTCTGATCCTCGGGCTCGCCCTCTGGTCGGGCGCGCATCTGTTCAAGCGCATCGCGCCCGAGCGGCGCGCGGCCATGGGCGAGCGCGGCAAGGGCCTCGTCGCGGTGCTCCTGCTCGCGTCGATCGTGCTCATGGTGATTGGCTATCGCGGCGCGGGGATCGTGAATGTCTGGTTCCCGCCCGCCTTCATGGTCCATATCGCCAACCTTCTGGTCCTGGTCGGCTTCTGGTTCTTCGCGCTCTCCGCGATCCCCGGCACGCTTTCGGCCCGTGTCCGGCACAAGCAGCTGACGGGCGTCAAGGCCTGGGCGGTCGGCCACCTCCTGGTGAACGGCGACCTCGCCTCGATCCTGCTCTTCGGGGGCCTCCTGGCCTGGGCCGTCGTCTCGGTCATCCTCATCAACAAGGCCGAACCCACCTGGGAGCGGCCGGCCAATGCCAGCGTTAAGAACGACGCCGCAGCCTTCGGCGTGGGCCTCGTGGCCTACGGCATCGTCGCCGCGATCCACATCTGGCTCGGCGTCTACCCGTTCCCGACATGACGCGCCTCTACCGCCTGCTGACCGAGGACGACACCTCGGCCTTCTGCCACAAGGTCAGCGCCGCTCTCGCCAAGGGCTGGGAGCTGCACGGCGACCCGGTCATGTCCTTCGACGCGGCACGCGGCGTGATGCGCTGCGGGCAGGCGGTCACCAAGGAGGTCGCCGTCGACTACACGCCCGACCTCAAGCTGGGGGACCAGTGAGATGCCCAAGGACACAACCCCGGCGACAAAGACCAACCCCGGCCGTTTCTTCGAGGATTACCGCATCGGCGAGGTCATCGAACACGCCGTCCCGCGCACCGTCTCGGGTGGCGAGCGGGCGATCTACCACGCGCTCTACCCCGCGCGCCACGCGCTCTATTCCTCGGACGAATTCGCGCGCGCCTGCGGCCTTCCGCAAAGCCCGCTCGACGATCTCGCGGCCTTCCACATCGTGTTCGGCAAGTCGGTGCCGGACGTGTCGCTGAACGCGGTGGCGAACCTGGGCTATGCCGAGGCGCGCTGGCTGCGGCCCGTCTACGCCGGCGACACGCTGCGCGCCTCGTCGGAAGTCATCGGCCTGAAACAGACCTCCAGTGGCAAGACCGGCGTCGTCTACGTGCGCACCACCGGGCGGAACCAGCACGGGCTTGCGGTGATGGACTTCGCCCGCTGGGTCATGGTCCGCAAGCGCGACCCCGAAAGCCCCGCACCCGAGACCGTCCTGCCAGATCTCGCCGAGGCCCTGCCCGCGACGCGGCTGGTCATTCCCGGCGGGCTCGACTTCTCGGCCTACGATTTCGCCTTGGCCGGTGAGCCGCACCGCCTGTCCGACTACGCCCCTGGCGAGGTGATCGACCATGTCGATGGCGTCACCATCGAGGAAGCCGAGCACATGATGGCCACGCGGCTGTGGCAGAACACGTCGAAAACCCATTTCGACGCGACCCCGCGCGCCGACGGCAAGCGGCTGATCTATGGCGGGCACGTCATGTCCATGGCCCGCGCGCTCAGCTTCAACGGGCTGGCGAACGCGCAATGCCTCGTCGCGATCAACGCCGGCTCCCATGCCAACCCCTGTTTCGCCGGCGACACCGTCCGCGCCTGGTCCGAGGTGCTGGAGACCGCAGAGACGCCCGCGCCGGGCGTGGGCGCGATCCGGCTACGGCTGGTCGCGGTCAAGGAGGGCGGCCAGGCCGGAGACCTGAAGGACCCGGACGGCAAATACCTGCCCCACGTGCTGCTCGACCTCGACTACTGGGCGCTCATGCCACGCTGAAGCGCGGCCCAAAAACGCGCGAACTGGCCATCCTTTCCAATTCCTTGCGCTTTTGCGCACAGAACCTGCGCTTTGCCTTTCGGCGGCGCCGGCCCGATGTGGCGTGCATCGCGAAGCGCATCAATCACAGGATCACTCTCATGGCATCCACATCGACGACACAAACCTCCAACACCTTTTCGCTCCCCGCCATGCCGGCGGCGCATTGGCTGATCCGGCTGTCCGTCGCGGGCACCTTCCTGTTTCACGGGATCGAGAAACTGCCCGCGCTCGAGGCGGGCGCTTCCTTCTTCGGGCTGCCGCTCTGGCTCTGGACGCTGGTGGCCGTGATGGAGGTGGCCGCGGGCCTCGCCATCCTCGCCGGGCCGCTCCTGCGCAACGCCGCGGGCGACCTGCTCACGCGCCTCGCCGGTCTGACCGTCGCCGTCACCATGGTCGGCGCGATCTACCTCGTGCATTGGGGCCAGTGGAGCAACATCCCCTCCGAAACCCACCCCGCCGGCGGCATGGAATTCCAGACGCTGCTGCTGGCCACCGGGCTGTTTTTCGCGCTGCGCGGCAACGAGGCGTGACCGCGACGGCCTGACCCGCTCCGCCCGCTGCGTCCAAGCGATGCAGCGGGCGATTTTGTGATCACGCGCAGAATTCTTGTGATCACAAACGCCGCTCTGCGGCGTTAAGACCCAACGCGACAGGCGGGAATCCACCGCATCCCGCGTGACACGCCTGTGAATCCGGCTATGCATATGGCCACGACCAACGTCCAAAGCACAACCTGAAGGGGTGTCAGCCATGGCCGACGTGAACCGCGGAAACCGTCCACTGTCCCCGCACCTGACGATCTACCGTCCGCAACTCAACTCGATCACCTCGATCCTCGTGCGGATCACCGGCAACGCGATGATCGTCGCGGCCTTCCTGCTGGTCTGGTGGCTGGTAGCCGCCGCCTCGGGCGCCGCCTATTTCGGCACGGTGGACGGGATCGTGACCTCCGTCCTCGGCGATATCGTCATGACGCTTTCCGTGCTGGGCCTGTGGTATCACGCGCTCGGCGGGGTGCGGCACCTGATCTGGGATACCGGCCGCGGGCTCGACATGGAGACCTCCGACCGCATGGGCTGGGCTATGCTGATCGGCTCGGTCGCGCTGACCTTCCTGACCCTCATCGCGATCTGACGGAGGCACCGATGGCATATGTAACCGACAGAAAGCGCGTGACAGGCCTTGGCGCGGCGCGCTCGGGCACGCATCACTTCTGGACCATGACCGTCACCTCCGTGGCGCTTCTGGTCCTGACACCGTTCTTCCTGGCGATCGTCGGCCCGCTGCTCGGCGCGTCCCATGCCGAGGTCCTCGAGACCCTCGGCCGCCCGATCCCGGCGGCCGTCGTCGCGGCCTATCTCGTGGTCGGGCTGCACCATTTCCGCCTCGGTGTCACGACGCTGATCGAGGACTATATCCAAGGTCTGGCACGCAAGATCGCCATCATCGCGATGACGGTCGTCTCCTACGGCCTTGCGGCGACGGGCCTCGTCGCGCTGGCACAAATCGCACTGTGAGAGGGGCAATCTCGCAATGAAAGACATGGCAAACACGACGGCAAGCTACGACATCACCGAGCATACCTACGACGTGGTCGTGGTGGGCGCGGGCGGCTCGGGCCTGCGCGCGACGCTCGGGATGGCCGAACAGGGGCTCAAGACCGCCTGCGTGACGAAGGTCTTCCCCACGCGCTCGCACACCGTCGCAGCCCAGGGCGGCATCGCCGCGTCGCTCGGCAACATGGGCGACGACCACTGGCACTGGCACATGTACGACACGGTGAAGGGCTCGGACTGGCTGGGCGACACCGACGCGATGGAATACCTCGCCCGCGAGGCGCCCAAGGCGGTCTACGAGCTGGAACATTACGGCGTACCCTTCTCCCGCACCGAGGACGGCAAGATCTACCAGCGCCCCTTCGGCGGCCACACCACCCAGTTCGGCGAGGGCCCGCCCGTCCAGCGCACCTGCGCCGCCGCCGACCGGACCGGCCACGCCATCCTGCACACGCTCTACGGCCAGTCGCTGAAGAACAACGCCGAATTCTACATCGAATATTTCGCCACCGACCTCCTGATGACCGAGGACGGTCAATGCGTCGGCGTCGTGGCCTGGAAACTCGATGACGGCACCATGCACGTCTTCCGGTCCAAGATGGTCGTGCTCGCCACCGGCGGTTACGGCCGCGCCTATTTCTCGGCGACCTCGGCCCATACCTGCACCGGTGACGGCGGCGGCATGGTCGCCCGACAGGGTCTGCCGCTCCAGGACATGGAATTCGTGCAGTTTCACCCCACCGGCATCTACGGCGCGGGCTGCCTGATCACCGAAGGCGCGCGCGGCGAGGGCGGGTATCTGACGAATTCCGAGGGCGAGCGCTTCATGGAACGCTACGCGCCCACCTACAAGGATCTCGCGTCCCGCGACGTGGTCAGCCGCTGCATGACGATGGAGATCCGCGAGGGCCGCGGCGTGGGTCCGAACAAGGACCACATTCACCTGCACCTCAACCACCTGCCCCCCGAGACGCTGGCCGAGCGCCTGCCCGGCATCTCCGAATCGGCCCGCATCTTCGCCGGCGTCGACGTCACGAAGGAGCCGATCCCGGTCCTGCCCACAGTGCATTACAACATGGGCGGCATCCCCACGAACTACTGGGGCGAGGTGCTGAACCCCACCAAGGACAACCCCGACGCCATCGTGCCGGGCCTGATGGCCGTGGGTGAGGCGGGCTGCGCGAGCGTGCATGGCGCGAACCGCCTGGGCTCCAACAGCCTCATCGACCTCGTCGTGTTCGGCCGCGCCGCGGGCATCCGCGCCGCGCAGGTGGTCGACCCGTCCAGCGCCGTGCCGGACGTGCCGCGCGCTTCGATGGAGTTCGCGATGTCCCGCTTCGACGCGATCCGCCATGCCGATGGCGGCACGCCCACGGCCGAGCTGCGCCTCGAGATGCAGACCACCATGCAGTCCGACGCCGCCGTGTTCCGCACCGACAAGACGCTGGCAGAGGGCGTGGAGAAGATGGTGGCCGTGGCGGGCAAGCTCGACGATCTCAAGGTCACCGACCGCTCGCTAATCTGGAACTCCGATCTGATGGAGACGCTGGAGCTGACGAACCTGATGCCCAACGCCCTGGCCACCGTGGTCTCGGCCGAGGCGCGCAAGGAAAGCCGCGGCGCCCATGCGCACGAGGATTACCCCGACCGCGACGACGCGAACTGGCGCAAGCACACGCTGGCCACGGTGGACGGTGCCAGGACCGAGCTCGACTATCGCCCGGTCCACCTCAACCCGCTGATCGGCCACAACGAGGGCGGCATCGACCTGGAGAAGATCAAGCCCAAGGCGCGCGTCTACTGATGCGCGCGGCGCGTCTCGTCCTGGCCGGGGCGGTGCTGACGCTGGCGGCGGGCTGCGGATCTCAGCAGCTGACCCGCGCGAGCGCAGAGCGGCTCTGCGCCGACGAGGCCCGGCTGGCCGATGGCGTGGCGGGCAATATCGGCATCGGCGTCGGCAGCGGCGGCGGCCGGCTGGGCGGGGGGCTGGTGGTGACGTCGGACGTGCTCAATCCCCGTGCCGAACGGGACGTGCTCGAGGCCTGCGTGGCGCGCCGCATGGGCGGCGACAATCGTCCGGAGCGCCGGCCCGGGCTGACGATCGGAATAGAGGGGTCGGTCGACACCGACCTCTGA
>CAZGHJ010000101.1:0-10072 GCA_964525355.1 uncultured Roseicyclus sp.
CTAGAGGGCTGGCGCGCCGATCAGGCGGTAGCTCAGCGCCTCGGCCACATGCGGCGTGGACACCGTCTCGATGCCGTCCAGGTCGGCGATGGTCCGCGCCAGGCGCAGCACCCGGTGATAGCCGCGCGCGGTCAGTCGGAAACGTTCGGCCGCCTTAAGCAGCATCTCCTTGCCGGCGGCGTCCGGCGTCGCGATCCGGTCCAGCAAGGCGCCCTCGGCATCCGCATTCGCCCGGGCCCCCGCGACGTGATGCGTCTGGGCCAGACCGGCGAAGCGCGCCGCCTGGATGTCCCGCGCGGCTGCGACGCGCCCGGCGATGACGCGCGAGGCCTCGCCGTCCGCGGGCATGTCGAGGTCGCGCCAGGACACCGGCGGCACCTCGAGGCGCAGGTCGAACCGGTCCATCAGCGGACCGGAGATGCGCGACAGGTAATCCTGCCCGCAGACCGGCGCGCGTCCGCAGGCCTGGTCGGCGTCGTAGAGATGCCCGCAGCGGCAGGGATTGGCCGCCGCCACCAGCAGGAACCGGCAGGGGTAGCGCACATGGGCGTTGGCGCGGGCGACGATCACTTCGCCTGTCTCGATGGGCTGGCGCAGCGTCTCCAGGACGGCGCGCGGATATTCGGGGAACTCGTCGAGAAACAGCACCCCGTTATGCGCCAGCGACACCTCGCCCGGTTTCGCGCCGCGCCCGCCTCCGACGATGGCGGCCATGGACGCGGTGTGATGGGGCGCGCGGAAGGGCCGGGTCCGGGAGATCCCGCCTTCGTCGAGAAGCCCCGCGAGCGAATGGATCATCGAGGTCTCGAGCGCCTCCGCCGCCGAAAGCGGCGGCAGCAGCCCCGGCAGCCGCGCGGCCAGCATGGACTTGCCCGATCCGGGCGCCCCGATCATCAGGATGTGGTGGCGGCCCGCCGCCGCGATCTCGAGCGCGCGCTTGGCACGTTCCTGCCCGCGCACCTCCGACAGGCAGCCGACCGCGGTGTCGCTGCGCACTTCGCCCGGACGCGCGGGCTCCAGCGGCGAGCGGTCGGTCAGGTGGGCGACGAGATCGGCGAGGCTGCGCGCGGCGAAGACCGGCGTGGCCCCCACCCAGGCCGCTTCCGCGCCGCAGCCCTCGGGACAGAGCAGCACCAGGTCGTCCTCGCCCGCCGCCAGCGCCGTGGGCAGTGCGCCATGCACCGCCACAAGGCGTCCGTCCAGCGACAGCTCGCCCAGCGCCATGGCCGAGGACACCCGGTCGGCTGGAACGATACCGATCGCTGCCAGCAGGGCCAGCGTGATCGGCAGATCGAAATGGGAGCCCTCCTTGGGCATGTCCGCGGGCGAGAGGTTGATCGTCACGCGCTTGGACGGCAGCGCGATGGCCATGGCCTGCAGCGCGGTCCGCACCCGCTCGCGTGCCTCGGACACGGCCTTGTCGGGCAGGCCGACGATGGCGAAGCCCGGCAGGCCCGGCGTGACGGCGCACTGCACTTCGACCCGCCGCGCCTCGAGCCCTTCGAAGGCGACCGTGTGGCAGAGCGCGACGCTCTCCGGGCGGGGTCCGTCATACATGGTTAACCGCTACCGCCCAAGCGTTTAGGAAACGTTAACCGGGCGCAGGGCCGAACGGCGCAAGGCGCTCGCGGCCCTGGAACGCCGACGGCGCGTCCCTGGGCACCGGCGCGCTCGCCTGCTCCGACCGGCCCGCCGGCGCCTCGACAGGGGCGGGCCCGTCCGTGGCGCCGCGCCCGGTGACAAGGCATGTCGCGGGAAGACGCAATTTTCTGTCCCCAGAAGTGATCCATCCGGACGATCGCTGCGTAACACCTACCAAAGACTGCTTGCGAGACCACAGGGAAAACCAAAACGGGGGTGCGTCATGGCACTAGACATGGGTGGAGATCAGTCACTGTCGCGGCGGGCCATGAAGGCCGAACTTCTGGACGCCGAAACCGAGCTCAAGCTCGCCTATGCCTGGCGGGACGAACGCGATGAAGAGGCGCTGCATCGGCTTGTCACCGCCTACATGCGCCTCGCCATTTCCATGGCGGCCAAGTTCAAGCGCTACGGCGCGCCGATGAACGACCTGATCCAGGAGGCCGGCCTCGGCCTGATGAAGGCGGCCGACAAGTTCGACCCCGACCGCGGCGTGCGCTTTTCCACCTATGCCGTCTGGTGGATCAAGGCGTCGATCCAGGATTACGTGATGCGCAACTGGTCGATGGTGCGCACCGGCTCGACCTCGTCGCAGAAGTCGCTCTTCTTCAACATGCGCCGGGTCCAGGCGCGGCTCGAGCGCGAGGCGCTGGCCAACGGCCAGTCGCTCGACAAGCACCAGCTGCGCCAGCTGATCGCGACCGAGGTCGGCGTGCCGCTCCATGACGTGGAGATGATGGAAGGCCGGCTGGCCGGCTCCGACTACTCGCTCAACGCCACCCAGTCGGTCGACGACGAGGGGCGCGAGTGGATCGACACGCTCGAGGACGAGAGCGAACAGGCCGCGGAATCCGTCGAGCACGCTCATGACATGGAGACGCTGCGCGACTGGCTGATCAACGCCATGGGCGCCCTGAACGAGCGGGAGCGTTTCATCGTGCGCGAGCGCAAGCTGCGCGAGGATCCCCGGACGCTGGAAAGCCTCGGCACCGAGCTGGGCTTGTCGAAGGAGCGTGTGCGCCAGCTCGAGGCCGCTGCCTTCGGCAAGATGCGCAAGACGCTGGAAGCGCAGTCCAAGGAGGTCCGGTCATTCCTCGCCATCTGATCCTGCACGCGCCGCTGGCCATGATCGGGCTGCTTTTCGCGGCGAGCCTGGCACTCGAGTCGCCGCAGGGCGGCCTGTCGGAGGCCCCCATCGACATCGCCGAACGCGCGGCCGACGGCGTTCTGTGGCTCGAGCCGCGGGGCGGCAACACGTATATCGCGCTGGCCGACTAGACCGTCGTCGGCCCGCGGATGATGGCGGTGGTGCGGACTGCGTCCGAGCCAGGGTTTCACCGGGTTCCTGCGCCACGAAAGGCCATGTAAAAAGACCATGTAACGATTTTCAGGGCTCCGGCGCTTTTATACGCGCCGGGGCCTCCTTGCTTTCGGCGCGGCGCCACCGGCTGAAAAGGGCTCGGCCCGCGCGCGGATTCAGGATTGCCCCGGTCCGGGCCGGGACCTACCTTCGCGCGGACGATCCAATGGGACGGTACCGTATGCCGGGCGGCAGCAAGCTTTTACTGATCATCAGCGGGGGGATCGCGGCCTACAAGGCGCTCGACCTGATCCGGCGCCTGCGCGAGCGCGGCGCCACCGTCGTGCCGGTGCTGACGCGCGCGGCGGAGGAATTCGTCACCCCGCTGACGGTCTCGGCACTTGCGGGCCAGAAGGTTTATCGCGATCTCTTCGATCTGACCGACGAGGCCGAGATGGGCCATATCGAGCTGTCGCGCGCCGCCGATCTGGTGGTTGCGGCACCCGCCACGGCGGACCTTATGGCCAAGATGGCGGGCGGACATGCCAGCGATCTGGCCTCGACGCTTCTGATGGCGACCGACAAGCGCGTCCTGATCGCGCCCGCGATGAACGTCCGCATGTGGCAGCATCCCGCCACGCAGCGCAACCTCGCGACGCTGCAGGCCGACGGCATCCTCGTCGTCGGGCCGGAAGAGGGCAGCATGGCCTGCGGCGAATTCGGGCCCGGTCGCATGTCCGAGGTGCCGCAGATCGTCGCCGCCATCGAGGCGGCGCTGGGGGCCGGGCCGCTTGCCGGCAAGCACGTGCTCGTCACCTCCGGCCCCACGCACGAGCCGATCGACCCGGTGCGTTACATCGCCAACCGCTCCTCCGGGGCGCAGGGAGCGGCGCTTGCCGCGGCGCTGCGCGACCTTGGCGCGCGGGTGAGTTTCGTCACCGGACCGGCCAGCGTGCCGCCGCCCGCGGGCGTGCAGGTCATCCCGGTCGAGACCGCCTCGGAAATGGCCGCCGCCGTCGACGCGGCCCTGCCCGCCGACGCGGCCGTCTTCGCCGCCGCCGTGGCCGACTGGCGCATCGAGAACGCGGCCGCGTCGAAGATCAAGAAAACCGCCGACGGCGCGCTTCCGGGGCTGAGCCTTGTCGAGAACCCCGACATCCTGGCATCCGTCGCGCAACGGGCCGAGGGGCGGCCCGCGCTCGTGGTGGGCTTCGCCGCCGAAACCGACAACGTGGCCCGCCACGCCACCGAGAAGCGCGCGCGCAAGGGCTGCGACTGGATCGTTGCCAACGACGTCTCGCCGGGGACGGGCATCATGGGCGGCACCGAGAACGCCGTCACGCTCATAACCGGGGACGGGGCCGAGGAATGGCCGCGGATGTCCAAGCGGGAGACAGCCGCGCGGCTCGCGGCGCGCATCGCGGCGGCGCTCGCCTGAGGCATGCGGGGAAGGGGAGCGTCTTGAACGTGGTCGTAGACATCGTGCGCGAGGACTGGGCCGATCCCGACGTGGCCCTGCCGGCCTATGCGACGGCCGGCGCGGCCGGCGCCGACATCCGCGCCAATCTCCGCCCCGAGGACCGCGCCGGCGGCCTCGTCCTGCACCCCATGGAGCGCCGCGTGGTCGAAACGGGCCTGCGCGTCGCGATCCCCGCCGGCTACGAGATGCAGATCCGCCCGCGCTCGGGCCTCGCGTTGCGGCACGGGCTCACGCTGCCCAACACGCCCGGAACCATCGACGCCGATTACCGGGGGCCCCTGGGCGTGCTTCTCGTCAATCTCGGGGCCGAGCCCGTGCGGATCGCCCATGGCGACCGGATCGCGCAGGCCATCGTCGCGCCGGTGGTGCAGGCGGGCTTCGCGGTGGTGACTGCACTCGGCGAGACGCCGCGCGGTGGCGGCGGCTTCGGCTCGACGGGGGTGAACTGATGCTTCTGGTCTTCCTGCTGGGCGCCTTCATCTGGGGCGTCGGCCATTTCATGCGCGTGCCCGTTTCGGCGCGGATCAACCTCCTGGGGCTGCTTTACGTCGCCGTGCTTGCGCTCCAGGTCGCCCTGCCCGACGGCCATCCCGTGCGCGAGGCCACGGGCGGCTCGCCGGCGCTCTGGCTCCTGCTCGGCGCGGCGGTGCTGCTGGTGCTGCTCTACCGTGCGGTCCTGTCGCGCCTGCGCGGCCGGGCCGCGGCGCAGGAGGCCTCGCGCGCCGCCGAGGACGCCGCCGAGCCCGAGGGGCCCTTCTCCGACGCCGAACTCGAACGCTACGCCCGCCACATCACGCTGCCCGATATCGGCGGTGGGGGCCAGTTCGCGCTCAAGCGCGCGAAGGTGCTGGTGGTGGGGGCGGGCGGCCTCGGCTCTCCGGCGCTGCTTTACCTCGCGGCCGCCGGTGTCGGCCGGATCGGCGTGATCGACGGCGACACGGTGGCGCTTTCGAACCTCCAGCGGCAGGTGATCCATACCGACGCGCGCCAGGACATGCCCAAGGTCTTCTCCGCGCAGGCCGCGATGTCGGCGCTGAACCCCCATGTGGAGGTGCGCCCCTACAACCGCGTCCTCACCGGGGAGATCGCCGAGACCCTCTTTGGCGAGTACGACCTCATCCTCGACGGTACCGATACCTATGGCGCCCGCGCTCTGGTCAACCGGGCCGCTGTGGCCGCGGGCCGGCCGGTCCTCGCGGGCTCCATCAGCGCGTGGGAGGGGCAGGTGACGCTCTACGACCCGGCCGCGGGCGCGCCCTGCATGGCCTGCGTCTTCCCCAGGGCGCCCGCGCCCGAGATGGCCGCGACCTGCGCCGAGACCGGTGTGATCGGCGCGCTGCCGGGCGTCGTGGGCTCCATGATGGCGCTCGAGGCCGTGAAGCACGTCACTGGCGCCGGCGAAGGCCTCGGCGGGCGGATGCTCATCTACGACGGGCTCCATGGCGAAAGCCGCACGATCCGCCTCGCGCGGCGGCCCGATTGCGACGTGTGCGGCGGGATCTGACCCGGTCCGCCGCGCCGCCGACCGCCTCGCCGCGGCGTTCTGACGCGCTACCTCTCTCCCACGATCCGATGATCCAGGGAGGATAGAATGTTCAGACTGACACTTGCCGCGGCCATGCTTCTGGCCGCACCCGCCTTCGCCCAGTCCACGCCCGCGCCCGAAGGCGCCGAGCTCTATTTCGTCGGGCTGGAGGATGGTGCCACGGTGCAGGGCCCCGTGACCGTCCGCTTCGGCCTGTCGGGCATGGGCGTCGCACCCGCCGGCGTCGACGTGGCCAATACCGGGCACCACCACATCTTCCTCAACCGGGCGCCCTTCGGCCCCGAGGATGTGGGCTTCGGTGTTCCGGCCGACGACAACCACATCCATTTCGGTGGCGGCCAGACCGAGGTCACGCTCGACCTCGCCCCCGGCACCCACACGCTGCAACTGGTCCTGGGCGACACGAACCACGTGCCCCACGACCCGCCCGTCGTGAGCGAGCAGATCTCGGTCACGGTGGAGTAACGGGTCTCGAAACCCGCGCGGCGGCGGATTAGGTAAGGTCCCGACAGCAACCGGAGCCCGCCCATGACCGCCGCCAACCCGCTTCTCGAGACCTGGGATACGCCCTTCGCCCTGCCGCCCTTCGCGCGGATCGAGGACAACCATTTCGCCCCCGCGCTCGAGGCCGCGCTGGACGAGGGGCGCGCGGCCATTCAGGCCATCGCCGACAACCCCGAGACGCCCACCTTCGCCAACACGATCGAGGCGCTGGAGATGGCCGATGCCACGCTCGACCGGGTGGCGGGCGTCTTCTTCAACCTCGCAGGCTCCGACGCGACGCCTGCGCGCGAGGCGCTGCAACGGGATTTCGCGCCGAAATTCTCCGCCTATTCCTCCGAGATCGTGAACAACGCCGCGCTTTTCGCGCGCATCGCCGATCTGTGGGAGCGGCGCGAGGACCTGGGCCTCACGCCCGAGCAGATGCGGGTGCTGATGCTGACCCATCGCAGCTTCGTGCGTTCGGGCGCCGCTTTGGAAGGCGAGGCGCGCGAGCGGCTGACGCAGGTGAAAAGCCGGCTCGCCGTCCTCGGCACGTCCTTCGCGCAGAACCTTCTGGCGGATGAGCGGGACTGGTTCATGCCGCTGTCCGAGGCCGACCTCGAGGGGCTGCCCGATTTCGTCGTGGCCGCCGCGCGCGCCGCGGGCGAGGAAAAGGGCGCGGGCGGCCCCGTCGTCACGCTGTCGCGCTCGCTCATCGTGCCCTTCCTGCAATTCTCGCCCCGCCGCGACCTGCGCGAGACCGCCTACAAGGCCTGGGCCGCGCGCGGCGCGCGGGGCGGCGAGACCGACAACCGCGAGATCGCGGCGGAGGTCCTCGCCCTGCGCCAGGAACGCGCGAGCCTCCTCGGTTACCCCGATTTCGCCGCCTACAAGCTGGAAACCGAGATGGCGGGCAACGCCGCGCGCGTGCGCGAGCTTCTCATGGCCGTCTGGGAGCCCGCGCGCGCTGCCGCCGAGGCCGACGCCGCCACGCTCGAGGAGATGATGCGCGCGGACGGCATCAACGGACCGCTGGAGCCCTGGGACTGGCGCTACTACGCCGAGAAACGCCGACGCGCCGAGCACGACCTCGACGAGGGCGAGCTCAAGCCCTATTTCCATCTCGACGCGATGATCGAGGCCGCCTTCGACTGCGCGAACCGCCTCTTCGGGCTGGAATTCCGCCCCCTTGACGTGGCGCTCTACCACCGCGACGCCCGCGCCTGGGAGGTCACGCGGGGCGGCCAGCACCTCGCCGTCTTCATCGGCGACTATTTCGCCCGCGGTTCCAAGCGGTCGGGCGCATGGTGCTCGGCCATGCGCAGCCAGAAGAAGCTCGGCGGCGACACGCGGCCCATCGTCGTCAACGTCTGCAACTTCGCCAAGGGCGATCCGGCGCTCCTGTCCTACGACGACGCGCGCACGCTCTTTCACGAATTCGGACACGCCCTGCACCAGATCCTGTCGGACGTGACCTACGGCTCGATCTCCGGCACCTCGGTCGCGCGCGATTTCGTGGAACTTCCCAGCCAGCTTTACGAACACTGGCTCGAGGTGCCCGAGGTGCTCGCCCGCCACGCCCGCCACGCCACCACCGGCGAGGCGATCCCGCAGGACCTGCTCGACAGGCTGCTGGCGGCGCAGACCTACGACATGGGCTTCCAGACGGTGGAATACGTGGCCAGCGCGCTTGTCGATCTCGACTTCCACGACGGGCCCGCGCCCGCCGATCCGCTGGCCGCGCAGGAGGCGACGCTTGCCCGCATCGGCATGCCCCGCGCCATCGGGATGCGCCACGCCACGCCGCATTTCGCCCATGTCTTCGCCGGCGACGGCTATTCCAGCGGTTACTACAGCTACATGTGGTCCGAGGTGATGGACGCCGACGCCTTCGCCGCCTTCGAGGAGGCGGGCGATGCCTTCGACGCGGGCCTCGCGCAGCGGCTGGAGACGCATATCCTGTCCGCGGGCGGCTCGCGGGAGGCGGCCGATCTCTACACCGCGTTCCGCGGCCGGATGCCGGGGGTGGAGGCGCTTCTGAAGGGGCGGGGGCTCGACCGGGTCGCCTGAACGCGCCCCGGGCTCGCGCCTCAGTCGAAGGTTTCGCCCGGATCGACCCCCCAGAGGGCGGCGGCCTCGACCCAGCCGCGATAGCCGCCGGCCTCCATCAGGCACCAGCCCGGGCGGCATTCGCGCAGCCGGCCGATGACGCCAAGCTCCGCCCGCGCCCGGACCGGGCTCGCGGCATCGGGGCGCGCGTGGAGCGGCGCCATGTCCCGCTCCACGATGGCGGTGCGCACACCCGACAGAAGCGCGTGGTGCATCCAGCCGCCCACGCCGTCGCGGTCCACGACCCGGCGCCAGTGCCCGTGTTCGGCCACCACCATCACGGGCATGTCGCGGCGGGTGAAGACCCAGTCGATGCGGTGGCTGCGCGAGGGCCCGCGGCGGGCATTGCCCTCGGAGGCGCGGATCGACACGTAGCGGGGCAGCGGGAAACCGGTGACGGGCCCACGCTCGGCCGGGGCGGTGCGCGGCGCGGTGCCGGCATCGTCCTGCGCCGCGCTGACCATCGTCACGGGGGCCGACACGGAGGGTGTCACGGTCGCGGTTTCGGCAAGGCCGGGCGGCCCAAGGGCAAGCGTGCCCATGGCCAGCACGACGACCAGTCCAAGCGCTTGTGCCAGGTGGCGGATCACTGCACTGCCTCTTGTCGCATCCCCGCCGGTTGTCCGGCCGGTCCGGGGCCTGCGGTTATTGTCGCGGGAGCTTGGGTCGTTCTTGCGCCCATCCCTTCGACCTGAGAGTGTCACGGTCGGAGACGGAAGGCCAGCGAAGGGAAGAGCCCCATGGCAGGTGAGCGGCTGAGTGTTGTCGTCACGCGACGGTTGCCCGATGCGGTGGAGACACGGCTGAAGGAATTGTTCGACGTCGAACTCAACGAGACCGACGCGAAGATGGGCAAGGCCGATCTCGTCGCGGCCATGGCGCGGACCGATGTGCTGGTGCCCTGCATCACCGACCGGATCGACGCGGGCATGCTGGCGCAGGCGGGCGACAAGCTGAAGCTGATCGCCAATTTCGGCGCGGGCGTGGACCATATCGATGTGGCGACCGCGCGGCAGCGGGGGATCCTCGTGTCGAACACGCCCGGCGTGATGACCGACGACACCGCCGACATGGCCATGGGGCTGATCCTCGCCGTGCTGCGCCGCATGCCCGAGGGCATGGCCGTGATGCAGGAGGGGAACTGGGCCGGCTGGTCGCCCACCGCCTACATGGGCGGGCGCGTGGGCGGCAAGCGGCTCGGCATCCTCGGCATGGGTCGGATCGGGCAGGCGGTCGCGCGCCGGGCGCAGGCCTTCGGCATGCAGGTCCATTACCACAACCGTCGCCGCGTGCATCCCGAGACCGAGGCCGCGCTCGATGCGACGTATTGGGAAAGCCTCGACCAGATGATCGCCCGGATGGACGTGATCTCGGTCAATTGTCCGCACACGCCGTCGACGTTTCACCTGATGAACGCGCGGCGGTTGAAGCTGATGAAGAAGGACGCGGTGATCGTGAACACCTCGCGCGGCGAGGTGATCGACGAGAACGCGCTGACGCGGATGCTGCGCGC
>CAZGHJ010000102.1:0-9981 GCA_964525355.1 uncultured Roseicyclus sp.
CACCCTCCCGGCCGTATTTTCGACAAGAAGAAGGGGATGGGGCGGCACGGGGCCTGGGCGATGCCGCGGTCCCTTCGGGCGTGCCATGTCTCGCGGCTGGCGGCGGGACGCTGCGACGGTTGGCGGCGCGGCGGTGGCGCGGGGGCTGCGCGGCGACGTCCCGGAGCGGCGGCGGGGCCCTTGCGGCGGGCGTCTTGTCCTCGGGCCATGCCACGGCTAAGTCGAGGCCATGCGGATCGTGCGCGACCACCAGTTTGTCCGGCCCGAAGAGCGCGGCGCCTCGGTGGCGATCGGCAATTTCGACGGCGTGCATCGCGGCCATGCCCATGTGATCGACCTGGCCCGGCGGCCGGGCGCGGCCCTGGGTGTCGTGACCTTCGAGCCGCATCCGCGCGCCTTCTTCGCCCCCGACGCGCCGCCCTTCCGGCTGATGAATGCCGAGGCGCGGGCCAACCGGCTGGCGAAGCTGGGCGTCGAGATGCTGGCCGAACTGCCGTTCGACGCGGCACTCTCGGGGCTGTCGGCGGAGGGGTTCGCGCGCGAGGTTCTGGCCGAGGGCCTCGGTGTGAGCCATGTGGTCGTCGGTGCGGATTTCTGCTTTGGCAAGGGACGTCAGGGCACGGCGGAGATGCTGGCGGGCTTCGGGCCGCGGCTGGGCTTCGACGTCACGGTGGCGCCGCTTCTGGAGGCGGACCATGGCGCGGTGTCCTCGACCGCGATCCGGGCCGCGCTGAGCGCGGGCGAGCCGGGCCGCGCGGCCGACATGCTGGGCCACTGGCACCGGATCGAGGGGCCGGTCCTGCATGGCGAGAAGCGCGGCCGCGAGCTGGGATATCCGACCGCCAACATGGAGCTTCAGGGGCTGCACGTGCCGAAGCTCGGCGTCTACGCGGTGCTGGTGGACGTGCTGAGCGGGCCCCATGCGGGATCCTACCGGGGGGTCGCCAATCTGGGCATACGGCCGATGTTCGAGCGCGCGGCGCCCAATCTGGAGACCTTCCTCTTCGATTTCAGCGGCGATCTCTACGAGCAGCACCTGTCGGTCGGCCTCGTGGCCTTCCTGCGGCCGGAGATGAAGTTCGACACGCTCGACGCGCTCATCGTGCAGATGGATGCCGACAGCGCCGCCGCGCGCGCGGCGCTGGTGCGGACATGAGATCGCGGGCATGAGGGACCGGTTCTGGGACCGCGTGCCGATGGCGGAGATGAGCCCCGCGGAGTGGGAGGCGCTGTGTGACGGCTGCGGCAAGTGCTGTCTCAACAAGCTCGAGGACGAGGATACGGGCGAGGTCGCGCTGACGCGGGTGGCCTGCCGGCTGCTGGACGACGAGAGCTGCCGCTGCGGCCAGTACGAGATCCGCAAGACGCTGGTGCCCGAGTGCATCCGGCTGACCCCGCAGACCATGGGCGAGGTGGCCTATTTCATGCCCGAGACCTGCGCCTATCGCCTGCTGCACGAGGGCAGGCCGCTTTACTGGTGGCATCCGCTGGTCTCCGGCGATCCCGAGAGCGTGCACGCCGCCGGCGTCAGCGTGCGCGGCCTCACGGTGCCCGAGTTCGAGGTGCCGGAGGAGGAATGGGAAGACTACATCATCGAGGAACCCGGCACATGAATTTCGCCTCCGACAATACCGGACCCGCCCATCCGCGCGTGATGGAGGCGCTGGCCCGCGCCAATGACGGCAGCGCCATGCCCTACGGCAACGATCCGGTGACCGAGGCCGCCGTCGCGGCCGTGCGGGAACTTTTCGAGGCGCCCGAGGCCACGGTGGCCTTCGTCGCGACGGGCACGGCGGCCAATGCGCTGGCGCTGGCCTGCATGGTCCGGCCTTTCGAGACGGTGTTCTGCTCGCGCGTGGCGCATATCGAGGAGGACGAGTGCGGCGCGCCGGAATTCTACATGGGCGGCGCGAAGCTGACGCTGCTGGACGAGGTGGACGGGCGGATCGTGCCGGGGGCGTTCGAGGCGGCGCTGGCCGCCGTGCGGGGGCGCGGCATCCACGGCGTGCAGGCCGGCGCGCTCAGCCTGACGCAACTGACCGAGCGGGGGACGGCCTATTCGCTCGAGCAGATCGCGGCGCTTGCGGGCCAGGCGCGGGCGGCGGGGCTGCCGGTGCATCTGGACGGGGCGCGCTTTGCCAATGCCTGCGCGGCGCTGGGCTGCACGGCGGCCGAGATGAGCTGGAAGGCGGGGGTGGACGCGGTCAGTTTCGGCGGCACGAAGAACGGCTGTCTCGGGGTGGAAGCGGTGGTGGTCTTCGACCCGGCCGTGGGGCGGGAGCTGGAACTGCGCCGCAAGCGCGCCGGACACCTGTGGTCGAAGCACCGCTATCTCGCGGCGCAGATGCTGGCCTATGCCACCGACGGGCTGTGGCTGGAGATGGCGCGCTCGGCCAACGCGGCCTGCCGGGCGCTTGTCGCGGCGCTTGGGGATGTGCCGGGCGCGCGGATCGCGCATCCGCCGGCGGGCAACATGATCTTCGCCGACCTGCCCCGCGCGGCCCATGCCCGCGCCTTCGCCGCGGGCGCGCGCTACGGGCTTTACCCGGACGACGACCTGACGGGGCCGGGGGAGGAGCTGCTGCGCTGCCGGCTGGTCTGCGACTGGTCGAAACGGCAGGACGAGATCGACGCCCTGCGCGCGGCCTGGCTGGGCTGAGCCACGGACGCTCAGCGCGCCGTGTCGAGGAAGGCGCCCAGTTCTTCTGCGAAAAGCTCGGCATGGGTGATCGGCGCCATGTGGCCGGCCCCGTGGATGACCGAGCGGCGCGCGCGCGGCAGCCCGTCCTCCAGCCCGTCCAGGATCTGGCCGATCACCGGCGGCGACGCGGTCCCGCGCATCAGGAGCACGCGGGCCGACACCTCGGCCAGACGTGGCAGGAGGCGCGCGCTGTCCTGGTGGAGCGCCGCGCGCTGCGCGCCGATGATCCACATCCGCTCGGCCATGCGTCCGGCCTGGCCCTCGGACAGCGTGTCGAAGGCCTCGCCCGCGCCCCAGACCGACAGGAAGTCCTGCGCCGCGCCGCGCATGTCGCCCGCGTCCACCATGGACCGCACCCGCGCCAGCCGCTCGGCATTGTCGCGTTTCGCAGGACCATCGGGCGCGGCGGCGAAGAGGACCGGCTCGAACAGGGTGAGCGACTGGACGCGGGGGGCGTGCTCGATGGCGAGCCTGAGCGCGACGGTTGCGCCGAAGCTGTGGCCGACGAGATGGACGGGCGCCTCGGGCAGAAGGCCCGCCACGTGCTCGGTCGCGTGGTCGTGGTAGTCGCGCAGCGGGTCGCCGGCGGGCCCGCGCCCCTGGCCGACCATGTCGGGCGCGGTCAGGTGGAACCGGTCGGCGAGACGCTCGGCCACGCCCTTCCAGGCGCCGCCATGGGCGAGCGTGGCGTGCAGCAGAAGGACGGGTGGCGCACCCGGTACGCCCCAGTCGCGCAGGCCCGCTGTCACCCCTGCCCCCCGAGATACGCGTCGAGATCGGCGATCCGGTCCTGTCCCCAGAACTTCTCGGTGCCGTCGACGATATAGAAGGGCGCGCCGAAGACACCGGCGGAGACCGCGTTCTCGAGATTGCGCGCGTACTCCTCGGCGCCGGCGAGCATGCCCATCCCGGCAAGACCCGGATCGAAGCCCGCCGCGGAGAGGCAGGCGCGGATCTCCTCGTCCTCGGCGATGTCGCGGCGGTCGCGCCAGACGGCGGCGGTGAATTCGTGGACGAGCCGCCCCAGATCCCCCCCGCCCGCCTTCGCCGCGGCGATGAAGGCGTAGGAAGAGGGCGCGGCGTTCACCGCGCGGAAGGGCGGGTCGAGATCCATCGGCAGGTCCAGTCTCCGCGACAGGCGTTTGAGTTCCTGCAGGCGGTAGTCGAGCCGCGCGGGGTGACGGTCCTTCGGGGCCGCGCCGCCGGTGCGCGGGAAGAGCGCCATGATGTCGAAGGGCCGGTAGCTGACGGTCGCGCCGTGGCGCGCGGCGGCCTCCTCCATGCGGGTTCCGGCGAGATAGGTGAAGGGTGAGACGGTGGAGAAGAAATACTCGATATGCGCCAAGGATCTCGCTCCGCCATTTGCCTTTGCGCCGAGCCTACGCCGGTGTAAGGGGGTGTCAACCGATCCCGGGTAAGGCTTGCGTGGGGGCGCGGGCCGGAGGCACGGGTCAAGATCTGGGCAAGAGGGACAGCTGCCGCATGTCGTCGACGGAACCGAAACTGATTTCTGGAAACGCCAACCGCTCGCTGGCCGAGGCCATCGCGCGGCGCATGTCGATGCATCGGGGCATGCAGGTGAGCCTCGTGGACGCGCGGGTGGAGCGTTTCAACGACGGCGAGATCTTCGTGGAGGTCTTCGAGAACGTGCGCGGCGAGGACATGTTCATCGTCCAGCCCACCTCGAAGCCCGCCAACGACAACCTGATGGAATTGCTGATCATGGCCGACGCGCTGAGGCGGTCTTCGGCGGCGCGGGTCACGGCGGTGATCCCCTATTTCGGCTATGCCCGGCAGGACCGGCGCACCAAGGCGCGCACGCCGATCACGGCCAAGCTCGTGTCGAACATGATCACCTCGGGGGGCGTGGAGCGGGTTCTGACGATGGACCTGCACGCGGCGCAGATCCAGGGTTTCTTCGACATTCCTGTGGACAACCTCTATGCCAGCCCGATCTTCGCGCTCGACATCCTGCACCAATTCGAGGGCGACATGTCGGACGTGATGGTGGTGTCTCCGGATGTGGGCGGCGTGGCCCGCGCACGGGAGCTTGCCACGCGCATCGGCGCGCCGCTCGCCATCGTGGACAAGCGCCGCGAGAAGGCGGGCGAAGTGGCCGACATGACCGTGATCGGCGAGGTCGCGGGGCATAAATGCATCATCGTCGACGACATCTGCGACACGGCCGGCACGCTCTGCAAGGCGGCGAATGTCCTGATGGAAGCCGGCGCCACCGAGGTCCACGCCTACACCAGCCACGGCGTCCTGTCGGACCCCGCGGTGGAGCGGATCACCGGCTCGGTCCTGAAATCGCTGGTGGTGACCGACACGATCGAGGCCACCGAGACCACGCGCGCCTGCCCCAATATCCGCATCGTGCCCACCGCGCCGATGTTCGCGCAGTCCATCGTCAACATCTGGTCGGGCACGAGCGTCTCGTCGCTGTTCGACACGGCCTCGCTCGTGCCGATCTACGAGGGGCTCTATCCCAGGGGCATGTGGGGCCGCTGAGCGCGGCCGATACGGACCGCAAGCGGCAGTATGGCGAGCACGAGCAGCGCGGCGAAAAGGAACGGTGCGCCCGGCAGGTAGATCCCCGCCTCGCCCGAGACGAAGGCCCCGAAAAGCGGCGTGAAGACGAGCGGCGCGGCAACGGCGGCGAGCGATGACAACGAGGCGATCACGCCCTGGACCATGCCCTGGCGGTCGTCCTCCACCGCATTGGCCGACAGCGCCGTGAGCGTGGGCGGCACGAGATCGGTCAGCGCGCCCATGACCAGGAGCGGCAGGACCATCCAGGCGGCATTGGCAAGGCCCAGCCCCGTGAAGGTGACGGCCGCAAGCGCGAGGCCCCAGATCGCCAGCCGCCGCTCGCCCAGCCGCGCCACGGCCGGCGGCAGGAGCGCGCCCTGGACGATGGCGACAAGCACGCCGTAGGCCGACAGGCTGAGACCGATCACCAGCGTGGACCAGCCGAACATCTCGCGTGTCCAGAAGGACCAGAGGGTGACGTAGGTCATGTTGGCGAACTCGAAGACCGCGATGCAGACGAGCGGGATGGCAAGGCTCGGCACGCGGAAGGCCGCCGCGATCGTGCCGAACGGGTTCAGGTCGCGCGCGCCGAAGGGGCGGCGATGTTCGGGCCTGAGCGATTCGGGCAGGACGAGGAGGCCGAAGAGGAGGTTGAGCGCGGAAAGCCCCGCCGCCAGCCAGAAGGGCGCCGAGATGTGCCACGTGGCCGCCAGACCGCCCAGCGCGGGGCCCAGCACGAAGCCGATGCCGAACGCCGCCCCGATCAACCCGAAGCGCGCCGCGCGTTGGGCCGGCGGCGTGACATCCGCCACATAGGCCGTCGCGGTGATGTAGGTGGCCCCCGCCAGCCCCGCGAGCGTCCGGCCCAGAAGCAGAAGCCAGAACGTCCCGGCCACGGCCATGACGACGTAGTCGAGGGCCAGGAGCGCGAGCGCGGCCAGCAGGACGGGCTTGCGCCCGAAAGCGTCCGAGAGCGAGCCGACAATGGGCGCGAAAAGGAACTGGGCGCCCGCATAGGCCGACATCAGGAGCCCCGCCCAGAGCGAGCCCTGCGCGATGTCGCCCGCGCCCACGCGCGCCATCAGGTCGGGCATGATCGGGAAGACGATGCCGATCCCGATGGCGTCGATCATCAGGGTCGCAAGGATGAAGAGGATGGGGCCGCGCGGCTGCGCCGGGGGCTCGGGTTCGCGCTCGGACATGGCCCCTCATGCGCCCGAGCCGGGATCATGGCAAGCCGGAACCGGGGCGCCGACGCGCGCCCGGCGCCGTCCGGGGGCGTCAGAGGTTGATCTGCGCGCCGGCCGCCACGAGGTCGGCGGTGAACTTGACGGCGGCATCCACCGCACCCTCGCCGGCCTCGGCATTGGCCTTCGCCTTGTCCTCGGCCTCGCGCGCCTCGGCGAGAAGACCGTCGAGGATCTCGCGGGTCATCTCGGGCGCGGGGAAGGCGCGTTCGGCCAGCACCGTCACGCCCGCGTCGGAGATGTCGGCAAAGCCGCCGACGATGAGGTAGTCGTCCGTGCCGCTGGAATGGACCACCGAAAGGATGCCGGGGCGCATCGTCGTGATGGTCGGTGCGTGATCGGCCATGGCCGTCATGTCGCCTTCCGCGCCGGGGATGCGCACCTCGCTCGCCTCGAGCGAGGCGAGGCGGCGTTCGGGGCTGACGAGATCGAATTGCAGGGTCGCCATGGAGGCCTCCGGGTTCTCTTGCCGGCCGTAGGGCGGGGTGGCCCCGGCCTACGGCGTTTGTCTCACGGATGGCGGGACAAGTCCCGCCCTACGAGCCGGGTGTAGGGCGGGACTTGTCCCGCCTGCCGTCACGCAGCCTCGGCGGCCAATTTCTCGGCCTTCTTCACCACTTCGTCGATACCGCCGACCATGTAGAAGGCCGCCTCGGGAAGGTGATCGTATTCGCCGGCCACCACCGCCTTGAAGGAGCGGATCGTGTCCTCGAGCGGGACCTGCACGCCGGGCGAGCCGGTGAAGACCTCGGCCACGTCGAAGGGCTGGCTGAGGAAGCGCTGGATCTTGCGGGCGCGTGCCACGGTCAGCTTGTCCTCTTCGCTGAGTTCGTCCATGCCGAGGATCGCGATGATGTCCTGCAGCGACTTGTAGCGCTGGAGGATGCCCTGCACGTCGCGGGCGACCTGGTAGTGCTCCTCTCCGACGACCTGCGGGTCGAGGATGCGGCTCGAGCTGTCGAGCGGGTCCACGGCCGGGTAGATGCCGAGCTCGGAGATGGCGCGCGACAGAACGGTCGTCGCGTCGAGGTGGGCGAAGGACGTGGCCGGCGCCGGGTCGGTCAGGTCGTCCGCGGGCACGTAGATCGCCTGCACGGAGGTGATCGAACCGGCCTTCGTCGAGGTGATCCGCTCCTGCAGCTGGCCCATGTCGGTGGCGAGCGTCGGCTGGTAGCCCACGGCCGAGGGGATCCGGCCCAGAAGCGCCGACACCTCGGACCCCGCCTGGGTGAAGCGGAAGATGTTGTCGACGAAGAACAGCACGTCCGTTCCGGAGACGTCGCGGAACTGCTCGGCGATGGTCAGGCCCGAAAGCGCCACGCGCGCGCGCGCGCCGGGCGGTTCGTTCATCTGGCCGTAGACCAGCGCCACCTTCGATTCCTCGAGGTTGTCGGCGTTGATGACGCCCGACTCGATGAATTCGTAATAGAGGTCGTTGCCCTCGCGCGTCCGCTCGCCCACGCCGGCGAAGACGGAGAAGCCCGAATGCACCTTGGCGATGTTGTTGATGAGCTCCTGGATGAGCACCGTCTTGCCCACGCCGGCACCGCCGAAGAGGCCGATCTTGCCGCCCTTCGAGTAAGGCGCGAGCAGGTCCACGACCTTGATGCCGGTGACGAGGATTTCCGATTCCGTCGACTGGTCGATGAACTCGGGCGCGGGCTGGTGGATCGCGCGATACTCGTCCGTCTTGATCTCGCCCTTCTCGTCGATGGGCTCGCCCACCACGTTCATGATCCGGCCCAGCGTGCCGGGGCCCACGGGCATGGTGATCGGTCCGCCCGTGTCGGTGACCTGACCGCCGCGCACGAGGCCCTCGGTGGCGTCCATGGCGATGGTGCGCACGGTGTTCTCGCCCAGGTGCTGGGCGACCTCGAGCACGAGACGCTTGCCGTTGTTGTCGGTCTCGAGCGCGTTCAGGATCTCGGGCAGGTGGTCGTCGAACTGCACGTCCACGACGGCGCCGATGACCTGGGTGATTTTGCCGACTGCGTTTGCCATGTCGTGTCTCTCCGGTTCCCTAGAGCGCCTCGGCGCCCGAAATAATCTCGATCAGTTCGTTGGTGATGACGGCCTGACGCGAGCGGTTGTACTCGATGGTCAGCTGCTCGATCATCTCGCCGGCGTTGCGGGTGGCGTTGTCCATGGCGGACATCCGCGCGCCCTGTTCGGAGGCGGCGTTCTCCAGCAGCGCGGTGAAGATCTGCGTGGCCACGCCCCGCGGCAGGAGATCGGCGAGGATCCCCTCCTCCGACGGCTCGTAATCGTAGAGCGTGGCGGCGCCGGCATCTTCCTCGGGGGCCTCGAAGGAGGCCGGGATCACCTGCGTCGCGGTCGGCACCTGGCTGATCACCGACTGGAAGCGGTTGAAGAAGATCGTGGCCACGTCGAACTCGCCCGCATCGAACCGGTCGAGCACGTCCTTGGCGATCTCGGCGGCGTTGGCGTAGCCGATGCGCTTGGCGTCCGACAGGTCCACATGGCCCACGAAAAGGCTCGAATGGTCGCGCTTGAGCTGCTCGCGGCCCTTCTTGCCGACGGTCAGGATCTTGACCGTCTTGCCCTGGGCCTTGAGCGTGTCGATGCGCTGCCGCGCAAGCCGCACGATCGAGGAGTTGAAGCCACCGCAAAGCCCGCGTTCGGCGGTCATCACGACGAGCAGATGCACGTCTTCCCTGCCGGTCCCCGCGAGGAGCTTCGGCGCGGTTTCGCTGTCACCGACCGAGGCGGCGAGGCCGCCGATGACGGCCTCCATCTTCTCGGCATAGGGGCGCGCCATCTCGGCGGCCTCCTGCGCGCGGCGAAGCTTCGCGGCGGCGACCATCTGCATGGCCTTGGTGATCTTGCGGGTCGACTTGACCGACGAGATCCGGTTTTTCAGGTCCTTGAGGCTCGGCATGCGCCTTCACTCTCCTTGGGCTATGGTCCGGATCAGGCGAAGTCCGCCGCGTAGTCGTCGATCGCGGCCTTCAGCTTGTCCGCCGCGTCGCCCTTGATCTTCGGATCCTCGTTGGTGATCCAGTCGAGCACGTCCTTCTTCTTGGAGCGCAGATGGGCCACGAGACCCCGCTCGAAGCGGCCGACATCGGAGACCTTGAGCTTGTCGAGATAGCCCGAGATGCCGGCGAAGATCACGCAGACGATCTCGGCATTGGTCAGGGGCGAATACTGCTGCTGCTTCATCAGTTCGGTCAGGCGCGAGCCGCGGTTCAGAAGCCGCTGCGTCGCCGCATCCAGATCGGAGCCGAACTGCGCGAAGGCGGCCATTTCGCGATACTGGGCCAACTCCAGCTTCACAGAGCCCGCGACCGATTTCATCGCGTTGGTCTGCGCCGAAGACCCCACGCGGGAGACCGAGAGGCCGGTGTTCACGGCCGGGCGGATGCCCTGGTAGAACAGTTCCGTCTCGAGGAAGATCTGGCCGTCGGTGATCGAGATCACGTTGGTCGGGATGAAGGCCGACACGTCGCCGCCCTGGGTCTCGATCACGGGAAGCGCCGT
>CAZGHJ010000103.1:0-9961 GCA_964525355.1 uncultured Roseicyclus sp.
TCGGTCGTCATGGCATTCTCTTACAGCTGTCAACTTTTCTTGACAATCGCCTCCGGGTTGACAGAAACGTTGTTGCGACCAATTCCTGTCTGCACAGCGACCAAAGGACAACCCACATGTTTGACGCGCCCCCGACCGGCCAGAAGAAACTCCTGCGATCGCTGGCGGGCGAGGCGATGGACGTGCCGCCCGTGTGGCTGATGCGGCAGGCGGGGCGCTACCTGCCGGAATACCGCGCGACCCGCGCGCAGGCGGGCGATTTCCTGTCGCTGTGCTACAACCCCGAACTGGCCGCCGAGGTCACGCTGCAACCCATTCGCCGCTACGGCTTCGACGCCGCCATTCTTTTCGCCGACATCCTGCTGATCCCCGACGCTCTGGGCGCGGACCTGTGGTTCGTCACCGGCGAGGGGCCGCGGCTGTCGACGATCACCGGACCCGAGGGCCTGAAGGCGCTCAAGGGCGCCGACGACATCCACGACCACCTCGCGCCGGTCTACGAGACGGTGCGCATCCTCTCCCGCGAATTGCCGGAGGAGACGACGCTGATCGGGTTCGCCGGCGCGCCCTGGACCGTGGCCACCTACATGATCGCCGGGCGCGGCACGCCCGACCAGGCGCCCGCCCACAAGCTGCGCGAGGAAGACCCCGAGACCTTCGGCGCGCTGATCGACCTTCTGACCGCGGCCACGATCGAATATCTCGACAGCCAGGTTCAGGCCGGCGCCGAGGTCGTGAAGCTCTTCGACAGCTGGGCCGGCTCGCTCAAGGGCGAGGCCTTCACGCGCTTCGCGCTTGAGCCCGCCAAACGCATCACCACCGAACTGAAGCGCCGCCACCCCGGCCTTCCCGTCATCGCCTTCCCGCGCGAGGCGGGCGAGGCCTATATCGGCTTCGCCAAGGCGGTGGGCGCGGACGGCCTCGCCATCGACACCAAGGTGGACCCCAAATGGGCGGCCGAGCATCTCCAGCCAGACAGTTGCGTGCAGGGCAATCTCGATCCGAAGCACATGATCACCGGCGGCGAGGAACTGGTGCAGGCCACCCGCGCCATCGTCGATGCACTCAAGGGCGGGCCCCACATCTTCAATCTCGGCCACGGTATCACGCCCGAGGCCGACCCGGAGAACGTGCACCTGCTCCTCGAGACGATCCGCGGCTGAGACACCGTTTACTTCCCGGCACCGAGGGGCCATGAGACGCCCCATGGCCCCCGCGCTCTTCGTCATCAACCTCGACCGCCGCCCCGACCGGCTGGCCTTCATGGCCGGCCAGCTCGACGCGATGGGCCTGCCGTGGGCGCGCGTCGCAGCCCACGACAAGGACAGTGTCTCCGACGATCTGCTGCGAACCGAGGTGGCGCTCACCGGCCACCGCATCGCCATGGGCCGCGGCAGCCAGGCCTGCGCGCTCACGAATTTCGACATCTTCCGAAGGATGCTCGCCGAGGATCTCCCCGCCGCCCTGATCCTGCAGGACGACGTGGAGATCCGCCCCGACCTCGCGCCCTACCTCGCGTCGCTCGACTGGCTGCCCGATGGCATCGGCCTCGTGCAGTTCGAGAAATACGGCCGCCGCACCTCCCGCCGTCTGGTCGGCCCCGCCCTCGGCCGGATGCCCGTCGCGGGCCACAGCCTGCACCGGCTCCATTCCCGCACCGCCGGCGCCGCCTGCTACCTCATCACGCAGGACGCCGCGCGCCGCATCCTGAACGAAAAACCCGTCCTCGACATGCCCATCGACCATTTCCTCTTCAGCCCCAATGTCTCGCCGCTCTTTCCCCGGCTTGGCGTCGCGATCCTGCGCCCCGCCCTCGCCCGGCAGCGCGACGAGGAGGATCTCGCCTCGGACCTCGCCGGAGAACGCGGCGCGCAAGGGAAATCCCCCGCCCTCCGCCTCCGCCGCCTCTTGCAGGACGTGAACCGCGCGCCTGCGCAGGCGCTCGCCATGGCGCGCGGCGCCCGTTGGCTGGAGTTCGGCTACGCACCCGAAGCCGCCCACGAACTTGATCAACCGGACGCGCACGCCCAGGCAGAGCGTGCCCCGTGACCGGCCGGACCCGATGAGCTCGAAGCCAGCCCCCCACACCGAGGCGCCTACGCCCACCGCCGGCCGCATGCTGCGGGACTACTGGCTGAAGGATCACGCCTGGGTGCGGCTATTCGTGCCGAATTTCTACCGGGTGGATGACGATCTCTACCGCGCCAACCATCCCGGCCATCGCCGCCTGCGCATCGCGCGGGACAAGGGCATCCGGTCGGTCCTGTCGCTGCGCGGCGACGAGCCGAAAGCGCCCACGCTGGTCGAGCGGCAGGCCTGCGCCGAGCTTGGGCTGGACCTGGACTTCGTGCGGCTCTGGACCACGCGGCTGGTCGACGGCGAGGTGCTTCTGGACCTGATCGACAAGCTTCGCACCATGCCCAAGCCCATGCTGGTGCATTGCAAGTCCGGCGCCGACCGCACGGGCCTTGCCGTCACGCTTTACCTGCACGTGCTCAAGGGCGTGCCGCTGGCGCAGGCACGCCGCGCGCTGCACTGGCGCTACGCGCATCTGCCCTGGTCGCGGGCGGGCATCGTGCATCGGATGCTCGACGCCTATGCCCGCGCCCATGACGAGACCGGGATCGGCTTCGAGGACTGGGTCCGCACCGCCTACGATCCCGATACACTCAGCCGTTGATCGCGGCCGCCGATCCGCGTAACCGCCGGCCCCAGACCTGCCGCAGCCGAAAGCCCGCCCCATGAAACTCGCCTACATCATGTCGCACCGCGAACTGAACGGCGTCGCCTCCAGCGGGACGGCCCAGATCCGCGAGCTTCTGGCGCGCGGGCACGAGGTGCACCTGGTGCACCGCCCCGGCGCCTGGATCGGGGAGCAGACCTTCGAGGGCAACATCCACCGCCACGCCGTCGACATGGGCCGCAGACTGCCGCCGAAAGCGAAACTCGACCCCGTCCGCCGCGCGCTGAACGAGGCGGGCGTCGAGGTCGCGTATACGCAAGGAACCCAGGCCAATATCGTGGGCCTCCTGTGGCGCTGGCAGGGCTTCTGCCCCGTCGTGGCCAAGGCCGCCGCGCGCGTCTGGCACGTCCACTGGCCCTTCCAGGACGGCGTGATCGCACCCAGCCAGTATACCGTAGACTGGTTCCTCGCCCGCCGTCTCGTGAAACCCGGCCGCCTCTTCGTCGTGCCCAGTTTCGTCCGGGCCGAGGACATCGTGCGCCGCACGCCCGAGACGCGGGCCGCGACCCGCGCCCATCTCGGCCTCGGGGACGACACCTTCGCGCTCGCCATCATCGGCAAGATCGAGCCGCGCAAGAACCAGGAGGCCATCGTGCCGATCGTGGCGGGCCTCAAGGCCCGCGGCATCGCCGCCCGCGCGCTTCTATTCGGCGGCGACACGAGCGCCTACGCCGACACGGTCCGCACGAAGATCGCCGCGGCGGGCCTTTCGGACAGCGTCACGCTCATGGGCCACTGGAACGACGCGCGCGACCTCCTGCCGGCCTTCGACGCGCTTCTGTGCACCTCCCATGACGAGCAGGCCCCCGTCGTCGTGGTCGAGGCCATGGCCGCCGGCGTGCCGCCCGTGTCCACGCCCGTGGGCATGGCGCCCGATCTCATCGTACCGGGCGAAAACGGCGCGATCCTGCATCTCGACGCGCCCGAGGCCGCGATCGACTATCTCGCAGGGCTTGCCTGCAATCCCGAGGACGTCACCCGCCATGGCGACGCCGCGCGCGCGGTCTACGACGCGCGGCTGACCGCAAGCGGCGTCATGGACCGGATGGAAGAGGTCTTTCGCAAGGTCGTCGCCACCGCCCGCTAGGGGCTCAGGTCCACTTGGCGATCGGCGGCAGGCTCATCAGGACGGCGTTCGCGTCATGGCCCGTCTCCAGCCCGAACTTCGTGCCACGGTCGTAGACGAGGTTGTATTCCGCGTAGAGCCCGCGATGGACCAGTTGCGCCTCGCGGTCGGCTTCCGTGAACTCGGTGTGCCGCCGCCGCTCGACGCAAGGCACGAACGCCGGCAGAAAGGCGCGCCCCACGTCCTGGGTGAAGGCGAAATCCGCCTCCCAGTCGCCGGTGTTCAGATCGTCGTAGAAGATGCCGCCCACGCCCCGCGCGCGGTGGCGATGGGGGATGTAGAAATACTCGTCCGCCCAGTCCTTGAACCGGGGGTAGAGGTCCGGCCCATGCCGCTCGCAATGCGCCTTGAGGACGTTGTGGAAATGCGCCGTGTCCTCGTCGTACTCGATGGCCGGGTTCAGGTCGGACCCGCCGCCGAACCACCAGGCCACGGGCGTCCAGAACATCCGCGTGTTCATGTGAACGGCCGGCACATGCGGGTTCCGCATATGCGCCACCAGGCTGATCCCCGAGGCCCAGAAGGTCGGGTCGTCCTTCAGCCCGCTCAGGTCCTTGCGCGCCGCCATCGCGGCCACCGCGCGCTCGCCCAGCTGCCCGTAGACGGTCGAAACGTTCACGCCCACCTTCTCGAAGACCCGGCCGCCGCGCATCACGCTCATCAGTCCGCCGCCCGCGTCCGAGCCATCCTCGGAGGTGCGCCGCGTCTCGCTCACCTCGAAGCGGCCCGCGGGCGCGTCGCCCCCCTGGGCATCCTCCAGCGCCTCGAAGGCCGCCACGATCTCGTCCCGCAGGGCGCGGAACCACGTGGAGGCGCGGGATTTGCGGTCGTCGAACAGGTCCTTCATGGGGCGGGCTCCGGGTCTCTCTTTTCCGGCCCTCCCTTACCACCTCCGCGCGAGCATGGCCACGCAGGTCTTGGTCGCATGACCCGGGGTGAGGACCGGAACATCACGACTGCGCGGCATCGCATTTGGCCTGTGGATTTCCCGAAGGATTTAACGTAGTTTGAAGGAAATGCCGCATAAGACGGCACCCAGAGGCAGAGCGAGCGGTTTCGTGAACTCAATTCGACGGATCACGGCCCTTTTCGGGCTGATTTTCGTGCTGTGCGCCGGCGTGGCGGTACCCGCAAAGGCAGCGCCCTATGCGGCGATGGTGATGGATGCGCGCACCGGCGAGGTGCTGCATTCGCGCAACGCCGACACGCGCCTGCATCCCGCGTCCCTCACCAAGATGATGACGCTCTACATCGCCTTCGAGGCCGTGCGCCTGGGCGAGATCGACCTCGACACGCCGGTCACCATCTCGCGCACCGCCGCGGCCGAGCCGCCCTCGAAGCTGGGCCTGCGCGCGGGCTCCCAGATCCGCTTCCGGTTCCTGATCCGTGCCGCAGCGATTCGCTCGGCCAATGACGCGGCCACCGCGATTGCCGAGGCCATCTCCGGCTCCGAGGCGGCCTTCGCCCGGCGCATGAACCGCACCGCCCGCGCGCTCGGCATGACGCGCACCACCTTCCGCAACGCCCACGGCCTGACCGAGGAGGGGCACCTGTCCACCGCCCGCGACATGACGATCCTGGGGCGGCGGATGATCTACGACTACCCGCAATACTACAACATCTTCTCCCGCCGTCAGGACGATGCCGGGATCGCCACGATCCGCAACACCAACCGCCACGTCCTGAACGCCTATGACGGCGCCGACGGGATCAAGACCGGCTATACCCGGGCCGCGGGCTTCAACCTCGTGTCCTCGGCGCAGCGCGGGCAGGAGCGCGTCATCGCCACCGTCTTCGGCGGGCGCTCGGCCGCGTGGCGCAACCAGCGGATCATGGAGCTTCTCGACATGGGCTTCCAGCGCGCGCCGAGCCAGGCCGCCCTGCGCCGCCCCGCCCTGCCGGTCTATGACGACGACGGGCCTGTCGCGCGAACGATCCGCGCCACCGGGCTGGTCGACCGCAGCCTGCGGCCCCTGCCCCGTGGCCTGCCCGCGCCGGCCGACACACCCGCGCCGGCCGCGCTGGTCGCCGCGATCGAAAGCGCGGTCGGAGAGGCGATCGAGACCGCCGCCGCCTCGACCGTTCCATTGTCCTCCGCCGCTCCGCAAGAGACCGAGCGCGGTCCGATCCCGCGCCCCGAGGCCATCGCGCCGCCCCCCGCCCTGCCGGCCGCCTCCGCGACGCTCGCCTTCGACATCGCCCCCGACGATCCCGCCGCCATCGCCGAGGCCGTGGCGCTCGCCATGGCAGAGCCGCCGCCCGCCGCCGGCGGCGTGGCGGCGTCGACGCCGCAGTCCGGGTCCGGACAGGTCGCCGTCGTCGTGCCGCAGCCCCTGCCGCGCGCCGAGCCGGAGGTGGTCACGCGCGCCTCCTCGACGGGATCGCGGCTCTACGGCGTGTCGCTCGGCCCACAGCCAAGCCATCACGCCGCCGAACGGCTGCTCCTGCGGACGGCCCTGGCCGAGCTCGGCACCTTCGACGACGCGCTGCGCCGCGTTGTGCAGCGCCAGGGCGGCTACGACGCCCGCTTTGCAGGCATGACCGAGCAGCAAGCCGCGCGCGCCTGCGCGCGCCTGTCGGCGCGGAACATGACCTGCGAGACCTTCGGGCCCTGAGGCCGCCCTTCATTCCTTGGGCCGGTCCTCGTAATCGTCGTTGAGAATGCGGTTCGCGTCGCCCTCGGGGTCCTCGAACTGGCCCTTCCGCAGCATCCAGAAGAAGGCGGCGAGGCCCACGAGGCCCAGAAACAGGCTGACCGGGATCAGGATGCCGAGCACGTCCATGGGTGCCTCACTTCAGCCGCAGCGCGTTGAGGGACACCGTAATCGACGAGAGCGACATGGCCAAGGCCGCGATCAGCGGTGTGGCAAGTCCGGCGATGGCCAAGGGCACCGCCAGCACGTTGTAGACCGTCGCGATGGTGAAGTTCTCGCGGATCCGCCGCGCCGCCGAGCGTGAGGTCGTGACCGCGTCGGCGATGGGCGCAAGGCTGCGGCCCATCAGCACCATGTCCGACGCCGTGCGCGCCGCGTCGAGCGCCGAGGCCGGCGAGACCGAGACATGCGCCGCCGCCAGCGCCGCGGTGTCGTTCAGCCCGTCGCCCACCATCAGCACCCGCGCGCCGCCCGCCGACAGGTCCGCCACCAGCGCGGCCTTCTCCTGCGGCAGCGCCTCGGCAATGACCTCGTCGATGCCGATGCGCGCGGCAAAGGCTGCGACCGCGCCCTTCGTGTCGCCCGACAGCAGGATCACCCGCTTGCCGGCGGCTTGCAGGGCCGCGACCGTCTCGGCCGCGCCCTCGCGCAGCGTGTCGGTGAAGGCAAAGGCGCGCGGGGTCTTTTCGCCGAGCCGCAGGAAGGTCGCGGTGACATCCGGCGCCTCCGCGCCAAGCCAGGCCGCGCGGCCCAGCCGCACGGGCGTGCCCGCCCACATGCCCTCGACGCCGTAGCCCGGCACCTCGGCCAGGTCCGCGACCGCCGCCGGGCGCACGCCCCGGTCGCGCAGCGCGCCCGCCAGCGCCTCGGCCAGCGGGTGCGAGGACGCCTCGGCCAGGGCCAGCGCCACGCGCAGGTCGTCCTCCGGGTGACCGTCAAGCCCCACGGGCTCGGGCGCGCCCGTGGTGAGCGTGCCGGTCTTGTCGAAGACGACCGTATCGGCCTCCGCGAGCCGCTCCAGCGCGGTCCCGTCCTTGATCAGAAGCCCCTTGCGGAAAAGCCGCCCCGAGGCCGCCGTCGTCACCGCCGGCACCGCGAGGCCCAGCGCGCAGGGGCAGGTGATGATGAGAACCGCCGCCGCGATGTTCAGCGCGATGCGCAGGTCCTGGGTGTAAAGCCACCAGCCCACGGCCGCGGCCACGGCAAGGATATGCACCCCCGGCGCGTAAAGCTTCGCCGCCTGGTCGGCGAGCGAGTTGTAGTTGGCCCGCCCGCTCTCGGCCACCGCCACGAGATCCGCGATCCGGTGCAGCGACGTGTCCCGCCCCGCCGCGCGCACCTCGATCAGGAGGGGGCCCGTCAGGTTCACCTCGCCCGCGCTCACCGCCATGCCGGGACCGGCATAGGCGGGCAGGCTCTCGCCGGTCATCAGCGAGCGGTCGAGCTCGGACTGACCTTGCGTCACCACGCCGTCCACGGGGATGCGCCCGCCCGGCTTCACGCGCACGATGTCGCCCACGGCGAGATCGGCGGCGGCCACGCTCTCCTCGCCCATCTCCGTCACCCGTAACGCGCGCGGCACTTCCAATGCCGCGAGCTCCTGCGCCGCCGAGCGCGCGGAGGCCCGCGTACGGTGGTCCAGATAGCGCCCGCCCAGAAGGAAAAAGCACAGCATCACCGCGGCATCGAAATAGGCGTGATGCCCCGACATCATCGTCTCGTAAAGCGACGTGCCCACCGCCAGCCCGATGGCCAGCGTGATCGGCACGTCCATGTTGAGCCGCCGCCCCTTCAGCGCGCCCCAGGCGGAGCGGTAAAAGGGCTGGCCCGCGAAGATCACCGCCGGGATGGCGATGGCCGCGCTGATCCAGTGCATCATGTCGCGGGTGACGCCCTCGGCGCCGGACCAGACGGCCACCGACAGGAGCATCACGTTCATCATCGCGAAGAACGCCACCGCCAGCCGCATCAGCAGGTCGCGGCCCTGCCGGTCGGCCTCGGTCGTGGCCAGGACGCCGGGATCGAGTTCGTGCGCCTCGTAACCCGCCGCCTCCAGCGCGGCGCACAGATCCTCGGCGCCGACCTCAGGCCCCGCCTCGACCGCCGCGCGCCGCAGCGTCAGGTTGACCCGCGCCGATGACACGCCGGGCACCGCGCGCAGGGCCTTCTCGACGCCCGAGATGCAGCCCGCGCAATGGATGCCCGGCAGCGACAGCATCAGCGTCGCGTCCCTGGGCAACTCCGCCAGATGCTCGGCCGCCGGCGCCGCGGTGCAGGCCGGGCAGGCGCTCGGGCGCGCGCGTTCCAGGCGATGATCGAAGGTTGCGGTCACGTGCGCGCTCAGCCCCGCAGCTCGAAGGTGATGTTGTTGCGGTATTCCGTGCCGTCCCGCGCCACGCCCGTCAGGCGCAGCCGCCAGCGGCCCTCGCTGATCTCGACCGGCGCCATCAGAACCCCGTTCGGCCCGCGCGTCAGCGCCAGCGCCTGGTCCTCCAGCCGATGCGTGGGCCGTGTCAGCAGCGCGTTCAGCTCGGCCGGGTAGACCGGCCGCCCGGCTTCGTCCACCAGCGTCAGGATCAGCGTGTCGCCCTCCAGCGCCACCGATGCGTCCCAGCCCAGCGCCTCCTGCGCTTCGCGGCGTTCGTCGAAGGTCTGGCTGTCGGCGTAGCTCGAGGGGACTTCCATGCCCGAAAAGGTCGAAATCGCCTTGGTCGCCATGAAGATGTTGACCGCGAAGATGATCCCGAAGCCCCCCACGAAGATCGCCAGCACGTGCCAGCCGGTCAGCTTGCGGCCCCCGTCCCCGGTGTCGGTCTCAAGGCTCATTCGATGTCCCTCCCGAAGAATGTCGTGTCCTCATGGGTGCGCGTCGTGGTGCTCAGATCCTCGACCCAGATCCGGAAGTCGGTCAGGTTGGCCTGCGCCGCGTCGCTGCCCGGGGGCGCGACCACGTAGACGCGTTGCAGCTGCGTCGTGTCGGCGGGCACGCGGACGGTCCGCCCCTCCTGCCCCTCGAGTTCCACCATGAAGGGCTGGTCCGAGGCCACGGTGATCGCGAACTCCGTCTCCTGGTGCGTCATGTTGCGGATGCGCACGTCGTAGGTGTTACGGATCGAGCCGTCCGACAGGGTCACGAATTGCGGGTTGCGCACGGGCGCCACCGTCACGTCGATATCCGAGCGGATGAACAGCATCACGACAAGGCCGATGCCCACCGCCGACCAAAGCGCCGTGTAGATCAGCGTGCGCAGGCGGAAGATGTGCTTCCAGACGGGCTTGGGCGGGTTGCCCGCGCGCTCGTTCGCCTCGTCGGTCAGCGCGAGATAGTCGATCAGGCCGCGCGGCTTGCCGATCTTGGCCATGATGTCGTCGCAGGCGTCGATGCACAGCGCGCAGGTGATGCATTCCAGCTGCTGGCCGTCGCGGATGTCGATGCCG
>CAZGHJ010000104.1:0-1360 GCA_964525355.1 uncultured Roseicyclus sp.
CCGAGCGCGATCAGCACCTCGCGCCATTTGCGCAGAACCGCCGCGGCGCCCGGTCGGAGGAATTCAGCCATGCCGCTGCGCCCTGCCCCGATGAGAGGCGCGGCGCACTGGCGGGCAGGGCCGGGACCGCACCCTGCTCTGCGGGGGCGCCGCCGACCGGTCCGCAGGGACGGTCACCCACCTCATCGCCAGTCGCCGCGTTCGGCCTGCCACAGCGCCAGCGCCGCCACGGCGGCGGTGTCGGCGCGCAGGATGCGCGGCCCGAGCGAGACCGGCGTCACGAAGGGCAGCGACCGAAGCCGCGCGCGCTCGGCCTCCGAAAAGCCGCCCTCCGGCCCGATCAGGATGGCCCATTTCACCCCGTCGGGGGCCTGCGCAAGCGCCGCCTTCGCGCCCACGAGCGCCTCGTCGGCGAAGATCAGGCGGCGGTCCTCTGGCCATGTCTCCAAAACCGCATCGAGGCGCCGAAGCTCGTCCACGGGCGGCACGTAGGTTCCGCCGCATTGCTCGGCGGCCTCCGTGGCATGGGCCTGCAACCGGTCCTGGCGGATGCGCTCGGCATTGGTGAATTCGGTCTGCACCGGCAGGATGCGCGCCGCCCCCATCTCGGCGGCCTTCTCGACGATGAAATCCGTGCGCGCCTTCTTGATCGGCGCGAAGAGAAGCCAGAGGTCGGGGGGTGCCAGTTGCGGCGCGGTCTGCTCCATCACGGTCAGCACGCCGCCTCGCTTCGACCCCTCGACGACACGCGCGCGCCGCTCGCCGTCGCGCCCGTTGAACAGCGCCAGCTCGTCGCCGCGCTCCAGCCGCATCACCGCGAAGAGGTAATGCGCCTGTTCCCGCGTCAGGTCGACCGTTTGCCCTTCGGCCAGCGGATGCTCTACATGGAGACGTATCTTGGGACGCGACATGAGGCGAAACCTATGAGCGACGCGCACAGAACGCCAGAGGGGCAGGTCGCCGATGCCGTCACCGGCAACTGGGTCGACCGGCGCGCCCCGAAGCCCGCGCGCCCCTATCTAAGGCTCAGCCGCGCCGACAGGCCCATCGGCACCTGGCTTCTCCTGCTGCCCTGCTGGTGGGGCGTGATGCTGGCCGCCGCCGCCGACCCCGCGGGGCCGAGGCTTTTCGATCTGTGGATCGTCGCGGGCTGCGCGATCGGCGCGGTGCTGATGCGGGGGGCGGGCTGCACGTGGAACGATATCACGGACCGCGACTTCGACGGCGCGGTGGCGCGCACGCGGTCGCGGCCCATCCCTTCGGGGCAGGTCACGGCGCGCCAGGCGCTGCTCTGGGCGGTGGCGCAGTCGCTTCTGGCCTTCTGCATCCTGCTCACCTTCAACGGGGCGGCGATCGCGCT
>CAZGHJ010000104.1:1460-9832 GCA_964525355.1 uncultured Roseicyclus sp.
AACACGCGCGACTGGCTGCGGCGGTTCCTCGTGGCCACGGTGACGCTCCTGGGGCTGGGCGCGATCATGGCGCTGGTGCCGGGGGGCGACGTGCTCGCGCTCGTGGTGGCGCTGGCGGGGGTCTGGGCGATGGGCTGGCACATGGCCTGGCAGCTGGGACAGCTCGATATCGACGATGCCGACACCTGCCTGCGCCTGTTCCGGTCGAACCGGGATGCCGGGCTGCTGCCTGCGCTGTTTTTCGCCGCCGCGGCCATCCTGTGACACCGCTCGCAATTGATCCGCCCGGTCGTACGGGGTAAGCGGAGCGCGACCTCAACCGGGCCGGGGGGCCCGCTTCTCACGTCATGCCTCAGACATCGTTTCTCGTCGCCGTCCTGTCTTTCGTCGCCGCAGCCGCGCTGTCGCTCGGCGTGGCGGTCGTGGCCGCCATCACCATCGAACGGCGCTCGATCGAGGCCGTGCAGGGCGTCCTCGCCGAAGAGGGCTTCGGCTGGGCCGAGGTCGGCGCCGACGGTCTGCAGGTGTTTCTCGACGGTGTCGCACCCGACGAGGCCAGCCGCTTTCTCGCGGAAAGCCGGGCGGGCACCGTGGTGGACGCCAGCCGCGTGGTGAACCTCGCCACGATCGAGCCGCGCGACACCCGCCCGGCGCCGCGCTTTTCGCTCGACATCCTGCGCAATGGCGAGGGCATCCAGATCATCGGCCTCGTACCCGGCGAAAACGGCGGGCGCGAGGTGGCCGCGGCCATCGAGGCCATCGCCGACGGGGCCGAGGTGACCGACATGGTCGAGACCGCCGACTACGCCGCGCCCGATACCTGGATGTTCGCCCTCGGCTACGGGCTTCGTGCGCTGAGGGAACTGCCGCGCTCCAAGATCACCGTCCTTGCCGACCGGGTCGAGGTGGAGGCGATCAGCGACACGCCCGAGCAGCAGGCCGACCTGATCGCGCGGCTGACCGCGGCACAACCGGCAGGCATCGAGGTCGATCTCGACATCTCGGCGCCACGCCCGGTGATCGCGCCCTACCAGCTGCGCGCGGTATTCGACGCGGAGGGGATGCGGCTCGAGACCTGCGCGGCCGAGACGCCCGAAGCGCAGGCGCGGATCGCCGCCGCCGCCGAAGCGGCGGGCGTGACCGGCGAGATCGTGTGTCCCGTTGGCCTCGGCGCCCCCAGCCCGAGCTGGCCCGAGGCGGTCGCGACCGGCCTGGCCATGCTTGCCGAACTGGGCGGCGGCACGCTGGATTTCACCGATGCGGACGTGACGCTCATCGGTGTGCAGGGCACCGACCAGGACGAGTTCGACCGCATCATCGGGGAACTCGACGCCGCCCTGCCGGAGGTCTTCACGCTGACCGGAACGCTGCCGCAAAGCGCGACGCTGGGCGCGGGTCCGGCGCGCTTCTTCGCCACGCTCGACCCCGAGGAAGGCGTGAGCCTGCGCGGCCGGCTGCCCGAGGGGCCGGTCGGCGCGGCGGTCGAGGCGCTTGCCGTCGCCGTCTTCGGCCGCGAGCGGACGGACCTCGCCACGCGGGCCGTGCCCGACCTGCCGCAGGGCTGGTCGATACGCGCCATGGCGGGCTTGCGCGCGCTGTCGCAGCTCCATGACGGGCAACTGACGCTGGAGCCCGAAACCCTGCGCCTGCGCGGGCGGACAGGCGATCAGGCGCTCCGCTCCGAGCTTGCGCGGCAGCTCAGCGAAGCGCTCGGCGCGGGCGCGGATTTCCAGCTCGACGTGCGCTATGACGAGGAGCTCGACCCGGTGGCCTCGCAGCTGTCACCCGAGGAATGCGTGGCGGCCATCGTCGCGGTTCAGGAGGACGACAAGATCGTGTTCGACCCCGGCTCGGTCGAGATCAGCGACGCCGCCGGCGCCATCCTCGACCGCATCGCCGAGATCCTGCCCGACTGCCTGCACGTGCCCATGGAGATCGGCGGGCATACCGACAGCCAGGGGCGCGAGGACATGAACCTGGGCCTCAGCCAGAGCCGGGCCGACGCGGTTCTGAACGGGCTTCTGGCGCGCGGCGTGCTGATCTCGAACCTCACGGCGCGCGGCTATGGCGAAAGCCGGCCGATCGCCGACAACGGCACCGAGGACGGGCGCGAGTTGAACCGCCGGATCGAGTTCCGCCTCCAGGCCGAGGTCGATGCCCGCGACGCCGCCGAGGCCGAGGCGGAGGCCATGGCCGCCCGGGCCGAGGCCTTCGGCCGCCGACCGATCCCGCGGCCCGACAGCGTCGTCGAGGCCGCCGCGGCCGCGGCAAACGAGACAGACGAGGAGTAAGGCGCCCATGGACAGGTTGCAGTTCATCATCGCCATCGCGATCATCCTGTTCGTGGCCTTCGGGCTCGGCTGGCTCGCCCATTGGGTCGTCGCCCGCTTCAGCCGCGTTTCCAGTGCCGATCTGGGCGAGATGGAGGCGCTGGCGCGCGCCCTGCACGACGCCGAGGAAACGCGCGACCAGGCCATCGCCTACCTGCAGAGCCGCGAGAGCGAACTGACCGGCCAGTTGAGCCAGACCGAGGCGGAGCTCCGCGCCACGATGGAGGGCCTGCGAGACGCCCGCGCCGAGACCGAGGAACTGCGCAACTATATCGAACAGATGACCGCCCAGGCCCAGCATCCCGGCTGAGGCCGCGGGAACGCTACCAGCGCGACAGCGCGGCCTCGTCTTCGTCCCGCGCCGCGACCCATTCCGCGCCGCCGGCGGTGACTTCCTTCTTCCAGAAAGGTGCGCGGGACTTGAGGTAGTCCATCAGGAACTCCGCGCCGGCGAAGGCATCCGCCCGGTGCCGCGCGGCAGTGGCCACCATCATGATCGGCTCGCCGGGGCCAAGCCGTCCGTAGCGGTGAAGGATCATCGCACCCGTCAGGCCGAACCGCGTCAGCGCCTCGGCCCGGATGGCCTCCAGCGCCTTTTCGGTCATGCCGGGGTAATGCTCGATCTCCATCGCGTCGAGATCGCCGCTGGCCAGATCGCGCGTGATGCCGGAAAAGCTGACCACCGCCCCCGCACCCGAGACCCGGTCGGTGAAGGCGTTGAGCTCCGCGCCCGCATCGAACGGGGCCTTCTGAACCCGAACCGCGTCCATCGCCGCTCAGCCCCCGGTCATCGGCGGGAAGAACGCGACCTCGCGCGCGCCCGTGATCGGCGCGTCGAACTCGACAAGGTCCTGATCCACCGCCGCGCGGATTGCGCCGAGGTCCGAGAAGGCATGGGCGTGGCCCTCGTCGCGGGCGCGCAACTCCTCGATGAGATCGGCAACCGTCGCGGCCTCCGTCTCGACGGTTTCCTGGCCCGTGCCGAGGCGCTCGCGCAGCCACGCGAAATAGCGGATGTCGAGTTTCATGCCGCCCTCCCTCTCATGCGTCCTCTTTCAGATAGGGCATCGCCTTGCGAAAATAATCCCACCCCGTCAGCAGTGTCAGCGCCGCCGCCACCCACAGGAGCGCGAGCCCCCCGTAGGAGAAGGCGATCAGGCCGTAGTATTTCCACGTCAGACCGACCGAATCCTCGATCTCGCCCGCCAGAATGCCCGCGACGATCTCGCCCGACATGCCGAAGGTCTGCATGATGAAATAGTGGTCGAACAGCCCCCAGACGAAGAGAAAGCCGATCGCGACCATCTGCACGGTCGTCTTCCACTTGGCCAGCGGCGTCACCTTAAGCCGCCCCGCATGGGCGCCGAGATACTCGCGCAGACCCGAGACGAAGACCTCGCGGAAGAGGATCGCGGCGACCGGGATCAGCGTCCAGTCCGAAATGCCGTGCAGGCCCAGCAGCACCGCGAGCGCGATCACCACCATCGCCTTGTCGGCGATCGGGTCCAGCATCGCGCCGAAGCGTGTCACCTGGTTCCAGCGCCGCGCCAGCCAGCCGTCGACATAGTCGGTCAGCGAGGCGAAGATGAAAAGCAGCAGCGCGATCCAGTCGGCCGCCGGGCGGGGCAACAGCAGGAACACGATGCCCAGCATCGGCGCCGCCAGAAGGCGCAGGACGGACAGGGTATTGGGCAGGTTCCACCGCATGCCGCCGGTGTAACGCGGGCGCGCGACGGAGGGAAGCGACGACGCGTTTCGGAGCAGCGTCAAAACGTGTCCGACGAGGGTCCGCCCGGTGCCGCGGGTCGGATGTGGCACGCGACGCCCGTGCCGACGCCCCGAAGGCTTGGGATACCGGCCCGGCAGGCGGACCAATCGCGCGCGCGGGCCGGCCTGTGATTGTGCGTGGGACCGGCGTATCCGTTTCCTGCCATCCTCTACCCCTGTGACGCCAGGCACCGTTTTCACGCCAGCCCCGTCCCGGCAGGCCGAGCGGCAACGGGTAGCGGGATAGCCCGGTTGACCTGCATCTCTCAACCGGCACACTGCCCGTACCACCAGCGGCAGGAGAGAGACGGGCGCGAACATGCTGTCGAACACATTTCGCATGGCCGCGATCGCAGCACTCGGCGGGACGACCCTGCCCCTGGCGGCGGAGCCTTACGCCTGCCCCGGCGGGCGGCTTCTGGTCGAGAATGCCGAAGAGCACGCCCCCCTGATATGCGCGCTTTCCGAGCGGGCCACCGCGCAGCTTGCCTCATGCAACCTGACCGTTCCCGGGCCGGTCACGATAGCAATGGCGGACGACCTGGGCGAACATTGCGTCGGCATCTACCATTGCGGACAAGGCCGGATCGAGATCATGGCGCCCGAGGTCTATACGGAGCTCAGGGCCGGAAACGCGAGGTCGGCCTTCGCCGCGCTGCCAGATGACGTCTTCTTCGAGAGCGTCATCCGCCACGAGCTTGCCCATGCCGCGTTGCAAGACATGCCCTGCCCGTTTCCGGCCTGCCCCGTCGGCCAGGAATACATCGCCTACACGATGCAGGTGATGTTCCTGCCGGAGGCCGACCGGGCCGCATTCGAGGCGGCGGCGCCGGATGAAGGTGCAGTGTCGCGTGACGATCTGAGCCACGTCATGCTCCTCATGGCGCCCGATACCTTTGCCCGCCGGGCGTGGCAGCATCTGAACCAGCAGAGCGACACCTGCGCCTTCATCGGGCAGATTGCGCGCGCCGAGGTTCTGCTCGACCGGGAGCGCCCCTGACGTATCGCGACCCGTCCCGGGCCCGTGTCCTTGCCCCCCGTCCCGCCGGCCCCGACGATCACCCGCGCTCGTGGAAATAATCGTAGATCTTCTGCGCCAGCCCTTCGCTGACCCCGTCCACGGCCTTGAGGTCGGCGAGGTTCGCGCGGGACACCGCCTTGGCGCTGCCGAAATGCGTGAGGAGCGCCCGCTTGCGCGTTGCGCCCACGCCGGGGATGTCGTCGAGCGGCGTGGCCGAGACCGCCTTGGCGCGTTTCTGGCGGTGCGCGCCGATGGCGAAGCGGTGCGCCTCATCGCGCATCCGCTGCACGAAATAGAGCACCGGATCGTTGCGGCCCAGCGCAAAGGCGGACCGGCCGGGGCGGTGGAACTCCTCCTTGCCCAGATCGCGGTCGATGCCCTTGGCCACGCCGATGAAGGGGATGTCCTCCACGCCGAGGTCGTCCATGATCTCCTTCACGGCGCTCACCTGCCCCGCGCCGCCGTCGATCAGCAGAAGGTCGGGCCAGGCCTCGGTCTCGCGGTCGGGATCTTCCTTCAGCAGCCGCTGGAAGCGCCGCGTCAGCACCTCCTTCATCATCCCGAAATCGTCGCCGGGCGTCAGGCTGTCGCCGCGGATGTTGAACTTGCGATACTGGCTTTTCACGAAGCCCTCGGGGCCGGCCACGATCATCGCGCCGACCGCGTTGGTCCCCTGGATGTGCGAGTTGTCGTAGACCTCCACCCGGCGCGGCGGCGCGTCGAGTCCGAAGGCCTCGGCCAGCCCGTCGAGCAGCTTGGCCTGCGCCTGCCCCTCGGCCAGGCGGCGCGCGAGGCTCTCGCGGGCGTTCCGCATCGCGCTGTCGATCAGTTCCGCCTTCTCGCCCCGCTGGGGCACCAGAAGCTCCACCTTGCGGCCGAGCTTCTGGCCCAGCGCATTGGCCATCAGGTCGGCATTCTCGATCGGGTGCGACAGGAGCAGTTGCCGCGGCGGGTCCTTCTGGTCGTAGAACTGGCCCAGGAAGGCCTCCAGCACCTCCGGTTCGTCGATATCGGCACCCACGCGGGGATAGTAATCCTTGTTCCCCCAGTTCTGGTTGGCGCGGATGAAGAAGACCTGCACGCAGGCCTGCCCGCCTTCCATGTGGAGCGCGATGACATCGGCCTCGGTCACGCCGCGCGGGTTGATGCCCTGGGCCGATTGCACGTTGGTCAGCGCCCGTATGCGGTCGCGGAGTGCGGCGGCGCGCTCGAATTCCATCGCCTCGGCGGCCTCGGACATCTGGCCGGCCAGTTGCGCCTGCAACTCGGTCGTGTCGCCCTTGAGGAACCGCACCGCGTCGGCGACCGAGGCGGCGTAGTCCTTTTCGCTGATGTGACCGACACACGGCGCGGAACAGCGCTTGATCTGGTAGAGCAGGCAGGGCCGCGTGCGGCTGTCGAAGACCGCGTCCGAGCAGTTGCGCAGCAGGAACACCTTCTGCAACTGGTTCAGCGTGCGGTTGACCGCGCCGGCGCTGGCGAAGGGGCCGAAATAGGCGCCCTTCTCCTTCTTCGCGCCGCGATGCTTCTTGATCTGCGGAAAAGGGTGCTCGGCCGAGACGAGAATGTTCGGGAAACTTTTGTCGTCCCTGAGCAACACGTTGTACTTGGGCTTGAGCTGCTTGATCAGGTTCTGTTCCAGAAGCAGCGCCTCGGTTTCCGTGCGCGTCGTGAGGAACATCATCGAGGCCGTCTCGCGGATCATCCGGGCGATCCGCGGGCTGTGGCCGGTGGGCTTGGCGTAGGAGGAGACGCGCTTTTTCAGCGCGCGCGCCTTGCCGACGTAAAGCACGCGGCTTTGCGCATCGAGCATCCGGTAGACCCCCGGCGAGTTGTCCAGCGAGCGCAGGTAGCCGCGGATCACCTCGTGGCCGGGTTCAACCTCTCGGCCGGATTCAACCTCTGGGGGCGTGGTTTCGGACATCATTTCGCGCCTGAATTGATTCTTGTCCCGGCTGCAACGGATATGGGGCGGGTTCAAGCCATGAGAAATCCCCCGTTCCTGGGGATAACCTTGCGGAGAAAACATTGGTCATCGGAATTTTCCCTTTGTTTTCGGGCCGGTTCTGGAAAATGCTCAAAAATTAAGCCTTCCCTTAACTCGTTGCATTCATGTGATTTTTTATTCTGTTCTTTACCACCTTCACGTAACTGTAACGAATTCTTAACCATTTCGTCACTTCAGGCCCCACGGTGGAGAAGTCGGGCCGCCGGGCCTGTCAGGGCTACTCGACGCCCAGCACGTCAGGCGTCTGCCACGCAAGGTGCTGACCGCCATCCACGCAGATCAATTGCCCCGTCACCGCCCGCGCCGCGAGGAAATAGTCGAGCGCCTGGCAGATGCCTTGCGCGTCGGCGCCGCGACCCATCACGGTGGCCGCCCTTTGCCGGGCGAAATGCTCGGCGCTCTGGCGGGCGCCCTGCATGGTGGGGCCCGGGCCGATCGCGTTGACGCGCACATGGGGCGCCAGCGCCTGCGCCGAGGTCTGCGTCAGCGCCCAGAGCCCCATCTTGGCAATGGTGTAGGTCATGAATTCCGGCGTCAGCTTGCGCACCCTCTGGTCGATCATGTTCACGATCAGGCCGCGCGCCTGCGGCTCGCCATTCTCGTCGGGCTCGGCCGGGGGCATCTGGGCGGCAAGCGCCTGGCTCAGCACGAAAGGGGCGCGCAGGTTCGATTCCAGGTGCCGGTCCCAGCTTGCGCGGGTGGCGGTTTCGATGGTGTCGTACTCGAAGATCGAGGCGTTGTTGATGAGCACCGTGAGCGGCGCGCCGATCGCCTCGGCCGCCGCGGACACAAGACCTTGCGTCTCCGCCTCGACGGTCAGGTCGGCGCGCAGCGCGACGGCCTTGCGGCCCAGCGCCCGGATCTCCTGCGCCGTGGCCTCGGCCGCCTCGGCGCTGCCCGAATAATGCACCACCACGTCATGACCGCGTTCGGCCAGACGCAACGCCATGGCGCGGCCAAGACGCCGCGCCGCGCCTGTTACAAGTGCCGTCATGTCTCTCTCCGATCAGACCAGGAGGATCAGAAGATAGCCCGCGTAGAGCAGGGAAAAGACCACGCCCACGACGCGCCCCATCGGCCAGTGCAGGAACACGAAGGGCGCCAGCACGGCCGAGGCCGCGAGCATGACCCAGATGTCGAAGCGCAGGATGTCGGGATCGACCGGGATCGGACCGACCAGCGCCGAGATGCCGATGATGCCGAGCAGGTTGAACATGTTCGACCCGATCACGTTGCCCAGCGCCAC
>CAZGHJ010000105.1:0-5086 GCA_964525355.1 uncultured Roseicyclus sp.
CGCGCGCGTCAGCAGGCGCTGGCGAATGATCTCGATCGTGACGTTGGGATCGGTATCGACCGTCGAGGCGGCGAGGTTGCCGGGGATCTCGGGCTCCTCCACCAGGAGGCGCGCCTCGGCCCGGAACTCCGTGGGCGCGCGCACGGCGACGACCCCGCCCACGAGCGTGCAGATCATCACGATCGGCAACAGGAGCGGAAGACGCCGGAGCAGAAGCTTCACGTAGAACTTGATGTCGATATTCATTCCGCCGCGTCCTTCTGCGCCGTGGCGGGCGCCACGAAAAGCCCGTCCTCGATCACCTCGGCCACGGTCGCCTCGTCCACCTGGGTCAGGTCGCTGCTGGCGGCATAGACCATGGCGAAGTCCGCGTACTTGTTGACGAGGCGCGGCACGCCGTCGCTGTAGCGGTGAATCAGCGCGATGGCGCCCGGGGTGAATTCATCGCCCGTGCCGCCGGCATGGCGCAGGCGGTGGCGAATATAGGCCTCGGTGGTCGGCGCATCCATGTTGGTCAGGTGAAAGCTTGCCATGACGCGCTGGGCGAACTGGCGCATGTCATAGCCAGAGATCATGTCGCGCAACTCGGGCTGGCCGACGAGAATGAGTTGCAGAAGCTCGTCCTTGCCGGAGTTGATGTTGGTCATCATGCGCAATTCCTCGAGCCCCTCGCGGGAGACGTTCTGCGCCTCGTCGATGATCAGCACGGCGCGGCGGCCCTGCGCGTAATTCTCGATCAGGAAATTCTGCAGCGCCTGGTGCTTGGCCACGTAATCGGCCCCGTGTTCGCCCGGTACGTCCATGGCGGTCAGCGCCCATTGCAACAGATCGCCGCGGCCGCCCTGCGCGTTCGAGATCAGGCCCACGACCGTATCGTCCTCGAACTCCTGGAGGAGACGCTGCACCAGCGTGGTCTTGCCCGCGCCCACCTCGCCGGTGATCACCGTGATGGGCGCACGCGTCATCACCCCGTATTCGAGGACGGTATAGGCGCGCTGGTGCATGTTGGACCAGTAGATGAAATCGGGGTCCGGCAGCAGCGTGAAGGGCCGCTCCGTCAGCCCGAAAGCCTCCGTGAAAAACCTGTTGCTCGGCATGGTCGCGGCCCTTGCGGCCCTCCCTCTTTCCGGCGGTTGTAAACGCTAGGCGTCACCTGCGGGTTAACCCCGAGCGATATATAGGAGTGATCGCCGTTCGATGCACGTGTCATTCCTGCGGCATGGGTGTGGCACGCCCTGAGATTTCGCCCCGCGAGGCCTGCCCCCCGGACCCGTCGACAGAGCCGCCGCGGCCGCCGGTGCGCCGGGCCGGCAGGGGCGAATCACGACCGCCAGATCTGTTCCCGCAGCGCCGACAGTCGCGCACAGCCGGATCGACTGTTCAGCCTCTCGCGGCCCCGACGCCCGTGCAGGGCGGCCCGAAGCCGTGGTGTCGCGATGGGTGCTCTGCCGCCGCCCACGCGGCGTTTCCAGGCAAATAACTGAAAAAATGCGACATTTCCAGGCGTCGCGCGGCGTCCGTCCCGCAGGTTCGTGGATTTTTGTACAGACACGCCACAAGTTTGTGTTATAAACGATTTATTAACGTTGAGTGTCGAAGCCCGGCGAGCCTGCTTGCATGCATCGCGAAAGGGAACAGCCGGCCGTTACAATTTTTTTCAGATCGCGCGTAGCGCGGGGTGTGCTTGCAGATGGCTCTTTCGGAATACGGCTTTGCCGACAGACAGTCCTTTCCGGACGTCGTATCGGGCGATACACCGTCCCAACCCGTCCCGTTCGGAAGATTGGCCTACAGGTCCGGCCTGAAACGACTGGTCGACGTGGTGCTGGTTCTGGGTACGGTCTATATCTGGCTTCCGATCGTCCTGATCACCGCACTGATGGTCGCGCGCGACGGGCACAACCCGTTCTACACGCAGCAGCGGATCGGCCGGAACGGGCGGGTGTTCCGTATCCTCAAGCTGCGATCCATGGTCCATGACGCCGATGCACGCTTCGAGGCCTACCTGCGCGAGAACCCCGCCGCGCGGGCCGAGTGGGACGCCACCCAGAAACTCAGGAACGACCCGCGCATCACCGGGATCGGAAGCTTCATCCGGAAGACATCGATCGACGAGTTGCCGCAATTGCTGAACGTCCTGCGCGGGGACATGAGCCTGGTCGGGCCGCGGCCCATCATGGTGCAGCAGCAGACGCTCTACCCGGGCAACCGGTATTACAGGATGCGGCCGGGCATGACCGGTTTCTGGCAGATCTGCGACCGCAACCGCTGCCGCTTTACCGGCCGCGCGCGCTACGACAATGCCTATTTCAACTCCATGTCGCTCTGGACCGACCTTGTCGTGCTGTGGCGGACGATCGGAGTTGTCCTGCGCGGCACCGGCTGCTGATCGCCCGGCGCGCGCAAGGGAAAACGGTCCGTGCCGCGCCCCGTTCAAGCCTTTTTTCGGTGCAAGATCGTCCCTTGGGGTGATAGAACGCGCCCAGACTGAAATCCTCTTTCGCGGAAGTGTTACATGTTCCGATCCACCTTTACGCGTCTTGTCCTCGTTTCCACGACAGTCCTCGCCCTTGCGGCGTGCCAGTCCTCCGAGGAGCGCGCCGAAGAACATTACGAGAATGCCCTGAGGCTGGTTGAAGAAGGCGATCTCGACCGCGCCGCGGTGGAATTCCGCAACGTGCTGGAACAGGATCCGCAGCATCGCGACGCGCGAACCGGCCTCGCGCGGATGATGCGCGAAAACGGCGACGTGCAGCGGGCCTACCAGCAGTATCTGCGCGTGGCCGAGACCTTCCCCGACGACGCGGAGGCGCGCATCGCCCTGGCGGAGATGGCGATTGCCATCCAGAACTGGGAAGAGGCGCGGCGCCATGGCGAGCGGGCGATCGAACTGGCGCCCGAGGCGCCCGGCATCGACGTCATCGCGTTGAACCTCGCCTATGCCGACGCGATCGAGGCCGAGGACGACACGGCCCGCCGGCAGGTCGCAGACCAGATCGCCGTGCTTCTTGAGGATGACCCCGACAACCAGCTGCTGCGGCCGATCCTGATCGATTCGGCGCTGCGCGACGAGGAGTTCGGGACGAGCCTCGACCAGATCGACGCGGCCATCGCGCAGGACCCGGACAATCGCCGCCTGCACGACACGCGGCTCGCGGTTCTGGCGCAGCTCGGCGAGGCCGACGCGCTCGAGGAGCAGCTGCGCGACATGATCACGCGGTTCCCCGAGGATACCGAGCTTGCCGGGACGCTGTTGCGATTCTTCGTGGCGCGCGGCCAGGTCGACGAGGCGCGCGCCTTCCTGCGCGAGACCGCCGAGACCTCGCCCGACGCGGATCAGCGTGCGGACGCATGGACCGCGCTGGTGCGGCTGGCGTTGCAGCAGGACGGCCCGGAGGCCGCGCTGGGCCAGATCGACGAGGCCATCGACGCCCTGAACGATCCGGTGGAGGCCGCCACGTTCCGCGCCCTTGCGGCAGGCATCCGCTTTGACCAGGGGGACCGGAGCGGCGCCATCGCCGCGATGGAGGCGCTGCTGGAACGCGAGCTTCCGGTGGACCTGTCGGGCCAGATCAGCGTGGCGCTTGCGCGGATGCTGATGGCCGACGGCAACCAGGTCGGCGCGCGCGCGCTGATCGAGGAGGTCCTGGCCGCCGACGCGACGCAGGTCGACGCGCTGAAGATGAAGGCCGCATGGCTGATCGAGGAGGACAACCCCAGCGAGGCCATCGCGCTTTTGCGCAGCGCGCTCGACGGCAGCCCGAACGACGTGGAGGCGCTGACCCTGTCGGCCCAGGCCTATGCCCGCAGCGGCGACCGGAACCTGGTCCGCGAATTCCTTGCGCTCGCCGTCGAGGCCTCGAACTCCGAACCGGAGGTGAGCATCCGCTACGCCAACCTCCTGGCCAGCGAGGAACGCTTCCTGGCCGCCGAGGAGGTGCTGATCACCGCGCTGCGCCTCGCCCCCGGAAACCGGGACCTTCTGGCGACACTGGGCGAGCTTTACATCGCGATGGAGGACTGGCCGCGCACGCAGCAGGTCGAGGACACGCTCCGCCGTCAGGAAACGCCCCAGGCCGAGCGCATCGCCGCCGGTCTTCAGGCCAGCCGGCTGGCCGCGCAGGGTAACATGGACGACGCGATCTCGTTCCTCGAGGATCTCGCCGAGCAGGGCGGCGGGCAGGACCTCGCCGCGGAAATCGCCGTCGTGCGCGCACGCCTGGGCAATGGCGACGAGGAAGGTGCGCTGACCTATCTCGACAACATCATCGCCGCGAACCCGGACAATTTCACCCTGCAATTCGTCCAGGCCACGGTGTGGTCGGCCGTCGGGATGTTCCCGGAAGCGGCCGAACGCTATCGCAGCCTGATCGAGCAGAGGCCCGACGTCGAGCAACTCTGGATCGGCCTGATCCGCGCGCTCTTCGCGCAGGGCGAGATCGAGGCGGCGGAGGCCGCGCTTTCCGAGGGGCTCGACGCGCTGCCGCAGGGCCTCAACCTTCTCTGGGCGCAGGCCTCGTTCCGCGAACAGCAGGGCAATTACGAGGGCGCGATCGAGCTTTACGAGATCATGTACGAGCGCGCGCCGAACCAGCCGGTGATCGCCAACAACCTCGCCAGCCTCATCAGTACCTACCGCGAGGACGCCGAAAGCCTCGAGCGCGCCTATGCCATCGCGCGGCGCCTGCGCGGGTCGGATTTCGCACCGTTCCAGGACACCTATGGCTGGATCGCCTATCGCCAGGGGGAATACGACGAGGCGCTCGATCACCTCGAGCCGGCGGCCGCGGTGCTGGTCGACGATCCGCTGGTGCAGTTCCATCTGGGCATGGCCTATGCCGCGGTCGGGCGGAACGAGGAGGCGGTGGCACAGCTTGAACGCGCGCTCGAGGTCGCCGGACCCGAGGACACGCGGGCGCAGTTCGACACCGCACGCGCCGAAATCGCCCGGCTGGAAGGCGTGATGCAGGGCGGCACGGAGCCGGAGGCCACAGGCAACGACCCGTAACGGCCCGCACATCGATGTGATACCGACGCGACAGGGTCCTGCCTTTTCGCGTCGGTTTTCCACAAGGTGCTTTCAATG
>CAZGHJ010000105.1:5186-9753 GCA_964525355.1 uncultured Roseicyclus sp.
CAGGGCCTGACGATCCCCCAGGTCGAGGCGGCCGTGTCGCAGGCCATCGCGCCGAATTTCGCAGCCGAGCCCAGCGTCTTCGTCACGGTGCGCCGCGTCGCGCCGACGGCGCCGGGCATTCCCGGCGTGCCTGGCGCGCCGGGACTCGAGGGGGAAGAGCTGATCGCCATCTACTTCCTCGGCGAGGTAAACAGCCCCGGCCCGGTGCGGGTGCCCACGGGCACGACGTTCCTGCAGGCGCTGTCCTTTTCCGGCGGGCTGACGCCCTTCGCGGCGGATCGGCGGGTACAGTTACGCCGCACCGACCCGCATACGCGCCAGCAGCACGTCACCGAGATCGACTACCGCGCGATCACGCGGGGCGCGAGGCTCGGCCAAAACGTGCCTCTCGTGGAGGGGGACGTCATTCTCGTCCCGGAGAGACGGCTTTTCGAATAGGCCTCCGGGCCGTGCAGGCAGGCTCGGGCGCGTCGCATGAAGGATGAAGCGAAACAGGCCGCGGGAAGACCACGTCCCGCCATCGTCGCGAGCCTCGCCGTCTCGCTGGCGGGCATTGCCGCGTTCGCCGTGCAGGCCCAGGATGGCGGGCCGCTCGTTACGCTTGGCCTGTCCTTCGGCGCGCAATACGAGGCCAACGATCCCGACGAGGACGAGAGCAGCTTCTCCACCGGGCTCAGCCTCGACTATTCGCGCGCCACGCGGTCGCAGACCTTCCGGCTGTCGAGCGACGGGCGCTTCGTCTACGACGAGACCACCGATGGCATCGAGTTCCAGCGGCCGTCGCTGGCCCTTGCCTACAGCACCGGGACCCGCGCCACAGCCTTCGACGTCGGCCTGTCCTACAGCGTGCAGGACGTGGACGGCATCGAGGAGATCATCGACCCGATCACGGGCGAGATCGCGGACCTGCTCGACGATGACGGCGAGCTGGAATCGCTGCAACTCTCGGCGGGGCTGGTGACCGGGCAGGACGCGCGTTTCGGCACGGATACGCAGGTCAGCCTGACGGACCGCAGCTATTCGGGCACGTCCGACCCCAGCCTGACCGACCTGGAAAGCTGGCGCATCGGCACGACGCTCCGCTTCGAGGTCGACCCGCGCATCACACTGACGGCCAGCGGCAGCCTGCGCGAGACGCGACGCGACAATATCGAGGAGACCGAGGAACGGACGACGGTGTTCGGACTTGGCGGCGAGGTCCTGATCGACCCGCTCTGGACCGGGTCCGCCTCGCTGCAATACTCGGTCTTCGAGACCGAGCAAGGCATCGGCGCGGCGCGCATCCTGACCGAGACCGACCGCCTCGGCTTTTCGGTCGGGATCTCCCGGGCGTTCCGCAACGGCTCGCTCGGGCTGACGGTGGCGCGCGATGCCTCCGAGGACGGCGTTCTGGACAGTGTGAGCCTGTCGAGAAGCCACGACCTGCGCAACGGGGGCGCGCTGAACTGGTCGCTTGGGCTGAACGCCTTTCCCGATGGCGGGGTGGCCCCGATCTCGAGCCTCTCCTGGACGCAGCCCACGCCCGATGGCAGTTTCTCGGTGAACCTGCAGCAGCGCGCGACGATCGACGATGACGGCGATATCGTGGTCACGTCGCTGTCGATGAATTACGGGCAGGAGATCAACGCGGTCTCCGGCTGGTCGGTGAACGGGTCGCTCACCAATGTCGACAATTCCGCCGGCAGCGACAACGATCAGACCCGTGCCCGCATCGGCCTGTCCTACGATCGTGCCGTGACGCGCGACTGGGCCCTTTCGACCTCGCTGAGCCATAACGTCACCTACGCGGGCGACGAACGCGACCGGAGCGCGAGCGTGCTGTCGCTGTCGTTGCGGCGCAGTTTCTCGTTCCGGCCCTGAACGGCCGATGCGATCCGGGGTCCCGACGCGATTGCCGATAAGCCGGGAGGTCGGGCTGCTGATCGCGCTGTGCACCGCGGTCGAAGCGGTGCTCTTGCTGTCCGATCTGGGGCTTGTCGGGGACGGGCGCCTGCGGCAGGAGGCCTATGCTTGGGGCGGGTTCTGGCCGGGTCTTCTGCAGGGATGGCAGCCCAATTTCAGCGGGCAACCCGTGGCGATGTTCCTGACCTACGGCTTTCTGCACGGCGGACCGGTGCATCTGGTGGTCAACATGATCACGCTCTGGTCACTGGGCACAGCCGTTCAGACGCGCGTCGGGTCGCGGGGCCTTGTCCTGCTTTACGGCGCATCGCTCGTCGGCGGCGCGGGCGGCTTCGGCCTGATCGCCGAGACCTTCCGGCCCATGGTCGGCGCCTCGGGCGCGCTGTTCGGGCTGGCCGGCGGGCTTCTGGCGTGGAACTATGTCGATCGGTTCACCCTGCGCGCCGGGCTCTGGCCGGTGGCGCGCGTGGTGCTGTTTCTCGTGGCGATGAACGTCGCAATGTGGTGGGCGCTCGACGGCCAACTCGCATGGCAGACGCACCTGGGCGGCTTCATCGTCGGCTGGGTCGTGGCGCTTCTGATCGACCCGCAGCCGCGGACGGAAGTCTAGGCGCGAAACCCGTGCTCCGGGCGCCGGCACTGCCCTCGCAATCCAGCCTTACCCGAGCAATTCCTTGAGATAGCGGCCATAGGCGTTCTTGCGGAACAGCGCGACGCGCCGCTCGACGTCGGCAGCGGTAATCCAGCCTTTCTCGAAAGCGATCTCGTCGGGCGAGCCTGTCTGCATCCCCTGCCGTTCGGTCAGCGTACGCACGAAGTTCCCGGCGTCGAGGAGGCTGCCATGGGTGCCTGTGTCGAGCCAGGCAAAGCCGCGGCCCATGCGCTGCACGTCGAGCGAGCCGTCCTGCAGGTAGCTGTCCAGAAGCGACGTGATCTCGAGTTCGCCGCGCGCGGAGGGCGTGACCTGCGCCGCACGGTCGGGCGCGGTCTGGTCGAGGAAATAGAGGCCGGTGACCGCGTAGGGCGACGGCGGAACCTCGGGTTTCTCGATGATGCGCTTAACCGCGCCGCCCTCGCCGAACTCGACCACGCCGTAGCGTTCGGGATCGGCCACGTGATAGCCGAAGACCGTGCCGCCTGCCGTGGACGCGTCGGCGTCGGCCAGCATGTCGGGCAGGCCATGGCCAAAGAAGATGTTGTCGCCCAGGACCATGGCCGAAGGCGCCCCGGCGAGGAAGTCGCGCGCGAGGATATAGGCCTGCGCCAGCCCGTCGGGCGAGGGCTGCTCGATATAGGTGAAGGACAGGCCCCACTGGCTGCCGTCGCCGAGCGTCCGGATGAACTGCGCCTGGTCCTCGGGCGTGGTGATGATCGCGATGTCGCGGATGCCGCCCAGCATCAGGACGCTGAGGGGATAGTAGATCATCGGCTTGTCGTAGACCGGCAGAAGCTGCTTGGAGACGCCGAGCGTGATCGGGTAGAGCCGCGTGCCCGAGCCACCGGCCAGAATGATGCCCTTGCGCGTGATCATGCCAGATCGCCCCTTGCTTTCAGGTCGCTGATAATCGCCGCCAGCCCGTTTGACCAGTCGGGCCGGTCGATGCCGAAGGCAACCGCGGTCGCGGTGCAGTCGAGCCGCGAGTTGAGCGGTCGGCGCGCGGGTGTGGGATACTCGGAGGACGGGATCGCCTCGACGCCAACATCGAGGTCCGCGGCATCGAAGATCGCGCGGGCGAAGCGCGCCCAGGTCGTGTCGGGCGCGCCCGAGAAGTGGTAGGTGCCCGAGCGCGCGGGATCGGCGGAGAGATCCGCCGCGATCTTCAGACAGGCTGCGGCGATGTCGGCGGCGGGCGTCGGGCCGCCCCATTGGTCGTCGACGACGCGCAGGGTGCCCCGCTGGGGTCCGACACGCAGCATGGTCTTCACGAAATTAGCGCCATGGGCGGAGACGACCCAGGAGGTGCGCAGGATGGCATGGACGCCGCCCGCGTCCCGCACGCCCTCCTCGCCCGCGAGTTTCGAGCGGCCATAGGCGCCGAGAGGCGCGGTGGGTGCATCGGGCCGCCAGGGGATATCGCCCGCGCCGTCGAAGACATAGTCGGTGGAGATGTGGACGAAGGGGATGCCGAGTGCCGCGCAGGCCCGCGCCATGGCGGCGGGCGCCGCGCCGTTGACGCGCGTGGCGAGGTCTTCCTCCGTCTCGGCGCGGTCGACGGCGGTATAGGCGGCGGCGTTGATGACGGCCTCGGGCCGATGCGTGCGGATCGCGGCGGCGCAGGCCTCGGGGTCGGTCAGGTCGGCCTCGGCGCGGCCGAGCATCACCACCTCGGCCTGGCGCGCGAGTTCCGTGGCGACCTGGCCAGTCCGGCCGAAAACGAGCACGGACATCGCCTCAGCCCGCCTTGCCGAGGCGTGTCCCGACCCCGTCGCGGGCCTGGAGCGCGCGCCACCAGTCCTCGTTCGCGAGATACCAGTCGACGGTCCGCGCCAGCCCCTCGTCCACCGTCAGCGCCGGCTGCCAGCCAAGCTCGTCGCGGATGCGGCTTGCGTCGATGGCGTAGCGCAGGTCGTGGCCAGGCCGGTCCTCGACGAAGGTGATGAGCCGGTCATGGGGCGCGGCGTCGGGGCGGCGTTCGTCGAGGAGCGCGCAGATCGTGCGCACGAG
>CAZGHJ010000106.1:0-9629 GCA_964525355.1 uncultured Roseicyclus sp.
GCGAGCGCGGGCACCAGTTCCGCATCCTGCGCTCGGTCAAGAACCGCTTCGGCCCTGCCGACGAGATCGGCGTCTTCGAGATGACCGGCGCGGGACTGGCCGAGGTCGCCAACCCCTCGGCCCTCTTCCTGTCGGACCGCGAGCGCGCCGCACCGGGCGCCGTGGTCTTCGCAGGCATCGAGGGCACTCGCCCCGTTCTCGTGGAATTCCAGGCGCTTGTGGCACCGTCTTCGCTCAGCCAGCCGCGCCGTGCCGTGGTCGGCTGGGACGGCGCGCGGCTGTCGATGATCCTCGCCGTGCTCGAGGCGCGGGCGGGCATCAGCTTCCAGGGGCTCGACGTCTACCTCAACGTCGCGGGCGGCATGCGCGTCGGCGAACCGGCGGCCGATCTCGCCGTGGCCGCGGCGCTCCTGTCGGCGCGCGAGGACGCGGCGCTGCCGCCCGACACGGTGGTTTTCGGCGAATTGTCGCTGTCGGGCGCACTTCGCCCCGTGACTCAGGCCGAAAACCGGCTGAAAGAGGCATTGAAACTGGGGTTTTCAGCCGCAATCCTGCCCAAAGGATGTAGTATCGGGCAAAACGCCGGTGTCGAGGTGCGCAGCATGGACGACCTGCCCCGCTTCGTCGGAGAGGTCTTCGGCGCGGGCTGACCGAAGTCCGATGCACCCCTCGGCGAGGCAGATGGCAGGCGGGCGGAAACCGTCCGGAACGACAAGAAAACGACAAGAAGAAAGAGGCGACAGAGCAGAGCAATGGAAGGCTTCACCGTTTTCGATGCCGTGGTCGCGGGTGCGATCCTTATCTCGGCCGTCCTGGCCTATTCCCGCGGCTTCGTGCGCGAGGTCATGTCGATTCTCGGCTGGATCGGCGCCGCGGTGGTGGCGTTCCTCTTCGCGCCCAACGCGCTGCCGCTGATGAACGAGATCCCCTATCTGGGCGAATTCATCGGCGGGTCTTGCGAACTCGGCATCATGGCCGCCTTTGCCGCGGTCTTCGTGGTGGCGCTGGTGCTGATCTCGCTGTTCACGCCGGTCTTTTCTTCGGCCGTGCAACGCTCGGCCGTGGGCGGGATCGACGCGGGCCTGGGCTTTCTCTTCGGCGTGGCGCGCGGGGCCGTGCTGGTCGTGGTCGTGCTGATCGCCTATGACCGGATCTCCGGCGACGACCCGATCGCCGCCATCTCCGAAAGCCGCTCGGTCCTGGTCTTCGCGGGCGCGCAGGCCTCGGTCGAGGCGATGATCCCCGACGACGCGCCCGGCTGGCTGACGGCCCGCTACGAGGAACTGACGGGCGCCTGCACGGCCCCCTGATCCCCTGTCGCGCCTCAAGGCGCTCCCCGGACCTGCCCCTCGGCGCTCATCGGTAGCCCGTGCAAGACCCGGCACGGCGCGCACGCAGGCGACGCGACATGACACTCGCGTGACATCAACGGGTGACAGCGCCGGTCTGGTGACTTATGTGCGAAGCGAAGCGACCGGAGTCACTCCGGCGTCTTCGCCTGCTGCCCGACCTGGATCCGGACCCGAGCCCCATGCGCGACGCCGAGACAGACCCTTTCCGCCACCCCTTCGACCCCGCCGGCCCCGACGACGACAAGCTGCGCGAGGAATGCGGCGTCTTCGGCGTCACCGGCGTGGCCGACGCCGCAAGTTTCGTGGCCCTCGGCCTGCACGCGCTGCAGCATCGCGGCCAGGAGGCGGGCGGCATCGTCTCCTACGCACCCGAGCATGGGTTCAACTCGGTCCGCCGCTTCGGCTACGTGCGCGACAATTTCACCTCCGCCAGCCTCATGGACACCCTGCCGGGCGAACTGGCCATCGGACATGTGCGCTATTCCACCACGGGCTCCAAGGGCGCGACGCAGATCCGCGACGTGCAGCCCTTCTTCGGCGAGTTCGCCATGGGTGGCGCGGCCATCGCCCATAACGGCAACATCGTGAATGCCGAGGAACTGCGCCGCGAGATGATCGAACGCGGCTCGATCTTCCAGTCCTCCTCGGACACCGAATGCATCATCCACCTGATGGCGCGCTCGCTGCAGAAGACGATCCCCGAGCGGATGAAGGACGCGCTGCGCCGGATCGAGGGGGCGTTTTCCATCGTCGCCATGACGCGCACGAAGCTGATCGGCGTGCGCGACCCGCTGGGCGTGCGCCCGCTGGTGCTGGGCCGCGTCGGCACCGAGGGGTCCGGGGGCTATGCGCTGAGTTCCGAGACCTGTGCGCTCGACATCATCGGCGCGGAGTTCCTGCGCGAGGTCGAACCCGGCGAGATGGTCGTCATCAGCGACGGCAAGATTGAAAGCTTCCGCCCCTTCGAGCCGCGCCCACCCCGATTCTGCATCTTCGAGCATGTCTATTTCTCGCGCCCCGATTCGATCATCGCCGGCGCCTCGGTCTACGAGACGCGCCGCCAGATCGGGGTGGAACTGGCCCGCGAGGCCCCGGTGGAGGCCGACCTCGTCTGCCCCGTGCCCGACAGCGGCACGCCGGCCGCGATCGGCTTCAGCCAGGAAAGCGGCATCCCCTATGCCATGGGCATCATCCGCAACCAGTACATGGGCCGCACCTTCATCGAGCCGACCGAGCAGATCCGCAACATGGGCGTGCGGCTGAAGCTGAACGTCAACCGCGCGCTGATCCGCGGCAAGCGCGTGATCCTCGTGGATGACAGCGTGGTGCGCGGCACGACCTCGCGCAAGATCAAGGAGATGATCCTCGATGCAGGCGCGGCCGAGGTGCATTTCCGCATCGCAAGCCCGCCCACGGCCTGGCCCTGTTTCTACGGCGTCGACACGCCCCAGCGGGAGAAACTGCTGGCCGCCACGATGACCGAGGACGAGATGCGCGCCCATCTGGGCGTGGCCTCGCTCAGGTTCATCTCGCTCGACGGGCTCTACCGCGCCGTGGGCGAGGCGAAGGGCCGCAACCCGGACGCGCCGCAATTCTGCGACGCCTGCTTCTCCGGCGACTACCCGGTACGGCCGACGGACATGCTCGCCAAGGGCTTCCGAATGCAGGACGCCGCCGAATAGGCCCCATCTCCCGTCCTCATCGCCACGAGCGACTGGCAATACACCCTAGTGCTGGCCTGTTTGCGGCAAACCTGCCCGGAAACGGCCTCTCGGCAGAAGCCAGACGGCCCGACCAGTCCGCGCAGGAGAAAAAGTTTCGCTCTCCCGCGCGGCAAAGCCGCGCCTCCACAGGCGTTGCGCGGCGAAGCGGCGCATCAATCGTCTTTGCGCGGCGCAGCCGCGCCGGGCCCAACGGGCGGGAAGGCCCGATAGGGCCGCATCCGCCGGGCGGGAGCGCCCCGGGTCTGTAAACGCAGCGTAAAAAAAACGCCACACCCGGCAGGCGCGGCGTTCCAAAAGTCCCTAGGCGTGCCGCTCAGCGCCGGCCGAGCGCCGCCAGACCGCCCGACACCGCCAGCGCGACGATCAGCGACTTCAGCACGTCGCCCGCGAGGAACGGTGCCATCCAGCCCGCCCAGAGCGCGCTCCATTCGGTGCCGAAGGCCAGCGCGGGCCAGGCAAGACCCGGCACGTAAATCATCGCCGAAGCCAGCAGCGCCACAAGGGTCGCCGGAACCGCGCGCCGCGCAAGCCCCCGGTCCGCTGCCCAACCGGCGAGCCAGGCCATGGCCACGAACCCGACGAGAAAGCCCCCGGTCGGCCCGAGCATGTAGGGCAGCCCCGCGCCGCCGCCGGAAAACACCGGCAGCCCCATCGCGCCCTGCCCGAGATAGACCAGCAGCGTCGCCGCCCCGAGACGCGCACCAAGCGCAAATCCCACGCCCAGGATCGCCGCCGACTGCAGCGACAGCGGCACCGGACCGATGAAGATCGAGAACTGTGCCGCCAGCGCGATGAGGAGCGTGCCGGCAAGCACCAGCCCCGTCTTCTTGACGAGGCCGAGATCCCCGAACGTGGCCTCTGCAAGGGTGATGTGGCGGCGCATGGGAAACCCTCCGGTTGTCGCGTGATGCAGGTTGGTCGCCGATGGGTATTCCCTTGGCCCGGGGCGAAGTCAAGCGGCCCGGCCGCCCCCTTGCCATTCCGCGCGCGTCAGGGCATTGCGCTTGTCCCATGACAAACCCGATCTCTCGCCCGCTCGACAATCGCGTCGCCCTCGTCACGGGCGCCTCGCGCGGCCTCGGTGCGGCCTGCGCGGAATGGCTGGCGGCCAAGGGCGCCCATGTGGTCGCCGTGGCGCGCACGATGGGCGGGCTCGAGGAGCTCGACGACCGCATCCAGGCTGCGGGCGGACAAGCCACGCTCGCGCCCATGGACCTCACGGACGACAAGGCGATCGCCCATCTTTGCCGCTCGGTGCACGACCGTTGGGGCCGCGCCGATATCTGGGTGCACGCCGCCATCCACGTGAGCGCGCTGACGCCCACGCACCAGATCCAGCCCAGGGATCTCGACCGCAACATCGCCACGAATATCCGAATGACCGCCCGGCTCATCGCCATGGTCGAGCCGCTCATCGCCCCTTCGGAGGCGCCGCATGCGGTGTTCTTCGACGACAGATGGGACGAGAAATTCGCCGGCGCCTACGCCATGTCCAAGGCCGCCCAGCGCGCGCTGGTCGAAAGCTGGCAGGCGGAAAGCGCGAAACACGGGCCATCCGTCCACTTGCTGCGGCCGAGGCCCATGCCCACGGCCACGCGCGCCCGCTTCTACCCCGGCGAGGATCGCACCGGGCTCGCCAATCCGCGCGACGAGGCCGCGCGGCTTCTCGCGCCGCTGTTCGCCTGAGGCGTCACCCCTTCCCGGAAGCGTTGCCTTCGAGGTCATCGGCCAGCGCTTCGGCGCGGGCGGCAAGCTCGGCCAGACCGTCGGTCAGGCTCTCGGGCAGTTCGGTGCGCGGCCCCGCCTCCTGCAACTCGGCAATGCGGCGCGCGCGGTCGGCCATGCGCTCCTCGGCCGAGCGCAGCGACTTTTCCTGCGCCGCGATCCGGGCCTTGAGCGTCTCCTGCTCGTCCTCGAGCGCCGCGGTCTTGTCGGCCAGCATCAGCCCCGCCATCAGCAGCATCTTCTCGGACGGCATCCGCCCGATCTGGCCGAGGATCACGGTCGCCTCGGTGTCCAGAAGCTTCGCCGCGGCGCGCAGATAGGGCTCCTCGCCCTCCTGGCAGGCGACGCCGAACATCCGGCCGCCGATCTCGATCTGCACTTCAGGCATGGGAGGCACCTCCTGTTTCCTGTTCGGCGGCGGTCAATTCGCCCAGGATCCGGTCGAGTTCCGCCGCCTCCGCGCGCCGCGCCTCGGTGAGGGCCGCGACCTGCGCCTCGAGCGCGCGGTTGACGCCCTCCGCGCCACGCGCGCCGCCCGCCTCGCGCAGCCCGTCGATCTCCGCCGACATCCGGTCGACCTCCGCGCGCAGCCGCCGCACCTCGCCGCGCAGGGACACGACGCGCGCATCGGGATCGACGCCGGCGGCCTCCGACAGCTCGTCGGCAGCGTCCTGCGCGGCATCACGCGCCGCGACCATGGCGTCGCGTTCGGCCCGCGCGCGCTCCACGCGGCGCTGCAACCGCTCGATCTCGGCGCCCTGGTCGGGGGCCGCGGCGGCCTTGGCAAGCTCCGCCTCCAGTTCGGCGATGCGCGTCTCGGCGCGCGCGCGCGCCTCGGAATGTTCCTTCGCGTCCGCCTCGCGCGCGGTCAGTTTGTCTTGCAAGGCGTCGGCGCGCGACGCGGCCTCCTGCTCCGCCGCCCTGGCGGCGACCAGGTCGCCCTCCAGTTCGGCAAGCCGCTCCCGCAGGGCCTGCGCCGTGGCCTCGGCCTGGGACACGCGCGCCTGCGCCTGCTCCAGCGCCTGGGAAATATCCGGCGTCGCGGAGCGTGTCTCCATGCCCTTCGAGATGCGCTCGAAGGCCGTCCTCAGCCGCGCCTCGAGAGCGGCGAGTTTTTCGAATTCCGCGCTGTCACCCATGGTGTCGCTGTCGTCCCGGTTCTGCTCAATCGTGCCGCCCGCCTTGCATGGCGGGGCTCAGGTCCGGCGCCCGCGGCCTGTCTCGACCCTTGATGGCGCTGGTATCGGGCAGGTGGCCGCCTCGCGCCGCCTGCGCGCATACGCAATCCCAATCCGGCCCGATTTGCAAGTTTTTCCGGCCCGCGCGGGTCGCCGGGACAGGCCCGCGCCGTCCCCGCGGCCACGGGGCGGCAGCGGCTTGAACTTCGCCCGCCACCTGCTATCACGCGCCCGAGCGTGCGCCACAGGCGACCGCCCGACGCACAGGGCCCACCGCCCGACCCCGAGCCCAAGGACACCAGCCGCATGGATATCGCCACCCTCGCCCAGACCCATCCCGAGCACTGGCGCCTCGCCGCGCCCATCCGCACGCTCACGCTCGATGCCGTGGCAGAGGCCAATTCCGGCCATTCGGGCATGCCCATGGGCATGGCGGACGTGGCGACGGTGCTTTTCGGCAAGCACATGGTCTTCGACGCGGCGGCGCCGGACTGGCCCAACCGCGACCGCTTCATCCTGTCGGCGGGCCATGGCTCGATGCTGCTCTATTCGCTGCTTTACCTCACCGGCTCGCCCGACATGACGCTGGACCAGATCAAGGCGTTCCGGCAGCTGGGCTCGATCACGGCCGGACACCCCGAATACGGCCACGCCAAGGGGATCGAGACGACGACCGGCCCGCTGGGCCAGGGCCTTGCAAATGCCGTGGGCTTCGCCATCGCCGAGGAATTCCTGCGGGCGAAATGGGGCAAGAAGGTCATCGATCATTTCACCTACGTCATCGCAGGCGACGGCTGCCTGATGGAGGGCGTCAGCCAGGAGGCGCTGGCGCTGGCGGGCCGCCAGGAGCTCAGCCGCCTGATCGTGCTCTTCGACGACAACGGGATCACCATCGACGGCAAGGTCAGCCTGGCCGACCGCACCGATCAGAAGGCGCGCTTCGCGGCCTCCGGCTGGGACGTGTTCGACTGCGACGGCCATGACCCCGAGGATATCGACCGCGCCCTGACCGCGGCCAAGGCCTCGCCCGGGCCCGCGATGATCGCCTGCAAGACGCATATCGCGCTCGGCCACGCCGCGCAGGACACCGCCAAGGGCCATGGCGCGCTGACCGACGCGGACCAGCTTGCCGCCGCCAAGAAGGCCTATGGCTGGGAACATGGCCCCTTCGAGGTGCCCGCCGAGATCAAGGCCGAATGGGAAGCCATCGGCGCCCGCGGCCGTGCTGCCCGTGAAGACTGGGAGACGCGCTTCGCGCTGCTGTCGGACGCCAAGCAGGCCGAGTTCACCCGCGCCTTCGCCGGCGAGATGCCCAAGCGGCTGACCGCCACGGTGCGCGCGCTGAAAAAGCAGGTGTCCGAGAGCCAGCCCAAGGTGGCAACCCGCAAGGCCAGCGAAATGGCGCTCGAGGTCATCAACCCGATCCTGCCCGAGACCATCGGCGGCTCGGCCGACCTGACGGGGTCGAACAACACGAAGACGGCCGATCTCGGCATCTTCGAGCCCGAGAACCGCAAGGGCCGCTACATCCATTACGGCATCCGCGAGCACGGCATGGCCGCGGCGCTGAACGGCATGGCGCTGCATGGCGGGGTGCGGCCCTATGGCGGCACCTTCATGTGTTTCGCCGATTACGCGCGGCCCGCCATGCGCCTCTCCGCGCTGATGGGCCTGCCCGTGCAATACGTGATGACCCATGACAGCATCGGCCTGGGCGAGGACGGGCCCACGCACCAGCCGGTCGAGCATCTCGCCATGCTGCGCGCCACGCCGAACATGCTGGTTTTCCGCCCCGCCGACGCGGTGGAAACCGCCGAGGCCTGGGAAATCGCGCTGTCGCAGACATCCACGCCCTCCGTCCTCGCGCTGAGCCGGCAGAACCTGCCGACCGTGCGCACCGAGCACAAGACGAAGAATCTCACGGCCCAAGGCGCCTACGTGCTCGCCGACTCCGATGGCAAACGCCAGGCGCTGCTGATGGCCACGGGCTCGGAGGTTTCCATCGCCATGTCCGCGCGCGACATCCTGCAGGCCGAGGGGATCGGCACGCGCGTCGTCTCCATGCCCTCCTGGGAGCTTTTCGAGGAACAGGACGAGGCCTATCGCCGCCGTGTGCTGCCCGCGGGTCCCGTCCGCGTCGCGGTGGAGGCCGCGATCCGCCACGGCTGGGACCGCTGGCTCTTCGGCGAGCGGGGCAAGCGCGAGAAATCGGGTTTCGTGGGCATGCACGGCTTCGGCGGCTCGGCGCCGGCCGAAGATCTCTACGCCCATTTCGGCATCACGCCCGAAGCCGTGGCCGAAAAGGTCCGCTGGCTTCTGGCCGGCAAATGGGAACCCTCGCGCCAGTTCTGACGGCCGGCGCACGGGCCCGGATCGCAGCGCGCCATCCAGGCGCACCCAAGCGGGCCTGGCGCCCAAGGCGCGGCCGAGCGGCTCCCGGGGCACCCGGGGGCCCGAGGCCGCGCCTCCCCCTCTCGGGCCGCAGACCGCCGCGCGCCACTCGCCTCTCAATGCGCGGCGTCGCCGCCGATCCCGACCCTTGCCATGAGCGGCATCAGCGCGCGGTCCACCACCGGCATCGCCGCAACACCGATCCCAAGCCCCAGCGCACCATGGAGCGCCGCCCCGGCCAGCCACTCCAACAGCCCGCCCAGCGGCGCGAAGGCATGGGCGATGGTGTGCACCACCTCTTCCGGTCCGCCCGCGCCCATGCCCGCCAGCGCGTGGGTCAGGATCGCGCCGCCCACCCAGAGCATCGCCAGCGTGCCCACCACCGTCAGCCCCCTGAGAAACAGGGGCATGCCGCGCACGACCGCCCGGCCGAAACCGCGCAAGGCCTCCGTCCCGCCGGTCCGCGCAAGGTAAAGCCCCATGTCGTCGGCCTTCACGATAAGCGCCACCGAGCCGTAGACGAGCACCGTCACCCCGATGCCCGCCACCGCCAGCGCCAGCGCCTCCAGAAGAACCGAGTCGGTCTCGATCGCCGCCAGCGCGATGGTCATGATCTCGGCCGACAGGATGAAATCGGTCTTCACGGCGCCCCGCACCTTCTTCTCTTCCAGATGCGCGCTGTCCGCCCCCGCCATCTTGCGGGCCGTGGCCTCGGCCACGTCGTCATGGCGCGACGAAAGCCAGTGCGAGACCTTCTCGGCGCCTTCGAAACACAGGTAGAGACCGCCCAGCATCAGAAGCGGCGCGATGGCCCAGGGCGCGAAGGCCGACAGGATCAGCGCGGCCGGCAGCAGGATCACCATCTTGTTGAAGATCGAGCCCCGCGCGATCTTCCAGACGATGGGCAACTCGCGCTCGGCCGCGAAGCCATGCACGTATTTCGGCGTCACCGCCGCGTCGTCGATCACCGCGCCCGCGGCCTTGCCGCCCGCCTTCGCCGCCTGGCCGACCACGTCGTCGACCGAGGCCGCCGCGACCTTGGCGATCGCGGCCACGTCATCGAGCAGTGCCAGCACTCCGCTCATCCTTGCAGCCCTTTCTTCCGCGCTGATGGGTGAAAGCATAAGGGCCATGGCCGCGCTGGCAAGCGACCCCGCCGCCCCCGGCGCATCCCACCCTGCGCCCGACCGCCGCGCCGCCCCGGCCGGACGCCGGCCGGAGCCCGCGCGGCCCGTCACCTGTTAGCGCAAACCCCACCT
>CAZGHJ010000107.1:0-9627 GCA_964525355.1 uncultured Roseicyclus sp.
ACAAGAACCCGCGCGCCACGAAGGAGGCGTTCCGCGGCGGCTATTTCCACACCGGCGACATCGCGCTTCAGCATCCCGACAGCTACATCCAGATCGCCGACCGGGCGAAGGACATCATCATCTCGGGCGGCGAGAACGTCAGTTCCGTCGAGGTCGAGGGCACGCTGATGCACCATCCCGCGGTCCTCCTGTGTGCGGTCGTGGCCAAGCCCGACGAGAAATGGGGCGAGGTGCCCTGCGCCTTCGTGGAACTGAAGGACGGCGCCGAGGCCGACGAGGCCGAGCTGATCTCCTTTGCGCGCCAACGGCTTGCGGGTTTCAAGACGCCAAAGCACGTGGTTTTCCGGGAATTGCCCAAGACCTCGACGGGCAAGATCCAGAAATTCGAGCTGCGCAAGGCGGCGGCCGATCTCTGACGGGCCTCCGCGCCTGCCGCGTTGAGGTGGCGCGCACGCTGCGGTAGGCTCGTTCGAAACGACAGCTGCGCAAGGCAGGCCCGGGCAGATGACCGTACTGGAGCAATACCGCCGGCTCGAGGCGCTCGGGCTGTGGCGTGACGGGCCGGAGGATCAGCGCCGCGAGGTGGTGGTGTCGCTGGGCGAGGCCACGCTTGTCGTCTCAACCCAGGCCGAGACGGCGATCACCCATTGGTCGCTGCCGGCGGTCGAACGGCTCAATCCCGGCCGGACGCCCGCGCTTTATGCCCCCGGCCCCGATGCGGACGAGCGGCTGGAGATCGACGACGCGGACATGATCGCGGCGATCGAGGCCGTGCGCGCCGCGATCGAGCGGGGACGGCCCCATCCCGGCCGGCTGCGCTGGCTCATCGGCGCGGTGGCGGGGGTTGCGCTCATGGCCGGGGCGGTGGTCTGGCTGCCCGGCGCACTGACGCGTCAGACCGTCAGCATACTGCCCGAGGCAAAGCGCGCCGAGATCGGCGACGCGCTGCTCTCCGAGATCGGACGGATCGCCGGCCAGCCCTGCGACGGCCCCCGCGCGCGGGTGGCGCTGGCGCGGCTGTCGACGCGGGTGCTCGGGCCGCCGGCCCCGCGGATCGTGCTGGTGCCCGCCGCGATCCCCGACACGCTCAGCCTGCCCGGCGATCTGATCGTGGCGAGCGCGGCGCTGGCGGAGGATCACGAAACGCCCGAGGTGCTGGCGGGCTACCTGCTGGCCGAGGACGTGCGCCGCGCCGCGACCGATCCGGTGCTGGCGCTTCTGGAGGAGGTCGGCCTGATCCCGACCTTCCGGCTCCTGACCACGGGCGACCTGCCCGAGGCGGCGCTGCATGACCACGCCCTTCGCCTGCTGAGCCGTCCCGCCGCGCCGGTCGGCGACGCCGCGCTGATCGCGCGCTTCGCGGCGGCCGATGTGTCGACCGCGCCCTACGCCTATGCCCGCGACGTGTCCGGCGAGACGGTGCTCGCGCTGATCGAGGCCGACCCCATGCGCGGGGCGTTGCGCGCGCCGCTTCTGCGGGACGAGGATTGGCTGGCGCTTCAGAACGCCTGCGCCCAGGGCTGAGCGTGTCCGGCATCGCGGCGGGCTGAAGATGTGACGGCCTTTGTCCTGGGCCATTTGTTGACGCGAAACCTGGAATGACGAAGAGACCGTGCGCCTTCCGGCCCGATCCTGTGGATCGCCTGCAGTCCCACGCTCCGTCGCTCGCGGCTCACCTTTCACGGCACGGAAGGGACGCCGATGGCTACAGTCGGCGCGCATCGGGACAGGTACCTGCGCGCAGGGGTGACCCTCGCTGCGCCTGCCGCATTCGTCCGGAGGCCCGGGACCGGGCCTTCCGGTCCGGACACGGAAGCCCGCACGGGGCGCAGCGTGCCGCGTCAGTCGGCGCGCACCAGCCGACGCGGGACGGTGTCGGTCCAGATCATCCGCATGTCCGCCTCGCCCGTTTCGGTCCGGACGCCGCGATAGGGGTTGAGGCGGCCATCGGTCCAGGCGGGATCGTAGCCGGGCGGCACCGAGGGCCGCATCACTCGAAGCGCGGTCACGGCGCTGGTCGCGGGCGCTGCCGGCAGCCGCTCGCCATGGACGAGGGCGGGGGGATGCCGCGGCTCGGGCGGACAGCGCGGATCGTGCGCCTTCCGACCGATCTCGGTCCGGGCCGAGAAAGGCCGGCACTGCACACGGATACGCACATCGTCTGCCCCGAGGGTCGGCGGAAGTAGCACGCGCACCGGCGCGGCGGCGGGCGGAGCGCTGCGCGCCCGGACGGCCGCCGGACGCGGGGCTTGCGGCGCGACCGGGGCGGCGGCGCGGCGCGGCACGCTCCGGTGCCGAGGAGGCGTGGGCACCGGGGTCATCGTTGGCGCGGCCGTCGGGGCCGCGGTGCGGATCGCGGGCCGCTGGACGGGCCGGGTGTCGCCCGGTGCGACCGTCGGCGCAGCGCCCGCCACTTGCGTCGGCGCAAGACCGCACAGCGGCTGACGGTCGGGGCCCACGCGCGGCACCCATGCCACCTCTCCGGCAACCTCGACGCGGGCGAAGGCGCAGCCGCGGCTATCCACGAACTCGGCGCCGTCAAAGCCTGGCGGCGGCGGCTCCGCCGGGCCAGGCGCCTGCGCCTGCGCGGCCCCTGCGAGCGTGCCGATGGCAAGGGCCACCGCCGTAGCTGCAGCCAGGATCGTCGAGCTTCGCGTCATGCAGCCCCCCAAGGTTGCGCCCATGATACTGGCCAAGTCCTTCGGCCAAGTAAAGGCGACGCCGGAGGCTCTGCGCGGCGCTATTTCGTGCCGTACATCCGGTCGCCGGCATCCCCCAGCCCCGGCACGATGTAGCCGTGGTCGTTCAGGTGGCTGTCGACCGCGGCGGTGACGATGGGCACGTCGGGATGCGCCGCCTTCATGCGCGCCACGCCCTCGGGCGCAGCCAGAAGACAGAGAAACCGGATGTTCCTGGCGCCGGCCTCCTTCAGAAGGTCGATCGCGGCCGCCGAGGAATTGCCGGTGGCGAGCATCGGGTCGACCACGATGGTCAGCCGATCCTCCAACTCGCCCGGAACCTTGAAGTAGTATTGCACGGGCTGCAGCGTCTCGGGGTCACGGTACAGCCCGACGAACCCGACGCGCGCGTTGGGGATCAGTTCGAGAATACCGTCCAGAAGCCCGTTGCCGGCCCGCAGGATCGACACCAGGGCCAGTTTCTTGCCTGCGATCACCGGCGCGTCCATCGGCTCCAGCGGGGTTTCCACCCGCATCGTGGTCATCGGCAATTCGCGCGTGACCTCGTAGGCCAGCAGGTGGCTGATCTCGCGCAGAAGCTGGCGGAAGGATTTCGTCGAGGTCTCCCTGTCGCGCATCAGCGAGAGCTTGTGCTGCACCAGCGGGTGCTCGACGATGGTCAGGTGCTCGGTCATGCGGCGCTCTCCCCCAGCTTCTTGGCGATCCGGTCCTTCGTTTCCGCGTCGCAGAAGGCGGCGTCAAGGGAGGTGCGCGCGATCTCGGCGAAAACGCCCTCGTCCCAGCCGAAGGCCCGGGCGAGGTTTTCGTATTCACTCGTCATCGTCGTATGGAAAAACGGTGGATCGTCTGTGGATACCGTGACCTTCACACCCTTCTCGCGGAACCTCTCGATCGGATGCGCACGCCAGGAGGGGAAAACGCCAAGCGCCACGTTGGAGCCAGGACAGCATTCCAGAACGATGCCGTCCTCGGCGAGGCGGTCCACAAGTGCGGGATCCTCGATGGCCTGCACACCGTGGCCGAGCCGTTCGGGCCGGAGCGCCTCGAGCGCGTCCCGGACCGAGGCCGCGCCGCCCCACTCGCCCGCGTGCACCGTGATGCGCAGGCCCGCCTCGCGCGCGCAATCGAAGGGCCAACGGAAATCGGCGGGCTTGCCCTTGAGCTCATCGCCCGCCATGCCGAAGCCCACCAGCCAGTCGCCCGCCGTCTCGGCGGCGCATTCCGCGATCGGTTTCGCCCTTTCGGGTCCGAAATGGCGGATGCAGGTGACGATACCGCGCAAAGTGATGCCGAAGTCGCGCTGGGCCTCCTCCGCCGCGCCCCGGATCGCGGCGAGGTACTCGCGCCACGCCGCAAGATCGCCACCGCCGCAGAAATCGGGCGAAAGGAAGGCCTCGGAATAGACGACACCATGCGCCGCGCTCTGCTCCAGCACGGCGCGGGTCAGGCGGGCATAGTCCTCGGGGCTTTTCAGAACGCTTGTCGCGGCCTCGTAGACGCTGAGGAAATGCCAGAAATCCTTGAAGGCGTAGCTGCCGTCGGGCGCGAAGATGCCCGAGAGATCGGTGCGCTTCTCCTGTGCCAGACCACGGATGAAACCGGGCGGCGCGCCGCCCTCGAGGTGGAGGTGCAGTTCGATCTTGGGCAGATCCCTCATGTGGTCATGTCCCGATGGCCCAGCCGATGAAGGCGATGACAAACGCGAAAAGGAGCGAGCCGCGCCACGGTGTGCGGGGCCGGCCGATCAGCGGGCCGACATACCGCACGGCGAGCGCGACGACCACGAAGGTCATGACGAAATAGATCTGTTCAGACGACAAGATGCCCCCGATGCTTCTTTCAGATGAAGGACCTGCCGGGCCCTGCCCCCGGCACGTCCAGATGCGCCGCGACGGAGGCCGCCACGTCGACGAAGGCGCAGATCCCGATCTGCCCGGCATAGGGCCCCCTGGCGATCACCGGCACACGCTCGCGCGTGTGGTCGGTGCCGCTCCATGTGGGGTCGTTGCCGTGATCGGCGGTGAAGACCATCAGGTCGTCGGGGCGGAGCGTGGCGAGGACGGGCGCGATGGCGGCGTCGAACCACTCGAGATGGCGCGCGTAGCCCGACACGTCGCGGCGGTGGCCGTAGAGACTGTCGAACTCGACGAAATTGGCGAAGGTCAGGCTGCCGTCATCGGCCGTCTCGACGTGCCGAAAAAGGTGGTCCATCAGCGTCGCGTCGCTGCCCTTGACGCTGGTGCCGACGCCCTTGCCCGCGAAAATGTCGCGGATCTTGCCGATGCCGTAAGTCGCACGCCCTGCGCCCTGCACCCAGTCGAGCAGCGTCGCTTCGGGCGGCGTGATCGCGTAGTCCCGCCGGTTGCCGGTTCGGGTGTAGGATCCCGGCACGCCCACGAAGGGCCGCGCGATGACACGTCCCACGCGGCGGCTGTGGAGAAGTGGCGCGAGCCCCTCGCAGAGCGCGAGCAGCCGGTCGAGGCCGAACGTCTCCTCGTGCGCGGCGATCTGAAACACGCTGTCGGCCGAGGTATAGCAGATCGGCCAACCAGTTGCCTGATGTTCCTCACCCAATCTCTCAATTATCTCGGTGCCGCTTGCGTGGCAGTTTCCCAGGATACCATCGGTACCGGCAAGCCGGCAGGTCTCGGCCACGATGTCCTGTGGAAAAGCAGGGGATGCATCGGGGAAAAAGTGCCACTCCCAGGGCACCGGCAGGCCTGCCAGTTCCCAGTGGCCCGAGGGCGTGTCCTTGCCGGGCGAGACCTCCTCGGCCACACCCCAGAGGCCGACAGGATCGGCGTCGAGCCCCTGGGCCCGCGCGCCGGAGGCCAGCCGTACGGCGGCACCGAGTCCAAGGGCGTCGAGATGCGGCATCCGCAAGGGGCCCGAGCGCCCCTCCTCCGCGCGCCCCGCCGCGCAGGCCGCCGCGATATGACCCAGCGTGTTGGCGCCTGTGTCGGGCAGGTCGCCATTGAAGAAGCGGTCCGCATCCGGCGCGCCACCGCATCCGACGCTGTCCATCACCACGAGGAACGCGCGCGGCATCAGCCGATCCTCTCGTGGATGAGGTCGGGCGGCGCCACCTCGCCATCCGTCAGCGCAAACGCCGCGCTCACCCGCGCCGCGACCGCCTTCGCGGCCTCTTCCGTCGCCGCGTGAAGGCGCAGGAGCGGTCGGTCCGGCCCCACCCGGTCACCGATCCGCGCGATGTCGCTCAGCCCCACGGCAAGGTCCAGCCGGTCGTCCTGCCGGAGCCGCCCGCCGCCGAGACTGACCACGATCTCGCCCAGCGCGCGCGTGTCGATGCCGGCCACGGTGCCGGTCTCGGCCGGGTGGATGTCGACCATGACCTTGGCCGCCGGCAGCCTGTCGCGCCAGCGTTCCACGAAATCGGACGGCCCGCCGAGGACGGCGACCATCTCTCCGAAGACCTCGGCGGCCTGCCCGCTCTCGAAGCTTGCCGCGAGGCGGCGCTCGCCGTCGGCGGCATCCTCGGCCAGCCCGCCGAGCGCCAGCACCTCGCCGCCAAGCGCCAGCGTCACGCGCATCAGGTCCGAGCCCATGGCCCCGCCCGAGAGCGCCTCCATCACCTCGATCACCTCGAGCGCGTTGCCCGCGGCGCGGGCCAGCGGCTGGTTCATGTCCGTCACCAGCGCCGAGGTCATGCAGCCCGCGCCCTGCGCCGTGCCGACCAGCGCCTGCGCCAGCGCAAGCGCGTCGGCGGGCGCGGCCATGAAGGCGCCCGAGCCCACCTTGACGTCGAGCACCAGCGCCTCGAGCCCCGCGGCGAGTTTCTTCGACAGGATCGACGCGGTGATGAGGTCGATCGATTCCACAGTTCCCGTCACGTCGCGCACCGCGTAAAGCCGCCGGTCGGCCGGCGCGATGTCGCCCGTAGCTCCGACGATGGCGCAGCCGATATCGCTCACGATCTCGCGCAGGTCGTCGGTGGAGACCTGGGTCCGGTAGCCGGGAATGGCCTCGAGCTTGTCGAGCGTGCCGCCCGTGTGGCCCAGTCCGCGGCCCGAGATCATCGGCACATAGGCGCCGCAGGCCGCCAGCGCCGGCGCCAGCAGGAGCGACACCGGATCGCCCACGCCACCCGTTGAATGCTTGTCGAGAACGGGCCCCTCGAGATCCCAGCGCAGCACGTCGCCCGAGGCGCGCATGGCCGTTGTCAGGTGCACGCGGCCCTCCGGCCCGAGCCCGCGGGTGCAGACGGCCATGGCGAAGGCCCCGGCCTGCGCGTCGGTCACGTCACCGCGCGCGAGGCCTTCGGCGAACCAGTAGAGTTCGGCCTCGGTCATCCGCTCCCCGTCGCGCAGGCGGGCAAGGATGCCGCGGGCGGTGAAGGGGGCGGCGTCGCTCATGACACCCCGGGCTGGGCGCGCCCCATGTGGCCCGCATCGAAGCGGCCCGGCAGCAGATCGCCCACCGTGGAGACGCGCCGCTGGCCGTCCACGGTCGCCATGATGACGGTGACCTCGGCCCCGGCGAACTCGGCCAGCTTCTGCCGGCACCCGCCGCAGGGTGGCACCGGCGCGGGCGCGTCTGCGATGACCGCGACCTCGGCGATCCGCGCGTCGCCCGCCGCGATCATCGCCGCGATGGCGCCCGCTTCGGCACAGGTGCCTTCGGGCGAGGCCACGTTCTCCACGTTGCAACCCTGGTGCACCGCGCCGCCCGTCGCGCGGATGGCGGCCCCGACCCGGAAGCCCGAATAGGGCGCGTAGGCCTTCTGGCGGACCGCCTCGGCGGCGGCGATCAGATCGTCGGACATTCCCGGCGCATCCCTTCTGTCGTCCCTCAGGGGTGCAGTCTGATCCCCGTCCCGCCCGAGCGCAAGGGCCGCGACGCCGCGCGGTTCAGTCGGCGCCCGACGCCTCTTCGGTGCGGCGCGCGATATTGGCGAGCAGGTCGTCGAGGTCGCGCCGGCAGGGCGCGTAGAGCGCGGCCAGATCGTCGAGCCGCTTGCGCTTGGCCGAGATGTTCAGCACTTCGGCCAGCCGGCACAGGCGTTCCGCCCCGACCGAGCCAGAGATCGCGATGAGGATATGGGTCTTTTCCCGGATCATCGCGACGGAGCGGTCCGCCACGCCCGCATCGAGCCCCTCCCGGACCGCGGAAAGGTCCTCGGCGAGCCGCGCGAGCAACTCGCGCGCGCCCTCGGGCCCGGCCACCGCCAGCAGGTCGTCGAGCTTGGCGTCGTCCATCCGGACACCGAAGAGCGCGTCGTCGGTGGTGTGGCCGGCCAGCACGTCCTCGGGTTCCGGCTGGCCCGTGGGCCGCCCGGCATAGCGCAGGATCGCACGCCCGAATTCCTCGGCCGAGGAGACGGGCTTGCCGATGATGCCGTCGGCGCCGGCGGCATAGATCGCCTCGCGGTTGTCGCGCAGCACATAGGCGGTCAGCGCGACAAGCGGCATCCCGGCCGCGGCATCGGCCCGCCGGCGCATGGCGCGCATCGCCTCGAGCCCGGACACGCGGGGCATCTCGATATCGATCAGGCCGATGTCGAAATCCGCCTCGTCGAGGGCGGCGAGCGCCTCGGCGCCATCCTCGGCAAAGACGGGCGCCGCGCCCATCCCCTCGAGCATCTGCCGCAGGATCAGACGGTTGGTCCGGTTGTCCTCGGCCACGAGGATCCGGAGCCCCGAGAGGTCGGGCGGGGGCAACGCATCCTCGGCCTGCGCGGTGGCCTGTCCCGACCCGGCGTCCCGGTCGATGGGCAGCGTCAGGCCGATCACCGAGCCGTTCAGCGGGCCGCCGCGCGCCCGGTGCAGCCGCGCGCCGATCTGGGTCGAAAGATCCTCGACGATGCGAAGGCCCAGCCCGTGGCCACCCCGTCCGGCCGGGGCGGGCCCTTCCCCGGCGCCGCGCGGAGCCGGGGCATCGCCGTCCTCGGGGCCCGGGCCTTCGTCGGCCACGTCGATGCAAAGCTCGCCCTCGGGGGTGCGCGACAGGATCAGCCGCACCTCGGACCCGCCGCTATGGATCAGCGCGTTGCCCAGAAGATTGCCGACGATCCGTTCCAGCGCCATGCGCGGCGTCGGCACACGCTCGGGCAGGTTCTCGCCCTCGACGACCGAGAAGCGCAGGCCCAGTTCGCTGGCCCGCCCCTTCCAGCGGCGCCGCCAGCTGTCGATCAGCTCGGCCAGCGGCGTGCCGTCCTGCGGCGAGAGGATCAGCGCCTCGCCCGCCGCCGCGGACAGCGCCGCGTCCACCAGCGCCGCGAGACTGTCGCCGGCCGCGCGCACCCGTTCGATCTGCTGCCGGGTCTCGGGGTCGAGCCGGTCCGCCTCCACAAGGCGCACGGCCCCGAGGATGTCGGACACCGCGGCCCGGATGTCGTGATCGTAGAGCGACAAGGCGTCGGGGGTCGGATCCGTGCCTGTCGGCCTGTCTTGCCGGTCGTCCTTCATCGGTCCGCCTGGTCCCGCGCACTGGTCATCTGTGGCTTGATGCCTGACGCATATCACTTTTGCGACCGGCATGCCAAGTCAACCGCGACAAGGCGACACAACCTGTGGTGGGCGCAACGGCCCGGACGCACAGCGCCACGGCGAAGACGTCAGACGTGTTCGACCCCGTAGCCCAGTGTCCGGACCGCCGTGGCGATCTCGTCGAGGATGGCCGGATCGTCGATGGTCGCGGGCATCTTGTAGCTTTCGCCATCCGCGATCTTGACCATTGTCGCGCGCAGGATCTTGCCCGAGCGCGTCTTGGGCAGGCGGTCGACCACGACGGCAAGCTTGAAGGCGGCCACGGGCCCGATCCGGTCGCGCACCAGTTTCACGCACTCGGCGACCACCTGCTCGGCCGGGGTGTCCACCCCCTTGTTCAGGCAGAGAAAGCCCATCGGCAACTGCCCCTTGAGCGCGTCGGTCACGCCGATCACGGCGCATTCGGCCACGTCCTTGTGGGA
>CAZGHJ010000108.1:0-9621 GCA_964525355.1 uncultured Roseicyclus sp.
TTTGTAATCAGAGGGTCGGGAGTTCGAGTCTCTCTGGGGGCACCAAAGCAACCGCCAAGAAACCGGAAAGCCTCGGCATTGTCGCAACGTGGCGCTGGAGCGGGCCATGGCGGCGAGCAAATCGCAACCGCGCTTGAGTTTGACAGGCACGTATCTTCACCGAGAGGGCTGCGTTTCTGAACACTCTCCCGGTTCGCAGGCCGTTTGAGGCCGGCAGCGGGCAATCCATGCTGCATCCGACGAGCCGGCCGTTCTCTTGCCGAAGGTGGTGGGCAAAGAGCGAAGGCCTCGGCTGTCGGGGGGCCGGGCGACGGCCGCAGAGTGGCTGGAAGGCGGCGCAGTGTCGACCGCCGCCCCGGCCTGTCCTGTCAGAACCGCCAGGTCGCTCCGATCACCGGACCGCTCATGGCCCCTTCGAAGACCGTCCCGCCGCTGCGGTAGTCGACGTAGAGATGCCGCCAGCCGACGGAGAGGTAGAGGTTCTCGCTCGCCCGATAGTTCGCGGTCACCGAGGCCTGCCACGTCATTTCCGAGCCGACACCGAAGCCACCCAGGTCGAAATGGCCCAGAAGCGACCAGTCGCCGGCGAGCGGCGTGTTCACCCTGAGCGCGACGATCGGATCGACGAAGTTTTGCTCGGGCGCGAGCGAGACCCCGGCCAGAGGAACGGACACGAGACCGTCGATGCTCCAGGCGCGGAAACCGCCCATCAGATCCAGGGTCGTCCCACCGCCGGCCTGGAAGCGCTGGCCGGCGGCGAGCGTGAGAGAGGCGAGCGTCACCTCGCCGGAAGCCGGAACGCCCGGGGGAACGACACCGGACCGGGAGGAGGACGAATAGGTGAAGTCCCCGAAAAGCACGAGATCCCCGCGCCGGGCGAGGCCGGTGACGAAGAACGCGGCGTCGAGATCTTCGAGCACCTCGGAGAGCGACTCGTCGAAGGACAGGGTCGGCGCGCCGGTGAAGGGCGTGAAATCGCCGCCGACCCCTGCGCCCCAGCCGTAAAGCGTGACCTGCCCGGTCCAGTCCTGCGCCTGCACGGTCATCGGAAGGGTGGCGATCGCGGCCGCGACGGCGGCCGCGCGGATCGGGGAATGGGTCCTGCGGGCCATCACAGTGTTTCCTTGAAAACGCGCCCGCCCTTCATCAATAGGCGCAGGTTTCCCGCCGGATCGTCGAGGAAACCGAGATCGGTCTCCGGGTCGCCGTCCCAGACCAGGATGTCGGCATGCGCGCCTTCCGCGATCACGCCGAGCCGGCCCGCGTAGGGGTCGCGCGGCCCCGACATCGCCAGTAGATCGCCGGCATTGCCGGTGGCCATCCGCAACGCCTCGAGCGGGGACATGAACCGGGCGAGCTTGGCCAGTTGCCGCCCCTGGCTGCTCGAGGCGCCGGGGTTCATCAGGATATCGGTGCCGAAGGCCATGTTGACGCCCTCGGAATGCCCCATCTCGAAGGCCTGGACGGTGCCCCGCGCGACCTCTTCGGCTTTCTGCTGCTGCACCGGGTTGCTTCGGGGGTTCGAATCCTCGTCCTGAAGGAAGGGCTGGATCGACCACCAGGCGCCCTCCTCCCGCATCATGCGCACGGTTTCTAGATCGGCCAGCTGGCCATGCTCGATCGAGCGCACCCCCGCCCGCAGCGCGCGCTGGATGCCCTCGGGCGTGTAGACATGGGCGCAGACATAGGTGTCCCAGTCGGCGGCGGCGCGCACGGCGGTGCGCATCTCTTCCTCGAAGAACTGTGCCGTGTCGAGCGGGTCGTAGATCGAGGTCACCCCGCCGCCGGCCATGATCTTGACCTGGCTTGCACCCTTCATCAGCTGTTCGCGCGTGCGCCGCAGTACTTCCGCCTCTCCATCGGCAATCGCCGCGACGCCGGTGGCCTCGGTATAGTCGAGATCGCCATCCCGGCGCGGCAGCGCGTTCAGCAGGCGGAAGTCGCCATGACCCGAGGTCTGGGAGATCATCGCGCCCGACGGGAAGATGCGGGGGCCTGTCACCACGCCCCTGTCCACCGCCATCTTCAGTCCGAAGACCGGGCCGCCGGTGTCGCGCACGGTGGTGAACCCGCGCATCAGCGTGGCGCCCGCCTCCTGGCCCGCGACAAGATGCACGAAGGCGATGTCCTGCGTCAGTGCGACGATCTGGCTGACGCTGACAAGTGTGGCGTGCCAGTGACAATCGATCAGGCCAGGCGTCACCGCGCGCCCGCCGCAATCGATCCGGTCGGCGTCATCGGGGCCCGTGCCCGCGGGCAGGAGCGCCGCGATGCGCCCGCCCTCGACCAGGATGTCGCGCCCGGTCTGCATGGCGAGCGTGGTGCCGTCGAAGTAACGCAGGTTCGTCAGGAGCGTCGGGCGCCCCGGCGTCTGCGCGCGCACGTCCTTCGGGGCGAGGCCGAAGCCCGCGAACATGCCCATGACCGCCGCCGTGCCACCCAGAAACTGCCTGCGCGAGATGTCAGCGTCGATCCGGTCCATCGCCGCCTGTGTCTCGGGCGCTCCGCAAAGGCAGGGATTGATGGTCGCGGCACCGCTCTCGATGCTCTCGCAGCAGGTCATGCACATTCATAGGTTCCTATTTAATTTAATGGCCTTGCGGCGCTATTTCGATATTTCTAGCATGTCCGGGCGCGTATGGAACTTTTTCTTTGACCGGAGGGGTTGCGGCCGGACGACTTTCGGCGCGATCCGGCCGGACCGAAATGTCGCGGTCGGACCTCGGGCAAGGCACCAGGCGCCGCAGTTCCCCCGGACGGTGGATTGCGGGCGTCCGGGCGCGACGGTCTCGGGCCGATCACCGCGGGGGCGTGGAAGCCGATGCCGGTCGGACGGGCCGCAGGGCCTGCGACGCAAGCGCGCGCGAGAGGCAGGCGCGAGCGCGCGCGAAGGGCAGGGCGCCGGAACGCCCCGCCCGTGATCTTACGCCACCTGGCCGGTGCCGGTGGCGAGCGATTTTTTCGGGTCGTAGAACGGGCGCTCGACGATTTCGGCCGTGACCATCAGGTTGTCGGCCAGGGCCTGCACCTGGTTGCCGATCACGGCCTGGTCCGCATCGACCATCGCCAGCGCGATGTTCTTGCCCAGCCGCGGGGAATAGACCGCCGACGTGACCTTGCCGACGCGCGAGGCGTCCTTGAGGATCGGCCAGAAATCGGTGTTCGGTCCCGCAAGCGGCGTCGTGTCGAGCACGAGGCCGACCTGTTTGCGCGTCACGCCCTCCGCGCGGATGCGCCGCAGCGCCGCCTTGCCGATGAACTCGGCCTCGGTGTCGAGGTTCACCAGGCGGTCCAGGCCCAGCTCGAACGGGTTCGTCTGCGCGTCCATGTCGGCGTGATAGGACAGCATGCCCGCCTCGATGCGCCGGATCGTCGAGGTGTGGCCGGGTTGCAGGCCGTAGGGTGCGCCGGCGGCCATGATCTTTTCCCACAGCTCGTCGCCGCGCCGGGAGTCCTGCAGATAAAGCTCGTATCCCAGCTCGCTCGACCAGCCCGTGCGAGATACCACGAGCGGGATGCCGTCGAACTCCAGCTCACGCAGCCAGAAATAGCGCAGATCGAGGATCTCGTCGCCGAAAAGCGCCTGCATGATGTAGCGCGATTGCGGCCCCTGAAGCTGCAACGGCGAGACATCGGGCTCGCGGATCGTCACGTCCATGCCCGAATGCACCGCCAGCCCCTGCGCCCAGAGCAGGATGTCGCTGTCCGCAAGCGAGAGCCACACCCTGTCCTCGGCCAGTCGAAGGGCGATCGGATCGTTCAGGATGCCCCCGTCGGCATTGGTGATCAGGACGTATTTGCACTGGCCCACCGCCATTTGCGACAGGTCGCGCGGTGTCAGCATCTGGGTGAACCGCATCGCGTCGGGCCCGGTGATCTCGACCTGTCGCTCCACCGCGACGTCACACAGGATGGCGGCATTCACGAGGTTCCAGAAATTCTGTTCCGGATCGCCGAAATCCCGTGGGATATACATGTGGTTGTAGACCGAGAAGCCCTTGGCCCCCCATCGCACCGTCGCGTCGAAATAAGGTGACTTCCGGATCTGCGTTCCGAAGCCAAATCCCTGCGCATTGTTCATTTCGCGGGCCTCCCAAAGCCGAAAAAAACGCGCTGCGTCGTGCTATTTCTTGGTCACCGATCCGGCGCTGTCGACGGCGCGATCGGCGAGACCTCCCTCCAGCCAGTTGCAACCGACCGGGACCCATGCCCGGTCGAGCGACAAATGACAGGCTTTGGCGAAGCCACGTCGTCAAAACCGACATCTTGTCTCTCGGAATCGCCAATGACGTGCCTGCCGGCCTGCGGGAAGGGCGCCCTCGGTCATTCTCTTGTACAAGAAACGCTGGTCTGCGCCCCATGGATGCCGTCGCGGCCGAGCCAGGAGAGGCTCGCGTCGGTCTCGCCCGCGGGCTTGTACTCCGCGCCCACGTAACCGGAATATCCCAGGGCTTCGAGCAGTGCGAAGACATGAGCATAGTCGACCTCGCCGTGATCGGGCGCGCCCCGGTCCGGCACCGAGGCCACCTGGATATGGCCGATGAGTGGCAGCAGCTTGGTCAGCCTGTGGCTGAGGTCACCTTCGGTCCGTGCCACGTGGTAGCAGTCGAACATCATCCGCAGGGCGTCGTGGCCGACCGCCTCGAGGATCGCGGCGGCCTGGTCCGTGCTGCGCAGGAAATAGCCCGGCGCGTCGTGGCGGTTCAGTGGCTCGATCAGGATGCCCATGCCGCGGGATGCGGCACGCGCGCAGGCATGGGCGAGGTTGTCCACGAAAGTGGCATGGGCCGCGGGTCCGTCCGCGACGCCGGCCATGACATGCACGCGGCCGGCCCCGATCTCGGCCCCGTAGGCAAGCGCCTCGTCGATGGCGGTGCGGGCCTCGGCCTCGCGGCCGGGCAGGGCGGCCAAGCCGTTCTCTCCGCGTGCCACCTCGCCGCGCCGCGTGTTCAGGCTGAGGCAGGGCAGGCCCGTCTCCCGCAGCGCGCCTGCCACCTCGGCGGCGGGCGTGTCATAGGGCCAGTGCAGTTCCACCGCGTCGAAGCCCGCGGCACGGGCGGCGCGGATCGCGTCGGGCAGGGGCCGGTCGGCCCAGAGAAAACCCAGATTGGCCGAGAATCGCATTCGTTCCACTCCATGTCGAAGATCGCCACCATGCCGCGCACATGGCGTCTCGTCAGCACTCGCGCAGTCGTCCGGATGAGGTGTAGGGCGCTGGCGTCTCATCGCCCGTTTCCCCAGCGCCTCGGCAAAGGCGGGCGGGGCGCCGGAGCTGCTCGATTTCCGCACCAGAGCAAAAGCTGTGGCGAAGGTTCAGGGCAGAGCGGGTGCGATGGACCGATCCTCATGGACCGGGCGCAGTTCAGGGATCGTCTGCGCAAGGCCTTTCGAGAGCGTGGGGAGCGGCATCATCGCGATTGTCATCGTTTGCGTCGACCCGCCCCGGTATTCGGGTCACGGTCGGTCCGGTAAAGGCCTGCGGGTGCAGTGGTCCGTCGCTCCTTGGGTGCAGGAACATCTCAAGGGCATTTTTCCTGTCATACCTTCAATGCCTTAGTCAAGAAATTGCACGCGCGTGCAAAAAGCACTTGCGTTCCGCGCTGCGTCCGCGTCAGCATTGCATACGTGTGCAAGCCGCTCGTGGCCCGGCAGCTGCCGGGTCGCGCCGGACGCACCCAACGGAGGAGGACCCCATGAAACTGACACCCATTCTGGCAACCGGCCTGACCCTCGCGCTGGCCGGGACGGCCGGGGCCGAGACGATCCGCATCGGCCACGCGACGCCCGAAGCGTCCCCGATCCACCAGGCGCTCCTGTTCTTCGAGGAAGAGCTCGAAAGCCGGTCTGACGGCGAATTCGAGGTCGAGATCTTTCCAGGCGGCCAGCTTGGCAGCGTGCGCGAAATGACGGACCTCGTGCAATCGGGCAACATCACCATGACCACCGGCGCCTCGGTGCATCTGAGCGCAGCCGTGGACGAGCTGGCCGTTCTCGACCAGTTTCTTCTCTTCGAAAGCGAGACAGAGGCGCGGTCGCTTCTGGACGGCGCGGCGGGCGACGCAATCGCCGCCGCGATGGAAGAGCGCGGGCTTAAGAACATGGGCTTCATGGAACTCGGCTTCCGCAGCTTCACCAACAGCCGCGCGCCGCTGGACAGCTACGAATCCTTCGAAGGCCTGCGGATGCGCTCGGCCGACAACCCCATCGCGATCGCCGCGTGGCGCTCGGTCGGCGCGGTGCCGGTGCCGCTGGCCTGGGGCGAGATCTACTCGTCGCTGCAGCAGGGGCTGATCGACGGGCAGGAAAGCGCGCCGAGCTCGATGATCGTGGAGCGTTTCTTCGAGGTGCAGGATTACGTGTCGCTGACCGGGCATATCTACTGGCCCGAGCTGTGGATGGCCGATCTGGCGTGGTTCGAAGGCCTCACCCCCGAGCAGCAGGCCCTGGTCGAGGAGGTGGCCGCCGAGACCGTCGCGCTCCAGCGTGACCTGACGGCCGAGGCCAATGCCGCCACCATCGACGAGTTGCGTGAGGCCGGGTTGCAGGTCAACGAACTGCCCGCCGAGGACAAGGCGCGCCTTGGCGCGACGATGAACGCGGCCATCGAGGCGGATATCCGCGAGCGTGTGGGCGACGACTTCTACGAAGCCTTCATGGCCGCGGTCGCCCGGTAAGCGGCTGGGCCCCACAGAGATCGGAGAAGGCGGCATGCGCGCACTCGAGAAATGGTTCGAGCCGGTCGTGATCGTCACGATGCTGACGGCGATCATCCTTCTGGTCTTCGCCGACGTGATCGCGCGGTTCGCCTTCTCCACATCCATCGCGGTGGCCAACGAAATGGCCCGGTTCTGCTTCGTCTACATGATCTATTTCGGCGTCAGCTACGCGATCCGCGAGCGCCGGCACATGCGGGTGACGGTGCTTCTGGACGCGCTGCCGCGGGCCTGGCGGCGCTGGACCTTCGCCTGTGCGGAACTGATATTCCTGATCTACTCGGTCGCCGTGTGCTGGCTTGGCGTGGTCATCACGCAGAATTCCGTCGACCGGGGCCGCATCCTCAGTTCGACCGAATGGCCGCTGGGGGTGCTTTACGCCGCGATCATCTTCTCGGGCGCGCTGAGTGCCGCGCGTCTGACCCATTCGCTCTGGTGCGTCGTCCGTCACGGCGACGACCATCTGGCGACGCCACGGGACATCTGAGCCATGACCACGGCCATCCTCTTCGGCAGCTTCTTCGTCCTGCTCGCCATCGGCGTGCCCATCGGCGTGGCGCTTGGCACCGCGAGCCTTCTGGCGATCGCCTACCTGCCGTTTCTCGGCTTCGACCTCTACGCGCTCGGCCTCGTCTCGGGCATCGACAGCTTCACGCTGATCGCGGTCGTCCTCTTCACGCTGGCCGGAAGCCTGATGGCGCAGGGCGGCATCTCGCGGCGCCTGATCGCGGTGGCGGATCGCGCCTTCGGGCGCAGCCCCGGCGACCTGGGCACGGTGACGATCATGGCCTGCCTGTTCTTCGCCGCCATCTCGGGCACGGGCAGCGCGACCGTGGCCGCCATCGGGCTGGCCATGATCCCGGCGCTGGTCAAGCGCGGCTACGACAGGGCCTATGCGGGCGCCATGGTCGCGAGCGCGGGCGGCCTCGGGGTGATGATCCCGCCCTCCGTCGTCATGATCGTCTATGCGGTTGCGGCCGGCGTTTCGGTCACGGCGCTGTTCATGGCGGGCATCGTGCCCGGCATCGTCATCGCGTTGACGCTGATCGTCTACAACGTGATCCAGCGGCGAAAGGCGCCGCCCTCCGCGGATGAGCAACCCTCCGACGGCTCGGTCTGGTCCGCGCTGAACGAGGCGAAACTGGCGCTTGCCATGCCCATCGTCGTGCTGGGCGGGATCTATTCGGGCATCGTCACCCCCACCGAAAGCGCGGCGGTGGCGGTCGTCTACGCGCTCGTGGTCAGCTGCTTCGTCTACCGCGAACTGCCGCTTTCGGCGCTGCCGAAGATCATGCTGGACTCGGCGCTTCTGGTGTCTTCGGTTCTCATCATCATCGGCGCCTCGGTCGCGTTCGGCCGGATCATCGCGCTGGAGCAGATCCCCTCGGAACTGGCGCAATTCGTCCTGTCCGTGACCGAGAGCAGATATGTCGTCCTGCTTGCCGCGATCGTCCTTCTTCTGATCGTCGGCACGTTCCTTGAAACGCTGGCGGCCATCGTGATCCTGACGCCGGTTCTGCTGCCGATCATGATCGGCCTGGGCGTCGACCCGGTGCATTTCGGAATCGTGATGATCGTGGCGCTGGCGATCGGCTTCGTGACCCCGCCGCTCGGCGCCAACCTCTTCATGGCGGCGCAGGTGGGCAAGGTGCCCTTCGACCAGATCGCGCGGCGCATCTTTCCCTGGGTGGGCGCGATGATCGTGGCGCTTCTCATCATCGCCTTCGTGCCGTGGCTGTCGCTCGTGCTGCCGCGGACCTTCCTCGGATATGGCGGCTGATGGCCGCGCTCCGACCGAACCCCTGACCCCACGTCCTCTCGACAGGAGACCACCCATGACCATCACGCATCTCAAGCAGGGCAAACCGGCCGAGGCGCGCGCCGAGGACGACAGCAAGGTGCGCGCCATCGTCGAGGCCACGCTGAACGACATCGAGGCGCGCGGCGATGCCGCCGTGCGCGAGCTGAGCGAGAAGTTCGACGGCTACAGCCCCGAAAGCTTCCGCCTCGGCCAGGCCGAGATCGACGCGCTGATCGCCGAATTGTCCGAGCAGGAACTGGCCGATATCCGCTTCGCGCAGGAACAGGTCACCGCCTTCGCGCGGGCGCAGCGCGCCAGCATGACCGATATCGAGGTCGAGACGCTGCCCGGCGTCATCCTCGGCCACAAGAACATCCCCGTTCAATCCGTGGGCTGCTACGTTCCGGGCGGCAAGTTCCCGATGGTGGCTTCCGCGCACATGTCGGTGGCCACCGCGAAGGTCGCGGGCGTGCCGCGCATCATCGCCGCCACGCCGCCCTGGAAAGGCCGGCCCAATCCCGCGGTCGTCGCCGCGATGCATTTCGGCGGCGCCGACGAGATCCACGTGCTGGGCGGCATCCAGGCGGTCGGCGCCATGGCGCTCGGCACCGAGACGATCGAGCCCGTGCACATGCTGGTCGGGCCCGGCAACGCCTTCGTGGCCGAAGCCAAGCGCCAGCTTTTCGGCCGCGTCGGCATCGACCTTTTCGCCGGGCCGACCGAGACCATGGTGATCGCCGACGAGATCGCCGCCGATGCCGAGCTTTGCGCGACCGACCTGCTGGGACAGGCCGAGCATGGCTACAACAGCCCGGCGGTGCTCCTGACGAATTCCCGCAAGCTCGCCGAGGAGACCCTGGCCGAAATCGACCGCCTGCTGGAGATCCTGCCCACCGCCGAGACCGCGCGCGCCAGCTGGCAGGATTACGGCGAGGTGATCCTCTGCGACACCTACGAGGAGATGCTCGAGGTCGCCGACGACATCGCCTCGGAGCATGTGCAGGTGATGACCGACCGCGACGACTGGTTCCTCGAGCACATGACCTGCTATGGTGCGCTGTTCCTCGGGGCACGGACCAATGTGGCCAATGGCGACAAGGTGATCGG
>CAZGHJ010000109.1:0-9565 GCA_964525355.1 uncultured Roseicyclus sp.
ATGGCCGACATGACCCAGTCCGCGGGCCGGTCGGCCGCCTCGAGCAGCGCACCCTGACCGGCCGCGGCCTCGATCCCGGTGCCCGCAAGCGCGGCGCGCAACTCCTCCAGCCGGTCCTCGTGGGCCGTCACGGCCACCTCGGCCGACAGGCGCTTCGCATCCGTGGCCAGTTGCGCGATGTTGGCCCCGCCCGTAAGCGCCACGACCCGATACTCCTGGGGTGCGCGCGCGATCAGATCCAGCGTGTTCTGCCCGATCGAGCCCGTGGCCCCGAAAACGCTAACCCGTCGCATGGCTCCTCCCGCCGCGGTTTTTCTCACGCGGCCCCATAGGGAAACTCCGTCAGGCTCTCGACCACCAGAAGCAGAAGCGACGCGCCCAGCATCCCGTCGAAACGGTCCCAGACGCCGCCGTGGCCGGGCAGAAGCTGCGAGCTGTCCTTGACACCCGCCCGCCGCTTGATGGCCGACTCCGCGATATCGCCCATCTGGCTGGCCATGCTGAGCGCGATGGAGATGGAGATCAGTTCCACCCCGAGACCCGTGGCCGCCATGAAGCCCCAACCCACGAGCCCCGCGCCGACCCAGCCCGCGACAGTGCCCGACCATGTCTTCTTGGGGCTGACGCGCGGCCAGAATTTCGGCCCCCCGAAGACCCGGCCGGCGAAATACCCGGCGATGTCGGTGACCGCAACGACGAGGACCAGCCACAGCATCCAGGTCAGGCCGAACGTGTCGCGATGGGTCACCAGCCCGAAGGTCGCCAGCATGATCAGCGTCGTGACGAGCAGGAACAGGCTGCGGCTGCGCGGCAGGAGCGACAGGCCCGCCAGACCCGTGACGAACAGCAGCGGCAGGCCCACGCCCGCCGGCAGCAGCTTGGCCACCAGGAGGCACGCGCCGCCCAGACCGCCGAGCACGAGGGCGCGCCGCCGCTCGGCGCCCAGCATCACGGCAAGCTCCCACACCAGAAGGCCGACCACGCCGGCGACGAGCGCGGTGAACCACGGATATCCCGCCCAGACCGCGGCAAGCCCCACCACCGCCACGGCCGACCCGGTCAGGATGCGGGTTGCCAGATCAGGGAAACGACCGCTCTCCGGGGCCATGCGTCCTCAGGCCGGGACGGCGCCGAAGCGACGCTTGCGCGTGCCGAAACGGCCGAGCACGGTCGCGAATTCCTGCGCCGTGAAGTCGGGCCAGAGCGTGTCCACGAACTCGTATTCCGCATAGGCCGACTGCCACAGCAGGAAGTTCGAGATGCGCGCCTCGCCGCTGGTGCGGATCACGAGATCGGGGTCGGGCAGCACATGGGTGTCGAGATAGCGCGGGAATGTCTCGTCCGAGATTGTGCGCGGGTCGAGCTTGCCGGCCTCCACGTCATGGGCGAGACGACGCGCGGCGCGCGCCACCTCGTCCCGCCCGCCGTAATTGAGTGCGATCGTCAGGTTCGTGCCGTCATTGTCGGCCGTCAGCAGCTCCAGCGCATCCATCATCTCGACGAGCGCGGGCTCCAGCCGCACGCGGTCGCCGATAAAGCGCACGCGCACATTCGCCTCGTAAAGCGCGGTCGCCTCCTGGCGGATGTAGCGCTTGAACAGGCGCATCAGCCCGGCGACCTCGGACTGCGTCCGCTTCCAGTTCTCCGTCGAGAAGGCGAAGATCGTCAGGTAGTCGACCGCGAGATCGGGACAGGATTGCACAATCTCCTTGACCCGCTTCGCGCCCGCGTGATGACCGAAGAGCCGCGCCCGTCCCCGCAGCTGGGCCCAGCGGCCATTGCCGTCCATGATGATGGCGACATGGGTCGGGGTCTGGTCTGGCTTCGGATCTGGCACGGTTTTCTCCGGGCTGGGCGGGCGCACCGCGCATGGCGCCATTGGCGTTGGCGGGGCGCCCGCTTGGGACAAGGGTTTGGCAGCCCCCGTGTTACACTTGCATGATTTCCGATTGCTTACCCTCGAGCGCGGCGTCGATCTTGGCGATATGGGCGTCGGTCATCTCCTGGACTTCGGTCTCCCAGAGCTTCTGGTCGTCCTCGGACATGCCGGCGGCCTTGGCCTTCTTGATCTGGTCCATGCCGTCGCGGCGCACGTTGCGGACCGCCACGCGCGCATGCTCGGCATATTGCGCGGCCACCTTGGTCAGCTCGCGCCGCCGCTCCTCGTTCAATTCCGGGATCGGCAGCATGATGATCGTGCCGTTGAGCTGCGGATTGATGCCCAGCCCGCTTTCGCGGATCGCCTTCTCCACCTTGCCCACCAGCGACTTGTCCCAGACGTTGATCGTCACCATGCGGGGTTCGGGCACGTTCACCGTGCCCACCTGGTTGATCGGCGTGGGCGCGCCGTAGGCGTCCACCATCACCGGGTCCAGCATCTGCGCCGAGGCGCGCCCCGTCCGCAGCGAGGCGAATTCCGTCCTCAGGGAAGACAGCGCACCGTCCATGCGCCGGTTCAGGTCGTCGATGTCGATATCCAGCTCGTCGTCTGCCATGGGTCGGGCCGTGAGTTTCTTTCGTTTTGCCGGGCATAGCCCGTCTTGGGTGAATTATCCAGAACGCGTTTGGCCGTCGCGCCCGCCGGTGGCGAGATCGCGGCGTGCCCGTGGCTATTGCACCTTGGTATAGGTCCCCTCGCCCGCCAGGATGCCGCGGAACCCGCCCGGCTCGTCGAGGCTGAAGACGATGATGGGCATGTCGTTCTCGCGCGCGAGCGCGATGGCGCTGGCATCCATCACGCCCAGATGCTGGGCCAGCACCTCGTCATAGGTGATCGTGTCGAAGCGCTTGGCGTCGGGATGCTTGTTGGGGTCGCGATCGTAGACGCCGTCGACCTTGGTGCCCTTGAAGATCGCCTCGCAGCGCATCTCGTTGGCGCGCAGGGTGGCGGCGGTGTCGGTGGTGAAATAGGGGTTGCCCGTGCCGGCGGCGAAGATCACCACGCGCGCCTTCTCGAGGTGCCGCACGGCGCGGCGGCGGATATAGGGCTCGCAGACCTGGTCCATCGGGATGGCCGAAATGACCCGGGTGAAGACCCCCATGCTCTCCAGCGCCGACTGCATGGCGAGCGCATTCATCACGGTGGCGAGCATGCCCATGTAATCGGCCGTGGTCCGCTCCATCCCCTGGGCCGAGCCCTGAAGCCCGCGAAAGATGTTGCCGCCGCCGATGACCATGCAGATCTCGACGCCCATGTCGCGGACCGACTTGACCTCGCGCGCGATGCGCTCGACCGTGGGCGGATGCAGCCCGAAGCCCTGGTCGCCCATCAGGGCCTCGCCCGAAATCTTGAGCATCACGCGCCGGTACCTGGGCGCGATTCGCGCGGAACCCGACACGGCCGGGGGATCCGCTTGCGCCACCGGTGGATTGGTCTCGGGGGCGGCCTGCGGGTCGGTCTCGGGCATGGTCTGTCGTCGGCCTTCTGAAATGAAGCGTCGGGAACGGATCGCTGCGGGCGCGCCGGCCGGGCGCGTTCCGGACCCTCGCGGTTGCGGTGCCTGCACCATGGGCTAAAACCGGATGTGGTTCAACGCCCCAACGCCACACTCGGCGCCTGCCTGAAGAACGAGACGCAAGGCCCTGTTATCCCTAGACCAAATACCGTCCGGCTTGCCGGTTCTGATCGCCGGGCCCACCGCGTCGGGCAAATCGGACCTGGCAATGCGCATCGCCGAGACGGGCGGCGGCGTCATCGTCAACGCGGATGCGCTTCAGGTTTACGACGGCTGGCGCATCCTCACCGCGCGCCCATCGGAAGGCGACGCGGCGCGCGTGCCGCACAGGCTGTATGGCCATGTGCCCTTCGAGGCGGAGTATTCCGTGGGCAACTGGCTCCGGGCCGTGGCACCCCTTCTCGATACGGGCGTGCGGCCCATCTTCGTTGGCGGCACGGGCCTCTATTTCCGGGCGCTCACGGAAGGCCTGGCCGAGATCCCGCCGACCCCGCCCGGCATCCGGGCTGCGGCCGAGGCGCTGGAGCCCGCCGAGCTGCTCGCCGATCTCGACCGCGAGGATCCCGTCATCGCCGCGCGCATCGACCGCGCCAATCCCGCCCGGCTGCGGCGGGCCTGGGAGGTGCTGCGCGCCACGGGCCGGCCCCTGTCGTCCTGGCAGGACGAAACGGGCCCGCCGCTTCTGCCCCTGGCCGACAGCTACCCCATCCTGCTCGACGCCGAGCGCGACTGGCTCGCGGCGCGGATCGAGGTGCGGTTCGATGCGATGCTGGCCGGTGGCGTCCTGGAAGAAGCGCGCGCCAACCTCTCGCGCTGGGACGCGGCGGGCGGCGCGCGGAAGGCGATCGGTGCGCCGGAGCTGATCGCGCATCTGCGGGGCGAGACGACCCTCGCCGAAGCCCGCGACGCCGCCATCACGGCCTCGCGCCAATACGCCAAGCGCCAGCGCACCTGGTTTCGCGCGCGGATGCAGGGCTGGAATGCCTGCACGCTGCCCTGAACGGCGGAAACGGACCGCTCTGCGCGGCCTGCCACCTTGGCGCTTGTCATTCCCGCGCGGGTCGCTAGCCTCGGCTCATGTTCGAGACCTCCCGCCTGCCCCTTGCCCATTCCGTCACGTCCCTGGGCAAACTGCGCATGCAGGGCGCGTGGAAGATCGAGCTTCTGCATTCCGCGCCGCGCCACCGGCTGTTCTGGATCACCCGCGGCCAGGGCCGGATCAGCGTGAACTGCATCACCCGCGGCTACGGGCCCAACACCGCCATCTTCGTGCCCGCCCGCGCGCAGATGGCGCTGGAACTGCCGGCGCAGACGCAGGGCCACGAATTGTGCCTGCCGCCCGACGACACGCTGGCGCTGCCGCAGGACCCGTTCCACCTGCGCATCGCCAATATCGAGGCGCAGGCCTCGCTGGCCGGGCACCTCGAGAAGATCGAGCGCGAACTGGCCGCGCGGGCCCCGGCGATGGAGCGCGCGCTCAGCGCCTACGCGCTTCTGGTCTCGGTCTGGATGACGCGGGAACTGGCGCGGCAGGAAGGCTCGATCCTGCGCGAGCGCGCCCATCGTCTCGCCGAGCTTTTCGCCGAACGGATGGAGGCGCAGTTCCGCTCGGGCAAGGGCGTGGCGGAATATGCGCGGCAGCTTCAGGTCACGCCCACCCATCTCAGCCGGGTCTGCCGCGAAGCGACGGGCCGGCCCGCCCACGCGCTTCTGAACGAGCGGATCATGTACGAGGCGCGGCGCCTGTTGCTCGACACCGACATGCCCGCGCGCGAGATCGCCGAGCACCTGGGTTTTTCCTCGGCAGCCTATTTCACGCGGGCGTTTTCCGCCGCGACCGGCCGCACGCCCTCGGATTTCCGCGCCCCCGCCCGGCGGGCCTGAGCGCGGGCGCGCTTCGGGACGGACTGCGGCCCTGCGGACCCCGAAAAGTTAAAAAAACGTGTTGCGGATGGTGAAGATGTCGCTTTTGATCGAGCGAGATGTCGCTTATGACCCTACCGACCCCGTCCCCTATCGGTGACGGTTGGACCAAGATGACCGTCAGGCGAGGCGCGACCCCGTCCGGCCGGGCCCGACCGGGCGCTCGCACCGGCGCAGGCTCGGCGTTCGGGGCGCGACGGGCGGCGGATGACACGATCAAAGCTCACAGGGAGACAACGAGTTATGACTGAAGAGAAATCGGACCGTCTTGCGCGCCATCCGGCCGCCGAGATGTACGCGGAGGAGTACCGCCAGGGCAAACTCTCCCGCCGCGAGTTCCTGACGCGGTCGACCGCGCTGGGCGTGAGCGCGGCCGGCGCCTATGCGATGATCGGCCTGCCGCAGCCCGCGGCCGCCCAGACCGAGATGCGCCAGGGCGGCGTGCTGCGCATCCAGCAGCTCGTCAAGGCGATGAAGGATCCGGTGACCTACGACTGGTCCGAACTGGGCAACCAGACCCGCGGCTTTCTGGAATACCTGGCCGAGTACCGGCGCGACGGCACCTTCGTGCCCATGCTTCTCGAAAGCTGGGAGTCGAACGATGACGCGACGGTCTACACGCTCAACGTGCGCCGCGGCGTGACCTGGAACAACGGTGACGAGTTCACCGCCGAGGACGTGGCCCGCAACTTCCGCCGCTGGTGCGACGGCTCGATCGAGGGCAACGCCATGGCCTCGCGCTTCAACGGCCTGCGCGACCAGGAGAGCGGCCAGGCCCGCGACGGCGCCATCGAGGTCGTCGACAGCCACACGGTCCGGCTGACCTATTCCGAGCCGGACATCACGCTGATCGCCCAAGTCTCGGACTACCCGGCGGCGGTGGTCCATGCCTCCTTCCCGGGCGGCAACCCCTACGATCACGGCATCGGCACCGGGCCCTACCGTCCCGTGAGCTTCGAGGCGAACCTGCGCGCGGTGCTGGAGCGCGTCCCGGATTTCGAATGGTGGGGCACCGAGGTCCATGGCGGGCCCTACGTGGACCGGATCGAGTATATCGACTACGGCGTCGACCCGATCTCGTGGCTTTCGGCGGCCACCGCCGGAGAGGTGAACCTGCTTTACGAGTCGGTGGGCGAATACATCACGCTGCTCGACGATATCGGCTGGACCAAGTCCGAGACGCAGACCGCGGGCACGCTGGTGATCCGGCCGAACCACGCCTACGAAGTGGACGGCGTGCGGCCCTATGCCGACGCGCGCGTGCGCCGGGCCCTGACGCTGGCGGTGAACAACGCCGTTCTGCTGGAGCTTGGTTATGCGGGCCTCGGCTCGGTCGCCGAGAACCACCACGCCTGCCCGATCCATCCCGAATACGCGGATATCGGCCCGCCGGAGTTCAACCCCGAGCTTGCCGCGCAGCTGATGGAAGAGGCCGGGTTCGCCGATTTCGAGCACGAGCTGATCTCGCCCGACGAGGAATGGCTGAGTTCCACCGGCAACGCCGCGGCGGCACAACTGCGCGACGCGGGCATCCCGGTGCGGCGCAGCATCACGCCGGGCGCCACCTTCTGGCAGGCCTGGGCCACGCACGGCTTCTCCACCACGTCGTGGAACGGCCGTCCGCTGGCGGTTCAGAACATGGCGCTGGCCTATACGTCGACGGGTTCGTGGAACGAGACGGCCTTCGCCAGCGAGGAGTTCGACGCCGCCATGGCCGAGGCGCTCTCGATCGCGGATGCCGATGCACGCCGCGAGGTCATGGTGACGCTGGAGACCATCCTCCAGTCGGAAGGCATCATCATCCAGCCCTACTGGCGGTCGCTCTACTGCCACCATGACGGCACGGTCGTGAACGCCGAGAAACACCCGGCGCACGAGATCCACGTCCACCGGATCGGCTTCGCCGCCTGATCCCGACAAAGTTCCGGGATGCGCGCCTGTCAGGGGGCGCGTCCCGGGCTCCCGCCAACGGTCTGTCCTGCTGCCGGAAACCCGGCCGGACGGCGTAGCTCGTGGAGACCGCCTTGGGGCAGTTCATACTTCGCAGGGTTCTGACGATGGCGCTGACGGCGCTGTGCATGACCCTGATCGTGTTCCTTCTGACCAATCTTCAGCCCAATCTCGAGAAGGTGGCGCGCTCGCTCGCCTCGGTCCGGATGTCCGATGCCGAGATCGCCATGTGGCTGGAAAACCGCGGCTACAACGAGCCGATGCTCGCCCGCTACGGCGAGTGGATCGGGGTCATGCCGGGCTGGACCCGCGTGGCCGAGGACGGAACCGTCACCGGGCGCTGCGTCGAGCCGGGCATGACGCTCGAGGAGGCGCCGACACGCTGCGGCATCCTGCAGGGCGATTTCGGCTATTCCACCGTGTTCGGCAACGACGTGGGGCCGATCATCTCCCGCGCCATCGGTCTGACCGGGGTGCTGATGTTCTGGGCCTTCGCGATCATGGTGCCCGCCGCGCTGCTTGTGGGAATCCTCGCGGGCATGCGCGAGGGCTCGCGTCTCGACCGGACGCTGTCGACGGTCTCGATCACGTCCACGGCCACGCCGGAATACGTCTCGGGCGTGATCTTCATCGTGCTTCTGGCCTCGGCCACGACGGGCATATCGCCCTGGCTCGCCGAGATGGGCTGGATCGAGGGGCGCACGCTTTTCAACGGTTCGGCGCGCTCCGCCATGGAGACGGGGATCACCTTCGCCAATTTCACGCTGCCGGTCATCACCATCGCGCTCTACGGCATGGGCTACATCGCGCGCATGACGCGCGCTTCCATGGCCGAGGTGATGACGGCGCAATACATCCGCACGGCGCGGCTGAAGGGCGTGAGCTTTCGCAACATCGTCATCAGGCACGCATTGCGGAACGCGCTGATCGCGCCCTTCACCGTCATCATGCTGCAATTCCCGTGGCTTCTGACCGGCGTGGTGATCGTTGAGACCCTGTTCAACTACAACGGTTTCGGCTGGACGCTGGTTCAGGCCGCCTCGAACAACGACATCGAGTTGCTTCTGGCCTGCTCCATCGTCGCGGTGCTCGTGGTGCTCGTGACGCAGCTGATCTCGGATATCGGCTACGTGTTCCTCAACCCGCGTATCCGGATCGCCTGAAGGAGAGCCCGACATGGAAGCCCTGACATGGACCGGTGCGCTCGGCCCCTTCCTCAACCCCGTCATGCTTGCGGCGCTGGTGATCTTCGCGCTCGGCTTCGTCACCAATTTCGCGCTCACCCTCGCGGGGGTGCAGGCCGGCGATGTGCAGATCAACGCCGACCGGACGCTGACAATAGACCGCACGCCCGTCGACTATGCGCTGATGGCGATGAAATACGCGGTGCTGCTCTTCGTGGCCTGCTGCGGCGTCTATATCCTTGGCGGCATGCTCCTGCCCTCGATGGAGGCCAGGGGAATCGTCGGGGGCATGGCCGCGCGTCTCGCACCGGTCTGGATCTCGCTGGTGGTGGTCTTCGCGGTCTCGATCGCCTTCAAGCGCAAGCTCGGACTTTACGGCAAGCTCTTCGACAGCCCGATCGGGATGGTCGGCTTCGCCCTCGTGATGTTCTGGATCTTTTCGGCCATCTTCGCCGGGATCGTCGCCACGCATGGGCCGATCGACGTGGATTCCGCGATGCGCAACGCGCTGCCCGGCTCGCCCGTGCCGGATGCCGAGGCCGGCGACTACGCCTGGTTCCTGCTGGGTGGCGACAATCTCGGCCGCGACGTTTTCAGCCGGATGATCTTCGGGGCGCAGGAAGTGCTGAAGATCACGCCCGTCGCGACGCTGTTCGCCTTCATGGTCGGGGTCACGCTGGGCCTGCCCGCGGGTTATTTCGGTGGCAAGCTCGACACCGCGCTGACCTTCGTGGCCAATCTTGCGCTGGCCTTCCCGGTGATCCTCCTCTTCTTCCTTCTGGTGACGCCCGAGATCGTGGCCGCCGGCGTGCCGCAATACATGGCGATGGTGCTGTTCATCTTTCCCATCGTGTTCCTCGTGGTCCTGTTCAATTCGCGCTACCACATGCAGGCGCAAAAGCGGACCCTGCTGATCGGCGCGACGCTCGTGATCGGGCTCTGGGCCTATTTCTCGCTGATCTCCAATGCCGGCAATCCCGACCTGCCGCTGATCTTCCGGCTCTGGCCCGAGGCGCTCGACCTGTTCGACATCCAGGGCAACATCCTGATCGT
>CAZGHJ010000110.1:0-9559 GCA_964525355.1 uncultured Roseicyclus sp.
TGTTGCGCTCTGGTGTAATCGCCAAGAAGCTGGGCATGACCCGGCTGTTCATGGAGGACGGGAAGCAGATCCCCGTGACCGTTCTTCAACTCGACAAGCTGCAGGTCGTCGCCCAGCGGACCGCGGAGAAAGACGGCTACTCGGCCGTTCAACTCGGCGCCGGTACGGCCAAGGCCAAGCGGGTCTCCGCGCCGATGCGCGGCGTCTTCGCCAAGGTCAACGTGGAGCCCAAGCGCAAGCTTGTGGAATTCCGCGTCGATCCCGAGAACCTTCTGGACATCGGCGAGGAAATCATCGCCGACCATTACTTCGAAGGTCAGTTCGTGGACGTGACGGGCACCTCGATCGGTAAAGGTTTCGCCGGCGCCATGAAGCGGCACAATTTCGGCGGCCTGCGCGCGTCGCACGGCGTGTCGATCTCGCACCGCTCCCATGGCTCGACCGGTCAGTGTCAGGACCCCGGCCGCGTGTTCAAGGGCAAGAAGATGGCCGGCCACATGGGTGCTGCGCGCGTCACGACGCAGAACCTCCAGGTGGTGCGCACCGATACCGGGCGTGGCCTGATCATGGTCAAGGGCGCGGTGCCGGGCTCCAAGGGGGGCTGGGTCACGATCAAGGACGCGGTGAAGAAGCCCTTCCCCGATAACGCGATCCTGCCGGCCGCATTGCGCTCTGCTGCCGAGGAGGCCGCGAAGGCTGCCGAAGCCGCCGCCGCCGAGGCCGAAGCCGAAGCCAAGGCCGCCGAGGAGGCCGCCGCCGCCGAGGCCGCCGCCGCCGAGGAAGCCGCGCTGAAGGAAGCCGAGGCTCAGATCGAGTCCGAGAAGAAGGACGGTGAGGAATGAAACTCGACGTGATCAAACTGGACGGCGGCAAGGCCGGGTCGGTCGAGCTGGGCGAGGACATCTTCGGCCTCGAGCCCCGCGCCGACATCCTTCACCGCGTCGTCCGCTGGCAGCGCAACAAGGCGCAGGCCGGCACGCACAAGGTCAAGACGCGGTCCGAGACGAGCTACTCGACCAAGAAGATCTACCGCCAGAAGGGCACCGGTGGCGCACGCCACGGCGACCGGAACGCGCCGATCTTCCGCAAGGGTGGCATCTACAAGGGCCCGACCCCGCGCAGCCACGCCCATGACCTGCCCAAGAAGTTCCGCAAGCTGGGCCTGAAGCACGCGCTTTCGGCCAAGATGGCGGCGGGCGAGCTGGTGGTTCTGGATTCGGCCGCGCTGGACGCGCCCAAGACGAGCGCCCTGGCCAAGCAGGTCAAGGAGCTTGGCTGGAAGCGCGCGCTCATCATCGACGGTGCGGACGTGAACGAGAACTTCGCAATGGCCGCGCGCAACATCGAGGGTCTCGATGTGCTGCCGTCCATGGGCGCGAACGTCTACGACATCCTCAAGCGGGACACCCTGGTGATCACCAAGGCCGGTCTCGAAGCGCTGGAGGCGCGTCTGCAATGAGCGTGAAGCCGGAACATTACGACGTGATCCGCAAGCCGGTCATCACCGAGAAATCCACCATGGCGTCGGAGCACGGCGCAGTGGTCTTCGAAGTGGCCATCGACAGCTCCAAGCCGCAGATCAAGGAAGCGGTCGAGACGCTGTTCGGCGTGAAGGTGAAAGCGGTCAACACGACGATCACCAAGGGCAAGACCAAGCGTTTCCGGGGCATCAAGGGCACCCGGAAAGACGTGAAGAAAGCCTATGTGACGCTCGAAGAGGGCAACACGATCGACGTGTCGACCGGCCTCTGAGGCCCGGACACGACGACACAGGAAGGCCGCGCCGACAGCGGGGCCTTTACTCGTTCCGGTGGGTCTGAGCAGTCATCGGCGACCGGATTGGGCGTTTTCACGCATGTTCGCAAAAAAGGCCGCGCCCGGTTGGGGCGCGGCCGATCTTTCCGCCGTGACCGGGCTTCAGCCCATCAATTGCCCGCTTTCCGGCACCCACTCGAACTCGGCGTCCGCGGCCGAACCGGTGGCGACATAGCCCACGGCCGGGAAGGGCATGTGGTAGCCGATGGCCGGGATCCGGTCTGCGGCGATCATGCCGAGGATGTTGCGACGGGATGCGGCGGCGGCCGCCTTGTCGGCGTCGAAGCGCACTTCCCAGTCGGGGCGGGCGAGCGACCAGACCGGGTGGTTTGCGAGGTCGGCGAAAATCACCAGGCCCTCGCCCGCGCTGTCGAGCCGGTAGACCATGTGGCCCGGTGTATGGCCGAAAGCGGCAATGCCGGTGATCCCGCTCACCACGTCGTCGCCGTCGCCGAGGAAGGTGGTCATGTCGGCAAGCGGCCGGACGTTCATGTCGAAGCCCTCGTTCCCGGCGGCCGACCAGTGGTCCCATTCGGCCTGGCCGGTCACGTAGCGGGCATTGGCGAAGGTGGGCGCGCCCTCGGTCATCAGCCCGCCGATGTGGTCGCCATGCATGTGCGTCAGGACCACGATGCCGACCTGATCGGCGCTGTAGCCCGCGGCCTCGAGGGCGCCCACGGTAGCCTCCGCGTTGAGGCCCGTATCGAAGAGCACAAGCTCGGAGCCCGTGTTCACGAGTGTCGGCGTGAAGAAGAACTGCGATTGCTCGGTCGACAGGAAGTTGTCGCGGCTGACGGCGGCGAATTCCTCCTCCGGGACATTCATCCCGAAGATGCCTTGCGGGTTCTCGCGCGGCGCGGTGCCGCCGAGGATGGTGGTCACCTCGAAATCGCCGATGGCGAAGCGGCGGTGGCGGGCGAAGCTTTGCCCCAGGGCCGGGGACTGCGCGGCAGCGGTGCCCGCGGCAAGGCCGGCCAGCGGTGCGGCGGCGGCCGAGGTCAGGAGGCTGCGGCGTGTAAGATCGGACATCTGCGTGTTTCCTTTCGCGCATGGCATGTCGGTTGGGTAGGCGAGAGATAGACCGAGGCCCGCGCGCGTCCTTCACGGTTTCGCGAGCCGCGCGCCCGGCGCGGAAGCCTCGGAGCCTCGGACCAAGTCGCTTGACCCTCCCCTGCAAACCCCCTAAACGGCCCCATCGGCTGGCCCCGGATTCGTCCGGGGCTTCGCTTTTGCTCGAATGAGCAGGCCAAACGGGGACCTTCGGGGCCCTATGCACACAGACAGCCGGGTCCACACCCGGCGCGAAGCAAACGGAAGACAGAAAGCATGGCACTCAAGTCGTACAAGCCGACGACGCCGGGCCAGCGCGGGCTGGTGCTGATCGACCGTTCGGAGCTTTGGAAAGGACGTCCCGTCAAGAGCCTCACCGAGGGTCTGACGAAGAAGGGCGGCCGGAACAACACCGGACGGATCACGGCACGCCGCCGCGGGGGCGGGGCGAAGCGTCTCTACCGGATCGTTGATTTCAAGCGCACGAAACATGACGTTTCGGCCACCGTGGAGCGGATCGAATACGATCCCAACCGGACCGCCTTCATCGCGCTGGTGCGCTACAGAGACGGTGAGCAGGCCTATATCCTCGCACCGCAGCGTCTCGCCGTTGGCGACACGGTGGTGTCTGGCGTCAAGGCAGACATCAAGCCCGGCAACGCGATGCCGTTCTCCGGCATGCCCATCGGCACGATCGTTCACAACATCGAGCTGAAGCCCGGCAAGGGCGGCCAGATCGCGCGCGCAGCCGGAACCTACGCGCAGTTCGTCGGCCGCGACGGCGGCTATGCCCAGATCCGGCTTTCCTCGGGCGAGCTTCGCCTGGTGCGCCAGGAATGCATGGCCACCGTGGGCGCGGTGTCGAACCCCGACAACTCGAACCAGAATTTCGGCAAGGCCGGACGCACCCGCCATCAGGGCAAGCGGCCGAGCGTGCGCGGTGTCGCGATGAACCCGATCGATCACCCCCACGGTGGTGGCGAGGGGCGCACCTCGGGCGGCCGGACTCCGGTCACGCCCTGGGGCAAGGACACCAAGGGCCGCCGCACCCGGGACAAGAACAAGGCGTCGCAGCGGCTCATCATCCGTTCGCGTCACGCCAAGAAGAAAGGACGCTGATCCATGTCGCGTTCCGTCTGGAAGGGCCCTTTTGTCGACAGCTATGTCCTCAAGAAGGCCGAGAAGTCCCGCGAGTCGGGCCGCAACGAGGTCATCAAGATCTGGTCGCGCCGCTCCACCATCCTGCCACAGTTCGTCGGCCTCACCTTCGGGGTCTACAACGGCCAGAAGCATATCCCGGTGAACGTCACCGAGGACATGATCGGCCAGAAGTTCGGGGAATACTCGCCGACGCGGACCTATTACGGCCACGCCGCCGACAAGAAAGCCAAGAGGAAGTAAGCCATGGGCAAGGATAAGAATCCCCGCCGCGTGGCGGACAACGAGGCGATGGCGAAGCTGCGCATGCTGCGCACGAGCCCGCAGAAGCTGAACCTGCTCGCCGGGCTGATCCGCGGCAAGAAGGTGGAAAGCGCACTGAACGATCTGACCTTCTCGAAGAAGCGGATCGCGGTCGACGTGAAGAAATGCCTTCAGTCGGCCATCGCGAATGCCGAGAACAATCACGGGCTGGACGTGGACGAGTTGATCGTCGCCGAGGCCTATGTGGGCAAGAATCTCGTCATGAAGCGTGGCCGTCCGCGGGCGCGTGGCCGTTTCGGCCGCATCCACAAGCCGTTCAGCGAGCTGACCATCAAGGTCCGCCAGGTTGAGGAGACCGCCTAATGGGACACAAGGTCAACCCGATCGGGATGCGGCTTCAGGTCAACCGGACCTGGGACAGCCGCTGGTACGCGGACACCAAGGAATACGGTGATCTGCTGCTCGAGGACATCAAGATCCGCGAGTTCATCCACGACGAGTGCAAGCAGGCCGGCGTCTCGAAGGTCATCATCGAGCGTCCGCACCGCAAGTGCCGCGTGACGATCCACACCGCGCGTCCCGGCGTCATCATCGGGCGCAAGGGTGCGGATATCGAGACCCTGCGCAAGAAGCTGGCGGCACAGACCGACAGCGAGCTGCATCTCAACATCGTCGAAGTGCGCAAGCCCGAGCTCGACGCCGCGCTGGTGGCCGAGAGCATCGCCCAGCAGCTGGAGCGCCGGGTGTCCTTCCGCCGCGCGATGAAGCGGTCCGTGCAGAACGCGATGCGGATGGGGGCACTGGGCATCCGCGTGATGGTGTCGGGCCGCCTCGGCGGGGCCGAGATCGCCCGGACCGAGCACTACCACGAGGGCAGCGTTCCGCTGCACACCCTTCGCGCCGATATCGACTATGCGCTGAAGGAAGCGCAGACGCCGTATGGCATCATCGGGATCAAGGTCTGGATCTTCAAGGGCGAGATCATGGAGCATGACCCCTCGGCCCGGGATCGGCGCCAGCAGGAACTGCAGGAGGGCCCGGCCCCCCGCGGTGCCGGCGGCGGCCGTCGCGGCGACCGCTAAGGAGGAAACGAGATGCTGCAACCAAAGCGCACGAAATTCCGCAAGATGCAGAAGGGCCGCATCCGGGGCGACGCGAAGGGCGGGTCCGACCTGAACTTCGGTTCCTTCGGGCTCAAGGCGCTTCAGCCCGAGCGCGTCACCGCGCGTCAGATCGAAGCCGCCCGTCGGGCCATGACGCGTCACATGAAGCGTCAGGGCCGCGTCTGGATCCGTATCTTCCCCGACACGCCCGTGACCTCCAAGCCGGTCGAGGTGCGGATGGGCAAGGGCAAGGGCTCGGTCGATTACTGGGCCTGCAAGGTGAAACCGGGCCGGATCATGTTCGAGATCGACGGCGTCAGCGAAGCCGTCGCACGCGAGGCGCTGCGTCTTGCGGCGATGAAGCTGCCGATCAAGACCCGCACCGTGGTCCGCGAGGACTGGTGACCCGGTGACCACCGATTGATCCAATTGTGAAACCCCGCCATTCCGGCGGGGTTTCGCGTTCTTGCATGATAGGGGGCAAGACCTTGGACAGTGCGATGGACGGCGATATCCCGGTGACGACGCTGCGGGCGCGCCCCGACTGGATGTACCTGCTGCAGGATCTCTACGAGTTCTACCGCGCCATTCCCGCCGGGGGCAGCGCCAAGATCCGCAGTCACCAGCGCGCGGTGCGGGAGCGGATCTCGAAGGCGCTGGCCCGGAACGCGCCCCTGCGCGAGCGGGTGCCGGCGACCAAGCCGGTGACCGCGCATCTGACGCGCGCCTTCGCCCGCGGCCGGCTGGAACGCCACGCGCCCTTCATGGCCACGCTGGAGACCGTGCAGGCGGAGCTGGAATGGCTTTACGGCTACGAGAAGGTGCCGCGCGGGCTGGAACACAAGTTCGCCTTCGCCGAACTGGCGGGGCCCAACGGACCCGTTGTGATCGACGACCTCATCCTGGGGCTGGTCCTGTTCGCGCCGGGCACCACCTATCCGGCCCATGCCCATGACGGGATCACCGAAAGCTACATCTGTCTGACGGGCGCGGTGTCCGAGAACGACACCGGCGTCTATGCGCCGGGCTCGCTCATCTTCAACCCGCCGGGCCATCTGCACCGGATCACCACGGCCGACCAGCTGCCCTCGTTGCTGGCCTATGCCTGGGTGGGCGCGCCCGAAGCGCTGGCGCACCAGAAGATGACGTTCAGCCGCAAGAAGGGCTGACGGCGCGCGGTTGCGGCGGGACAAGTCCCGCCCTACACACCCGTCATGGCCGATATCCGTTCGCTTTTCGTCACCCGCCTCTACCACGCCAAGCTGGCCGAGCTCGGGCCGCCCGTCGATGCCGACGAGCTTCACGCCTCGTGCTTTTCCATCGCCGAGGACGACGAGGCGGGTCAGGACTGGTGCGAGGAGAACGGCTATCCGGGCTACACGTCCTATGCCTCGCTCACCGATCTGCCCTGGCGCTTTCCGATCTTCGACGCGCTGGTCAAGGCCCTCGACGCCCATGTGGCGGCCTTCGTCGAGGATCTCGAGTTCGACCTCGAGGGGCGCAAGCTGGTGCTGGAGGACATCTGGATCAACATCCTGCCCGAGGGCGGCATCCACACCAGTCACATCCACCCCCATGCGGTGATCTCGGGGACGACCTACGTGCAGGTTCCGCCGGGGGCGAAGTCGATCAAGCTGGAGGATCCGCGCCACGCGATGATGATGGCGGCCCCCAACCGTCGCAAGGACGCGCGGGAGGAACTGCGCGCCTTCGTCTATCCGGGGCCGCAGGCGGGCGACGTTCTCCTCTGGGAAAGCTGGTTGCGCCACGAGGTTCCGATGAACATGGACGAGGACGACCGGGTCAGCGTGAGCTTCAATTACCGGTGGGACAGTTGACGTTCGCCGTTTTCCTGTGAGCAGGGTGGCATCTCTCGACCGAGGAGAGAGGATCACCATGCCATTGGACGTCATTTTCCAGACGCGGGGATCCTTCTGATGGTTCGCACTTAAGAAAGCCGGTTTGCCAGCATGGATAAGACCATCCGCCCCATGTCGCTGGATCCGGAGGCGCATCCCGGTCCCGCCAAGTCCATCGGGCGAGAGGTGTTCGGCGGGCGCTTCGATCGCGACAGCATGATCGCCACCGTCGAGACAAACACCGCGGAAGTGCAGGCCAGCTTCGGGCCGGACCGTCTTCTGACCCATGAATTGGGCTCCGGTTGGGACCCGCTTTGCGCTTTTCCGGGTGTTGAGACGCCAGACGCGCCTTACCTGAGTGGCAACCAGGCGGATGAGTTCCATCGCCGCGACAAGGAGCTTTCGGAGATGCGGAAAAACAGCGAAGGCTGATTTGCCCCGCCTCGCCGGACGACGTGCATCCTTGCGCGCGGTCGGCTTGAGCCGTCACTTTGATGGGGGGCTTGCCATTACCCTCCGCGCCGCCTATACGCGCCCTTCATTCACCTACTCCATCGGAATCAGGGTGACCCGCTGCTTTGGCAGGGCCCTCCGGTGATGTTGAAAGGACCAGGGCGATGAACGCCAGCGAACTTCGCGAGAAGACGCCGGACCAGCTGCGGGATCAGCTCGTCCAGCTCAAGAAGGAGGCCTTCAACCTCCGCTTCCAGCAGGCCACCGGCCAGCTCGAGAACACCGCGCGCATGCGCTCCGTCAAGCGCGACACCGCGCGTGTGAAGACAATCCTGAACGAAAAGGCCGCCGCCGCAGCAGGAGAGACCGAGTAATGCCCAAGCGTATCCTGCAAGGCACCGTGACCTCGGACGCCAACGCCCAGACCGTGACCGTCTCGGTCGAGCGCCGCTTCAAGCATCCGGTTCTGCAAAAGACGATCCGGAAGTCCAAGAAATACCGGGCCCATGACCCGGAGAACACCTTCAAGGTGGGTGACACCGTCCGTATCCAGGAATGTGCGCCCGTCTCGAAAACCAAGCGCTGGGAGGTGATCGCCAGCTGACGCGATCGCCTTTCGGTTTGAACGAAACCCCCGGATCAATGTGCCCGTTGGCCGGTCCGGGATGTCGGGAGAAACCAAATGATCCAGATGCAGACCAATCTGGATGTCGCTGACAATTCCGGAGCCCGGAAGGTTCAGTGCATCAAGGTCCTGGGCGGATCCAAGCGGAAATATGCCTCCGTGGGCGACATCATCGTGGTGTCGGTGAAGGAGGCCATCCCGCGCGGCCGCGTCAAGAAGGGCGACGTTCGCAAGGCCGTCGTCGTGCGGACCGCCAAGGAAGTGCGCCGCGACGATGGCACCGCCATCCGCTTCGACCGCAATGCCGCCGTCATTCTCAACAACAACAACGAGCCGGTTGGCACCCGTATCTTCGGGCCGGTGGTTCGCGAGCTGCGCGCGAAGAACTTCATGAAGATCATCTCGCTCGCGCCGGAGGTGCTCTAGATGGCTGCGAAACTCAAGACGGGCGACCGCGTCGTCGTGCTCGCCGGCAAGGACAAGGGCAAGGAAGGCGAGATCAGCAGCGTCGATCCCAAGGCCGGCAAGGCCGTGGTCGACGGGATCAACATGGCCGTCCGCCACACCAAGCAAAGCGCCAACAGCCAGGGCGGTCGCATTCCAAAGGCGATGCCGATCGACCTGTCGAACCTGGCGCTTCTCGATAGCAACGGCAAGGCCACGCGCGTCGGCTTCCGCATGGAAGACGGCAAGAAGGTGCGGTTCGCCAAGACCACGGGAGACGTGATCTGATGCTGGATACCGCAACCTACACCCCGCGCCTGAAGGCCCTCTATCGCGAGACGATCAAGCCCGCGATGAAGGAGGAATTCGGGTATTCCAACGACATGATGATCCCGCGGCTCGAGAAGATCGTGCTGAATATCGGGGCCGGCGCCGAGAGCGTGCGGGACTCGAAGAAGGGCAAGTCGGCCGTCGAGGATCTGACCGCAATCGCCGGTCAGCAGGCGGTGCCGACCATGGCGAAGAAGTCCATCGCCGGCTTCCGTGTCCGCGAGGGCATGCAGCTCGGCGCGAAGGTCACGCTGCGCGGCGACCGGATGTACGACTTTCTTGACCGTCTGACGACCATCGCCATGCCTCGCATCCGCGACTTCCGCGGCGTGAAGCCCGCCTTCGACGGGCGCGGCAATTTCGCGATGGGCATCAAGGAGCACATCGTGTTCCCCGAGATCAACTTCGACAAGGTCGACGAGGTCTGGGGCATCGACGTCATCATGGTGACCACCGCG
>CAZGHJ010000111.1:0-5335 GCA_964525355.1 uncultured Roseicyclus sp.
AGCAACGCGGGCAGGTCCACGAGCGGCACGCCGGCCAGCGTGTTGAGCCCGTGGAGGGTGACGATCAGCGTGGCGCCGAGCGCGAGGAAGAGCAGGCAGGCGATGGCGAGGTCGAGAAGCCCCCAGAGGAGCGGCAGGCGCGACCGCAGGCCCCGGCGCATCAGCGTGAGCGTCACGGCGTAGGAGAGCGTGTCGAAGAGCGCGTTCAGCAGCGGCAGGACGGCGAGGAAGAGGAGGATTGATCGGGTGTCCTCTGGCAAGCTGGCGATGTCGATGGTCGCAACGAGCGTGAGAACCAAAACGCCGACCGCGACAGTGATCTGCCAGCGTGCAAGGCGTGGACGGTCGCACTGATCGAGTGCCGCGACTGCGAATATGGCTGCGACAGCGCCTGCGACAGCGCCTGCGAATACGACTGCGCCCGTGAATATGGCAGAGTCTGTGAATAAGGCTGCGACGGTGGCTGCGACCACGGCTGCTGCTGCTGCTGCGACTGCTGCGCCTCCTGAAACTGCGACCCCAACTGCGGCTGCGACTGCACCTGCGAACATGACTACGACCACGGCTGCGACGACGGCGGCGACCACGAACTCGGCTGCTGCTGCGAGTGCGCCTGCAATTGCGACTAACGGCAGCAAGTCGGCAGCCAATCGTACGATGTGATGCCGACTGGCTGGCGCCAGCTTTCGTGCCATGAAGCCGAGGGTCAAGATGACCAAGACCCCGAGCATCGCGGCTCTGTCCCACCAGAAGGACGCGGCGGGCAGGAGCTCGAAACTACCGATCCGAGCTGCCTCGCCCGTCACCAGCCATTGAAGAACGGGGAGCAGCACCGGATAGGCGACCGCGATCAGGAGCGCCTTGTCATAAAGCCGCCAGGTCAGGCGTGGCGGAAGAGGGCCGGGACGCGGACGGGCTCGCGCTCCATCTGTTTGGGATTGCCCGGCTCGTCGCAGAGCGCGGCCCAGAGGCGTTGCACCAGCCGGCGGGTGAGCGTCGTGTAGATCTGCGTGTAGGTCCGATGCCGCAGCGTCCCGGCGAGGAAGGTGCGGCTGGCGAGGTCGGAGAAGCACAGGAGCGCGATGCCCGTCAAAAGGACCAAGGCGACAAGCGCGACCCAGCCCCAGACCGGCACCGTGGCGAAAAGCGCAGTGAACGCGCCCGCCAGGATCGCGCCCGCGATCACGGCCCAGACGTCGAAGGCCTTGCCGATTTCCTTCCGCTCGTCACGCACGGCGTCGTCCCATTTCCGGCCGAGAATGCCGCGGCGTCGGGCGCAAGGGAACCCCCGCCGCAGCCCAGTGCCGGAACAGGCGGCCTGTCCGAAGGTTTTTTTCCAGAAGTGGCGCAACGGCACGGCGAGCCGGATATGCGCGGTTTCCGTCCCGGGCCGCGGCGTTCGTCGAAGCCCGCGCAGGCCGCCGGGCCGCCGACGTCAGGTCCAGGCGATGGCCGTTCCCACCAGCACGAGCGCCATGCCCGCAAGTTCGCGCTGCGAGTATATTTCCTTGAAATAGAGGTGGGAGACCACGCCGAGGATCACGACCTCCGCCCCGAGGATCCCGATATAGATGAGGCCAAGCCGCTCTCCCTTGAGGGCGAAGACCTCGAGGGCGCCCGCCGTCAGGAGGGCCGCGCCGACGATCAGCGCCAGTCCGATGGTGGGCAGTTCGGCCATGGATTTCATCGCGACGATCGCAATGCAGTAGAACACGGCCGACAACAGGGCGAGGATGGCAACGGACTGAAGCATGGGGGCACGGGCGATGAGAACGTGCGCATAGATACATCGGCCGTGCCGCCGGACCAAGCAAAATCGCCCGTGGGTTGTATCTTGCCGAGCGTTTGCGATCCTGAGGGGTGTCCGGACCCTCGCGGGGGCCGACCCCGCGCGGGCTGGGGCCGAAAGGGGCGAGACGCCGTTCAGGCGTTGCCGCGGCCCGAGAAGAGGCCGGCATCCTCGGCGGCGCGGCGGATGGCGCGGGCCTTGTTCTCGGTCTCCTCGAACTCGGCCTGGGGGTCGCTGTCATAGACCACGCCGCCGCCGGCCTGGATGTAGAGCGTGCCGTCCTTGACCACCGCCGTCCTGAGCGCGATGCACATGTCCATGTCGCCGCCCGCGCTGAAATAGCCGACGCCGCCGCCGTAGACGCCGCGCTTCTCGGGCTCCAGCTCGTCGATTATCTCCATCGCCCGGACCTTGGGCGCGCCCGAGACGGTGCCCGCGGGCAGGCCGGCGAGAAGCGCGGAGAGCGCGTCGTGCTCGTCGGAGAGCTCTCCCACCACGTTCGAGACGATGTGCATGACATGGGAGTAGCGCTCGACCACGAATTCCTCTGTGGGGCGCACGGTGCCGATCTTCGCGACGCGCCCGACATCGTTGCGGCCGAGATCGAGCAGCATCAGGTGCTCGGCCAGTTCCTTCTCGTCGGAGAGAAGATCGGCCTCGAGCGCGCGGTCCTCCTCCTCGGTGGCGCCGCGCTTTCGGGTGCCGGCGATGGGGCGGATCGTGACCTCGCCGCCGAAGACCCGCACGAGGATCTCGGGCGAGGCGCCCACCACCTGGAAGGGGCCGAAGTTGAAGTAGAACATGAAGGGCGAGGGGTTGGTGCGCCGCAGCGCCCGGTAGAGCGCGAAGGGCGGTTCCGCGAAGTCGAGCGCCCAGCGCTGCGAGGGCACGACCTGGAAGATGTCGCCGGCGCGGATGTAGTCCTTGGCGCGTTCGACGGCGGCGAGATAGTCCGCGTGGGTGAAGTTCGACACCGGCGCGCCGAGGGCGGCCGCGGCCCCCATCTCGCGCGTGGCCGAGGCGGGCGCGCGTTCCAGGTCGCGCAGCGCGTCCGACACCCGCTCGGCCGCCTGCGCATAGGCCGCGCGCGCGGAGAGACCCGAGGAGACCCAGGCGGGCGCGACCACCGTGACCTCGCCCTTGACCCCGTCGAGCACCGCCACGACCGAGGGGCGCAGCATCACCGCGTCGGGCAGGCCGAGCGGGTCGGGGTTCACGTCGGGCAGGTGTTCGACCAGTCGGATCATGTCGTAGCCGAGATAGCCGAAGAGCCCTGCTGCGGCGGCGGGCAGGTCGGGCGGCATGTCGATGGCGCTTTCCGCCAGCAGGCCGCGCAGCGCCTGAAGCGGCGGCTCGGCGCAGGGCTCGAAGGCCTCGCGGTCGTAGCGCGCGGTCCGGTTCAGGCGGCTGGTCTCGCCCCGGCACTCCCAGACGAGGTCGGGTTTCAGACCGATGATCGAATAGCGCCCGCGCACCTCGCCGCCGGTGACCGATTCGAGGATGAAGGCGTCGCGCCCGGCATCGGCGAGCTTCAGCATCACCGAGACCGGCGTGTCGAGATCGGCCGCGAGACGGGCGTAGACCAGCTGGTTTCGGCCCGCGGTCCAGCCCGCCTCGAAGGCGTCGAAATCCGGGGTCAGCGCCATCAGGGGAACTGGGAATGCACGGCGTTGATCACGCTCTGGTCGAGGCTGATGCCGGCATCCGCCTGGAGCGCGCGGCCGTAGCTTTCGAAGATGTCCTGGGCGAGCGACTGCGCCACGGCCTGGTTGACGAATTGCACCAGGGCCGCGGTATCGGCCCCGGCGCGATTGGCCGGATTGACCGCATCGAGCCGCACGACATGCGCGGTTTGCGCGCCCGGGATCGCCACCACGTCGCCCGGCGCCTCCAGCCCGAAGGCCTGCGCCACGAGCGTCGGCGGCAGGCCGGGGATGGTGTCCTGGCGGCGGATCAGACGCTCTTGCGTGACCTCGCCAAGTTCCCCCAGCGCCGCGCCCGTGGCGATTTGCGCCACGAGATCCTCGGCGCGCTGCGCCAGCGCGGTCCGGACCTCGGTGACGCGCCAGGCTGCGGCCACCTCCTGCTCGATCTCGGCCAGGGGCGGCACCGCGGGCGGCACGATCTCGTCGAGGCGCAGCGCGAAGATGCCGCCATCGGAGAGGTCCAGCACCTCGGGAAAATCGCCTTCGCCGATGTCGGCCGCCGCGGCGCGGAAGGCCTCGTAGGCGGCGATCCCGTCCTCGGAGGCGGCGGTGAAATCGATCCGCCCGAGCGTCATCTCGGTGGTCTCGGCCAGTTCCTCGAGGGTGGCGCCCGAGGCGAGAAGGTCGTCGATCTCCTCGCGCATGTCGGCGATGGCGCGGCGCGCGGCCTCGTCGGCCAGTTCCTCGCGCAGGTCGTCCCGCGCCTCCTCGAAGGGGGTTTCGGTGGCCTCGAGCACCGCGTTCACCCGGTAGAGCGCCGGCCCCAGCGACGAGGGCAGGGGGCCGAGGATCTCGGCCTCGGTATCGGCGAAGATCACTTCGGCCGCGCCCGCGGGCAGGTCGCCCCGGTCCACCTCGCCCAGGTCCACGTCGTCGAGCGTCAGGTCGCGCTCGGCCACGAGCGTGTCGAAATCGGTCTCGCCGGCGGCGATGGCGTCGAAGGCGGCCTGCGCATCCGCCTCAGAGCCGAAGGCCAGCCGCTCCAGGAGCCGCCGTTCGGGCTGGCGGTAGAGATCGATCCGGTCCTCGTAGAGCCGGCGCAGCGTGTCCTCGTCCACCTCGACCCCGTCCATCATCGCGGTCGGTGTCACCCAGGCATAGGTGATGCGCCGCGCTTCGGGGCGCTCGAAGCGGTCCGGGTTCTCGTCGTAATAGGCCGCGAGATCCTCGGGCGTGGGGGCGGGCACCGGGTCGGCGAGATCTGCCTCGGACAGGGTCAGGACCGAAAGATCACGTGTCTCGCCCTGGAAGGCGGCGATGGCCTCGGCATAGGCCGCCGGCGGGCGGATGCCGCCCACGACGGCGCTTTGGAGAAGGGCGCGGGCGGTGTCCTCGCGCACGTCCTCCTCGAACTCGCGGGGGCCGAGCCCCTCCTGCCCGAGCACGAACTCGTAGCTTTCGCGGTCGAAGCTGCCGTCCACGCCCTGGAAGGCCTCGATCCCCTGGATGGCGCGCGCGACCTCCGCGTCGCCCACCGACAGACCCATGGCCGCGGCCTCGTTGGCGAGGGCGGCGCGCGCCACGAGCGCCTGGAGCACCGCCTCGTCGAGACCCTGGGCGCGGAGGTCCGACAGGTTCACGGGCTGTCCGGTCTGCGCGATCTGGGCGCGGATCTCGTTCTGCAGGGCGCGGGCATAGTCCTGGGCGGTGATTTCCGCGTCGCCGACCGTGCCCACGCGGCTTGCGCCGCCGCCGAAAGAGCCGATGCCGAAGCCCGCCAGCGCCACGAAGAGAAGGCCGAGGATGATCCACACGAAGAGGCGCGAGAGGGATTTTCCGGCAGAGGCCATGGCGGTGGTCCTTGTCAGTGGGCGGCGTCGGTGGGCCGGCTCGGTGGGCG
>CAZGHJ010000111.1:5435-9511 GCA_964525355.1 uncultured Roseicyclus sp.
GTGGGCGGCGTCGGTGGGCCGGCTCGGTGGGCGACGAACGGCTTGGGCGGTGAGATACGCGCTCGGGCGGTGGCCGGCAAGGGGCGCCGCCGGGGCTTGGGGCTAGAGCACGGCGAGGCGGTCGCAGACCTCGGCGAGACCGGCCGCATCGGCATTGGCGAAGGCGATCCTGAGCGTCGCCTCGGCCTGCCCGTCGCCGCCCTCGGCCATGCGCGGCCCGAACATGGTGCCGGGAAGCGTCAGGATATGGGCGCGGTCCACCAGGTCGCGTGCGACCGCGTCGGAGGCGTCGTCGAACGGGTGGCGCACATAGGCGAAATAGGCGCCGCATCCCAGAAGCTGCCAGCCCGGCAGGCGCTGGAACCCCGCGATCAGCGCATCGCGGCGCGCCAGGATCTCGGCACGTTCACCGGCGAGCCATTCGGAGAGGTTGCGCATCCCCCAGAGCGCGCCGATCTGGCCCACCTGCGGCGGGCAGATGGCGACCGTGTCGAGGAATTTCTCCACCTCCGCCAGCCGCGCGGGCGAGGCCATGAGCGCGCCCACCCGGTGGCCGGTCAGCCGGTAGGCCTTGGAGAAGGAATAGAGGTGGATCAGCGTGTCGTCCCAGCCCGGATCGGCGAAGAGATCGTGGGGCGCGCCGTCGCCGGCGAGGTAGTCGCGGTAGGTCTCGTCGAGGATGAGCGCGAGGCCGCGGGCGCGCGCCAGGTCGAAGAAGGCACGGATCAGCGCGGGCGGGTAGGTCACCCCCGAGGGGTTGTTGGGCGAGACGAGAACGATGGCGCGGGTTCGGTCCGTGATCAGCCCGGCGGCGCGCTCGGGGTCGGGCAGGAGGTCGTCCGATGTGGGCAAAGCCTGCGTCTCGATGCCCGACATGTCCAGCCACATCTTGTGGTTGAAGTAATAGGGCAGGGGCAGGATGACCGCGTCGCCCGGGCCGGCGAGCGTCGCGATGGCGGCGCAGAAGGCCTGGTTGCAGCCCGCGGTCACCGCGACCTGGGCGGGCGTGATGGTGCCTGCATAGGACGCGGACCATTGCGATGCCAGTTCCTCGCGCAGGGCGGGCAGGCCCAGAACGGGGCCGTAGAGATGCGCGGCCGGGTCCGCGATGAGCGCGTCGGCCATGGCGCGGGCGAGGGCCTCGGGCGGCGGGTCCACCGGCGCGGCCTGGCTGAGATTGACCAGTGGCTTGTCCGCCGGAAAGTCGCGGCCGGCGATCCAGCGCCGCGCCTCCATGACGGGGGGCGCGAAGGCGCGGGCCATGTTGGGGTTCACAGGGTACATCGCAGGGGCTCGCGGAAGGGGGATGGCCGGTGCCACGGCATCGGGGGGATGCGAATATTCGTACGAATATTCGCACGCGCGGGTCTCAGAACGGGATTTCGTCATCCATGTCGTTGCCGCCTCCGGCCCCGCCGCCATAGCCGCCGCGATCGTCGGGGAAGCCGCCGCTCCGGTCGTCCCCGTAGCCGCCGCCTCCACTGCCGCCGCCGCCACCGCCGCCGTCACGGCCGTCCAGCATGGTCAGTTCGCTCCGATAGGGGCGCAGCACGACCTCGGTCGAGTAGCGATCCTGACCTGACTGGTCCTGCCATTTCCGGGTCTCGAGCTGTCCTTCGAGATAGACCTTCGACCCCTTGCGAAGGTATTGCTCGGCGACCTTGATCAGCGGTTCCGAGAAGATCGCGACGCTGTGCCACTCGGTGCGTTCGCGCCGCTCGCCGGTGTTGCGATCGCGCCAGTTCTCGGAGGTCGCGACGCGCAGGTTGCACACCTTGCCCCCGTTCTGGAACGACCGCACCTCGGGGTCGCGGCCCAGGTTGCCGATCAGGATTACCTTGTTGACGGAGCCGGCCATGTCGTCCTCCCGCAATGGTCATGTCGTGGCGCGGCGCTGGTCGCGGATACGAATCCGCCGCCGCACGGCCGCATCGTTAGAACACTCAGCCGGGTTGAAGAAAAGGCCAAAGGGCGCGGTGGGCATCGCGCCTCAGGGCGTGTCGGCGCCGATCTCCACCAGCGCGGTCTTGAGCGCGGCGGCGCGCTCGTCGCCCCGTTCCAGCGCGAAGACGTAGGCATGGGTCAGGTAGAAGGCGCGCGCGACACCGTCCGCTCCGGCAGCCGCCGCCTCATAGAGGCCCACGAGCGCGCGGCCATCGCCCTGCCCGTGGGCGGCAAGCAGCGCGGCGTCGAGCGGATCGGCGCAAGCCGTCGCCAGCGGCAGGACGGGCGGCGGCGGGGCCGCGTCCGGCACGCTCACGGCGTCGCGGCTCATGGTCCCGTCGCCCCGAGCGCGCTGACCCGGCCCGCCACCCAGGCGTGGAAGCAATGGGTCGGCCCGTCCATGGCCGGGCTGAAGCGCCCGCCGTCGAAGCCCGCCGCGGCGCGGCCGCGCTGCATGCCCTCCACGACCGAGATGTCCTCGACGAAGACCTCCTTCCACTGGGCCGCGTTCCGCGCCCTGAGCCTCTCGTCGGTCCGGGGCTGCGCATAGTAGAGATGCACGTGCTCGCGCGTGCGGTCGTGCGAGACGGGCTCCAGCACGATGGCGAAGGCATGGTCGCGATGCAGGCCGAGCAGCAGGTTGGGGTAGAGCGCCACGTATTCCGCGCCCTCGTCCCACATCGGCGACAGGCCCTCGAAATCTGGGAAGGTCGCGCCGTCATCGCCGCGCAGCTGGCGATAGACCAGCGTGCCCTGGCCCGAGAACGCGCCGGGCTCCGCGATGTGGTAGTGATCCTCGAGCCGGGAGTAGCTGTTCAGCCCGGGATGGACCCAGGGCAGGTGGTAGCTTTCGCAATAATTCTCGACGGCGAGCTTCCAGTTGGTCTGCACCTCGAGGGTGAAGCGGCTGCCGGCCCCGCCATGGTAAAGCGGCCGTTCGACCTCGGCCCAGCGGGCGAGCAGGCCGGCATGCACCTCCTCGAAGGGCGGTGCATCGCCCGAAAGGTTCACGAAGACCACGTCGCGCCAGACATGGGTCCGCAGCTCGACAAGGCCCAGTGCGGCGCGGTCGATGCCTGCATGGGCGTTCCGGCCCGGCCCGCCCACGTGGGGCGTGGCGACAAGGCTCCCGGATTTCGAATAGCACCAGGAATGGTAGGGGCAGCGGATGGCGCCCTCGATCCGGCGCGGCGCGTCGACAAGGATCATGCCGCGGTGCCGGCAGATGTTGAAAAAGATGCGCACCGCGCCCGCGTCGTCCCGCAGGAGCAGAAGCGGCTGGCCGAGAAAGTCCAGCGGTTTCGCATCGCCGGGCTCGGGCACGTCCGCGCCCACCGCGACCGCCGCCCAGGTCGTCTCGAGGCAGGCGCGGGTCTCGGCCGCGATCGTGGCGGGGTCGGTATAATGAGCGTTGGGCAGGCCGCGCGCGCGGTCGATCGGGGCCGCCACATCGGCCAGCGTGGCGGAGATCGTGGCCATGCGGTGATCTTCGGGCATCTGCGGACCTCCCGTGCCTCGGTGACGGGAGGGTGGGCGGCGCGGCGGCCGCCGTCTTGCGCAGGTGCGACATGCCCGGTGTCGGGATCGACCCGGCCGGGGAGAGAGGACCGCGCGCGCCGGTCGGTCGGTCCGTGCCGGGCAAAGCCGGCCCCGACATCGCCGGCGCGGCCCTGGCCCCTAGAGCCCCCGCGCGATGGCCGCGACGCCCGTCCGCGCAAGCCGAACCTCGCCGAGGGGCTGCATCAGCGTGCAGAAGGCGTCGACCTTGTCGGGCGTGCCGGTGATCTCGAAGACGAAGCTCTCCAGTGTCGAGTCCACCACGTTGGCGCGGAAGATCTCGGCGATGCGGAGCGCCTCGACCCGGTGCTCGCCGCGGGCGATGACCTTGATGAGCGCCAGCTCGCGGCTGACGAAGGGCCCCTCCACGGTCAGGTCCGACACCTCGTGCACGGGCACCATGCGCTCGAGTTGCATCTTGATCTGCTGGATCACCTGCGGCGTGCCGGAGGTCACGATGGTGATGCGCGACCGCCCGCCCGCGTGGTCGACCTCGGCCACGGTGAGGCTTTCGATGTTATAGCCCCGGCCCGAGAAAAGCCCGATGACCCGCGCCAGCACGCCGGCCTCGTTCT
>CAZGHJ010000112.1:0-9400 GCA_964525355.1 uncultured Roseicyclus sp.
TCACGAGAATGGCGTCGCGCGTGAAGCTGCCGATATCGCGCGTGATCCCCTCCAGCTCCATCTGCCGAACTCGTTTCCCCTGCCCGTGTGGATCTCGTCGATAGCAGGCGAGTGTTTCGGAAACCTTGAGACTTGCGATAGTTCAGGCCTATCGTGCGCTCAGCCGGATCGGTCCTCGCGCGGTCACGGGATCGCAAGGCGCCCCGCGCTGTGTGGCCATAAGTGGCAGGCCAGCGGCCACCCGCCGGATCTCGGGCATGAGGGGGCGCCAGTCCTCGGACAGGGCCCGCGCCGCCTCGGAGGGGCAGAAGCTCCGCTCCGGGCCACGGGTGCGGGCAAGGCGCATGAGCGCGGCGGCGATCTCGGCGTCAGACGGCGCGCGCGGCCGATCTCGGGCCGCGTCCGCTGTCATTCCGCGGCGTCCCCGATCTTGTCCTGGGTCCGCGTCTCGAAGTCGCTCGCGTCGTGGCGTTCGCGCAGCTGCAGCTCGGGCGGGCCGAAGCTGCGGTTGACCATGGCGCCGCGCTGCACGGCAGGCCGCGCGTAGAAGCGGTCGGCCCAGGCGATGACGTTCTCGTATTCGTGGACCGACAGGAACTCGCCCGCGTCATAGGCCTCGCCCTTCACGAGCCGCCCGTACCAGGGCGCGATCGCCATGTCCGCGATGGTGATCTCCTCGCCCACGACCCACTCGCGCCCCGCGAGATGACGGTCCAGCACGTCGAGCTGGCGCTTCACCTCCATCGCGTAGCGGTTGATCGGGTATTCCATCGGGTAGGGCGCGTAGGCGTAGAAATGGCCGAAGCCGCCGCCGAGGAAAGGCGCCGAGCCCATCTGCCACATCAGCCAGGACAGAAGCTCGGGCCGGTCCTCGGGCCTGCCCAGAAAGGCGCCGAACTTCTCGGCCAGGTGCATCAGGATCGCGCCGCTCTCGAAGACGCGGACGGGCGTCTCGCCGGTCAGGTCCAGCAGCGCGGGGATCTTGGAGTTCGGGTTGATCTCCACGAATCCCGAGCCGAACTGGTCGCCCTTGCCGATATCGATGAGCCAGGCGTCGTACTCGGCGTCGAAGCCGGCCTCCAGGAGTTCCTCGAAGAGGACCGTCACCTTCACGCCGTTCGGCGTGGCGAGGCTATGAAGCTGGAACGGGTGCTTGCCGCGCGGCAAGTCCTTCTCATGGGTCGCGCCGGCGATGGGGCGGTTGAGACTGCCCCACTTGCCCCCGTTCTCCTTGTTCCAGGTCCAGACCTTCGGCGGGGTATAGCTTGTGTCGTCGCTCATGGCGGGCTTCCTTTCGCTGACTGGCGAAGAAGGTAGGGCACGGGCTGGCGGAACCCAAGCCCGGCCCCCTGTGCGCCGCCGCACAGGGCGGTCGCGGGCAGGGTCGTCGTGCGCCGGATGGCGACCCCGCCCGCACCTTCAGCCGAGCGCGCTGTCGCAGCGCCCGCAGACGCCGGGATGGGCATGGCTGCCCACATCAGGCAGGATCTTCCAGCAACGCTGGCACTTCTCGCCCTGCGCGGCGTGGAAGACGATGCCGATCCCGGGATCGTCGAGCCGGAAGGCGCTGTCCTGCGGCTCGCCCTCCATCACCGTGAGGCCCGACGTGATGCAGAGGTCGTCCATCGGCACAGTCCGCAGGATCGCGGCGAGGCCGGGGTCGGCCACCTGAAGGACCGGCGCGGCCTCGAGCGAGGCGCCGATCACCTTCTCGCGGCGCTGGATCTCGAGCGCGGCCGTGACCACCCGGCGGGCGGTGCGGATGCGCGCCCACTTTGCGGCGAGGTCCGCGTCGCGCCAATCGGCGGGCGTCTCGGGGATGTCCTGCAAATGCACGGAGCTATCGTCGCCCGGGAAGCGCTCCAGCCAGACTTCCTCCATCGTGAAGACGAGGATCGGCGCGAGCCATGTCGTCAGCCGGTGGAACAGCAGGTCGAGCACCGTGCGCGCGGCCCGCCTGCGGGGCGTGTCGCCGTCGCAATAAAGCGCGTCCTTGCGGATGTCGAAATAGAAGGCCGAGAGGTCCGTGGTGGCGAACTGGAACACCGCCTGGAAGACGCCCTGGAAGTCGAAGGCCCGGTAGCCCGTGCGCACGGTATCGTCGAGCTCGGCCAGCCGGTGCAGGACCCAGCGTTCGAGCTCCGGCATGTCGGCGGGCGCGACCCGGTCCGCTTCCGCGAAGTCCGACAGGGACCCCAGCATGAAGCGCATCGTGTTCCTGAGGCGCCGATAGCTGTCGGCGGTCCCCTTCAGGATCTCCGGCCCGATCCGCTGGTCGGCGGTGTAGTCCGCCTGCGCCACCCAGAGCCGCAGGATGTCGGCGCCGTACTGGTCCACCACCTCCTGCGGGACGACGGTGTTGCCGATGGACTTCGACATCTTCATGCCCTTCTCGTCGAGCGTGAAGCCGTGGGTCACCACGTTGCGGTAGGGCGCGCGGCCGATCGTGCCGCAGGCCTGCAGGAGCGAGGAGTGGAACCAGCCGCGATGCTGGTCGGTGCCCTCCATGTAGACATCCGCGATGCCGTCCTCGGTCCCGTCGGGGCGATCCCGCAGGACGAAGGCGTGGGTGGAGCCCGAATCGAACCACACGTCGAGGATGTCGAAGACCTGTTCGTAGGCGTCGGGGTCGTGGTCTGGCCCGAGGAACCGCGCCTTGGCGCCGGGCTTGTACCAGGCGTCGGCGCCTTCCGCCTCGAAGGCCTCGAGGATGCGGGCGTTGACCGCCGGATCGCGCAGGAGGAAGTCGGGGTCGGACGGGTCCGCGCCCGTCTTGACGAAACAGGTCAGCGGCACGCCCCAGGCGCGCTGGCGCGAGAGCACCCAGTCGGGCCGCGTTTCCATCATCGCGCGCAGGCGGTTCTGGCCCGAGACCGGCGTGAAGGTGACAAGCTCGTTGATGGACGCCAGCGCACGTTCCCGGATCGTCGTCCCGTGCGCGTCCTTCCCGTCGCCAAGCGCCTTGTCGATGGCCGCGAACCATTGCGGGCGGTTCAGCCGGATCACGGGCGCCTTCGAGCGCCAGGAATGGGCATCCGAGATGGTGATGCGGCGCCGACCCAGAAGCTTGCCGACCTCCACCAGCTTGTCGATCACGGCCTTGTTGGCGCCGCCCGGCTTGCCGTCTTCGCGGATGATCCGCTCGCCCCCGAAGAAGGGCAGGTCGGCCCGGTAGGAGCTGTCGTCGCGGATGTTGTGCGTCATCTCGAAGGCCTTGGGGCCGTTCCGCTCGCGCAGGAAGATGGCGTAGTCGTCGTCCCCGTGGGAGGGCGCGGTGTGGACGAAGCCGGTGCCCGCATCATCCGTCACGTGATCGCCCGCGAAGAGATGGACGTCGAAATCCCACTCGCCGTTCGCCCCTTCGACCCCGCGGAACGGGTGCGCGCAGGAGAGGCCGGCAAGCTCGGTCGGGCCGACGTCGCGCAGGCGGCGATACATCGTGGGCTCCAACCGCATGGCCGAGAGCGCCTCCTCGGCCAGCGCGTCGGCGATCAGATACCGGTCCCCGATCCGCGCCCAGCATTCCTCGGGCCGGCCGGTGACCTCGTAGAGACCGTAGGCGATGTCCGGCCCAAAACAGATCGCGCGGTTCTGCGGCAGGGTCCAAGGGGTGGTGGTCCAGATCACCACCTGTGCGCTGTCGAGGTCGCTCGATGTCAGTGCGTGGAGCGACTCGTTGAAGGCCGTGGGCTCCCCGTCCAGAAGCGCCATCTTCTCGGATTTGGGAACGACACGGAATGGCACCCAGATCGCGTCGGTCTGGCGGTCGTGATACTCCACCTCCGCCTCGGCCAGCGCCGTCTTTTCCACCGGCGACCACATCACCGGCTTCGAGCCCTGGTAGAGCGATCCGTTCATGAGGAAGGTCATGAACTCCTCGGCGATCACCCGCTCGGCGTGGAAATCCATCGTCAGGTAGGGATCGGCCCAGTTGCCGGTGATGCCGAGGCGCTTGAACTCCTCGCGCTGGACCTCGATCCAGTGCTCCGCGAAGCGGCGGCATTCCTGGCGGAACTCGACCACGTCCACGGCGTCCTTGTCGCGGCCCTTCTCGCGATATTGCTGCTCGATCTTCCACTCGATGGGCAGGCCGTGGCAGTCCCAGCCGGGGACATACCGCGCGTCATGGCCCATCATCTGGTGCGAGCGCACGATGATGTCCTTGATCGTCTTGTTCAGCGCATGGCCGATATGGAGGTTGCCGTTGGCGTAGGGAGGGCCGTCATGCAGCGTGAAGGGCGCGCGCGCCTGCTTTTCACGCAGGCGGTCGTAGACGCCGATCCGCTCCCACCGGGCGAGCCAGTCAGGCTCGCGCTTCGGGAGCCCCGCGCGCATCGGGAACTCGGTGCGGGGCAGGTTCAGCGTGGCTTTGTAATCGGGGGTCTGGGCTGTCGTCTCGGCGCACATGGGCCGGGCTCCTTGGCTCATCATCGGGGCAATGGGGAATATCAGGGCGGTGCGATAGCTCAAGCACCTCGGGTCCCGGCGTCTTTGTCAGGCCGCCGGGCACGTAATTCGAATGACGATGGCGGGTCTGCGCGTCATGGGCGGCGGTATAGGCGGCGTCGGGTCCGGGGTAAAGACCGCGATGATCACGCGGCGAAGAGCGAGCCCACGAAATAGGCCACGCTCGCCGCCGCGCCGCCGATGAGAAGCGTCTCGGCGCCCGAGCGCCACCATGGGCTGAGCGACCAGATCGACTTCAACGCGCCGATGCCGAAGAAGACCACGCCGGTCATGGCGGCGGAGATCTTGAAGGCGTCCGGCAGGCTGAACAGGAAGGGCAGCAGCGGAACCATGCCCGCCGCGAGAAAGGCGAGAAAGGTGGCCATGGCCGCGCGCATCGGGTTCGGCTCGACCGGGGAGAGCCCGTATTCGTCGGTCAGCATCAGCCGTACGGCGGCCTCGCGGTTGCCCGCGATCTGCTCGGTCGCCCCGTCCAGCACCGCGCCCGACAGGCCCTTGCGGCGCAGGATCTCGCGGATCTCGCGCCGCTCGCCCTCGGGGGCGCGGTCGAGGTGGCGGCGTTCCACCTCGGCCAGCCGCCGCGCGTCGTCCCGCTCGGCCTTGGTGCCGGAATAGTTTCCCGCGGCCATGGAAAAGCCGTCGGCCAGCACGTTGGCCAGCCCCAACGCCACGATCACGAAGGGCGATAGCCCCGCGCCCGCCACGCCCGCGACGATGGCGAAGGTCGTCACCGCGCCGTCGATGCCCCCGTAGATGATATCGCGCAGATGTCCGCGTCCGTCGGGCGCGCCGATGCGCGTCTCGACTTCCCGCTGGCTGTGGCCGTGTTCCGGCGTGGCTGGCAGATGGTCCATGGGCCGAACTTGCGCCGGCGCGCCGCGTCCGCGCCTTGCGCTGGATCAAGCGGGGGGCGGCGGGAGCCGGGACAGCGCGCGCTCGCGGGCCACGATGTAAAGCCCCGCCGCGATGGTCACGACGATCCCCACCGCGGCCAGCCCGTCGGGCAGATCGCCGAAGATCAGGAGACCCACGAGCGTCGCGATGGGGATCTCGAGATACTGCATCGGTGCCAGCGTTGCCGAGGGTGCGAAGCGCAGGGACCAGGTCATCAGCAGGTGCGCGACCGAGCCCAGCACCCCCATGGTGATCAGAAGCATCGTGGCGCGTGTGTCCGGCGCGACCCAGCCGACGAGCGGCAGGTCGCCCGTCGCTGGCAGGAATGCGAGGGGCACCAGCACCGGAAGGGCCATGAGCGCCGTCGCCGCCTGGAGCGCGACCGGGTCCGCGTCGCGCGCGACCTGGCGCGTCACCAGCATGAAAAGCGCGAAGACCACCGCCACGCCGAGCGGCAGAAGCGCGGGCCAGCCGACCTCCGCGAAGCTCGGCTGCACCACCATGAGCGTGCCGGCGAAGCCCACAGTGCAGGCCGCCAGGCGGCGCGCGCCGACCTCCTCGCCCAGCACCCACCAGCCCAGGAGCAGCATGATGAAGGGCATGACGAAGGCGATCGCCACGGCATCGGCCAGAGGCAGGTAGCGCAGGGCGCTGAACATGAGCGTCACACCGGCCGTCAGCAGAAGCGCGCGCAGCGCTGTCAGGCGCACGACCCGCGCAGACGGGAACATCGCCCGGCCCATGCCGAGCGCAAGCGGAGCCAGCAGGATGGCCTGGATGGCGAAACGCACGAGGATCAGTTGCACCAGCGGCAACTCCGAGCCCAAAAGCTTCGCCAGCGCGTCGGCGAAGGGTACGACCGTGCAGAAGCCCAGCATCAGCACGATGCCGAGGAGGGGGCGGTCCACATGGACGGGAATGCGGGCGGTGTCCGTCATCGCCCCGGTGTGGCATGCCGCGCGCCGCTTGTCAGGGGGCGGTGCCGATTTTCGTACGAAAATCGGGTGCCGCGCGGCGGGCGTGCGCGGGTCTGTCCCTCAGGGGGGGCCAGCGGCCAGCCGCGCCATCTCGGCCTCGGTCTCGGCCAGAAGTGCGTCGAGATCGGGGTCGGGGATCGCCATGTCGTGCAGGTGGTCGACGACGTTCCGCAGATACTCGTGGCTCGTGCCGAGAAAGCCCGCGCCCGTCGCCAGGTAGCGCAACTGTTCGGCGCGCGAGATGTCCGGCCGCATCGACGGATCGTCGTGATCGGCGAGGAAGGTGAGCGCGCGCGCCGTTTCGCCGCCGACCACGACGGGCACGAAGCGCGCGTGGTAGCCGGGGCCGATCATCTCGCGGCGAAACAGGATCTCGGTCTCTATCTCGACCTGCGCCTCGGGGATGCGGAACACCAGCCCGTCGCAGCCCGCGCCCGCGTCGAGGGCGGCCATCAGCCCCGGCGCCCCGGCGGTCCCCCGCCCGCCATGGATGTCGACAAGGATGAAACGCCGCGCGTGGTGGGGGGCACGAGCCCTGCGCACCTCGGCGAAATCGAGGGCCGGGTCCCACAGGAGCGAGCCGTAGGCAAAGACCAGGAGATCGCCCGCATGGCCGCGCAGCGCCTCGGCCCGGAGCGCCTCGCGCTCGGCGTCCTCGTAGAAGGGGAAGGTCACGGGATGGCCCCGCGCCGCCATGAGTTCGCGGACGCGCGCGACCGTATGGGTGCGGAAGAACGAGGTCTCGAAGGGCCTGATCTTGTCCCGCAGGCCCGGGTGATGGAGGAAGGGGTCAGCCGTCATCGCGCGTCTCCGCCTTGCCCGCGAAAAGTCCCGTGAGCGCGCGCCGGACCAGCGCGGTGACGCCCGGCCGCCGGCCGGGGCCGAAGGGCAGGGGGCGGCAGACCTCCATCGCGGCCACGCCGACGCGCGCCGTGAGCGCGCCGTTGACCACGCCCTCGCCGAAGCGGCGCGACACGCGGGCGAGGACCGAGCCGCCCGCGACCGAGCCCAGCAGGTCGTCGCCCACCGCGACCGCGCCCGTGGCCACCAGGTGAGTCAGCACGGCGCGCGTCAGCCGCCAGGCGCCGAGCGTGCCCGACCGGCCGCCATAGATCTCGGCGATGCGGCGGATCATGCGCAGGTTCGCCGTGAGCGCCGCGATCACGTCGGCGAAGGCCAGCGGCACGAGCGCGGTGACCGTGGCGACCTGCCGCGCGGCGGTCTCGACCTCGCGGGTGGCGGCGGCATCGAGCGGCGCCATCAGCCGCGCCTCGGTCAGCGCGAAGAGGGTTTCGGCGTCGAAGACCTCGTCGCGGGCCGCCGTGACGGCTTCCGACCCCAGCCGCAACTCCGGCCGTCCGCGGTAGAGCACCAGCAGCCGGTCGACCACGCCCCGCGCCTCCGAAAGCGCACCGGTCGTCGTCGCGCGCACGGCGTCGCGGTGCAACGCGTCGAGCCGCGCGAGCCGCGAGAAGGCCGCCATCTCGCGCAGCGCCACCGCGAGAAGGAGCGCGAGCAGAAGGCCCAGAAGCCCGCTGGCCACCATGCCGAGGACCGGGCGCGCGGCCAGAAGCCCGGTGACGAAATCCCACGCGGCAAGCGACAGGACGAAGCCGAGAAAGGCCGCCAGCGTGCCCCAGACCCAGCGGCGAAGCCGCGCGCCGCGCCGCTGCTGGCCGAGGGTGGCCACGACCTGCATCGCGCGCCCCTCGGGGCCGGGCGGGGTGTCCGCGACGGGCGGCGCCGCGGCGGGTCCGGGCGCGGCCGCGTCGTCGTCGAGCTCGATCAGGACGGGGCCCCTGCGGTCGGTCATCGCCGCGCCCTCCGCCGGTCTGCCGGGACGCGCGCGGTCACAGCCGGTCCCCGATGAGAAACTCCGCCGCGGTGTCGAGACGGATATGCGGCGGCCCCTCGCCGGGCCTGAGCGACATCGGCGCCGGCGCGAAGCGCATCACGCCGTAATCGTCCGCAAGCCAGGTCTCGGCCCCGTCGCGCGCCGGGGCGAGAAGGGCCGCGGGATCGGTGGGCAGATCGCCCGGATGCAGCGCCGCCTGCCGCCCGTCCGACAGAAGCCGGCCGCGCACGAGGTCCATCTGCGTGCCGTTCACCGTCCGGGTTTCCTCGACCGTGCTGCGCAGGCTCGCCAGCGCCAGCGCGCGGGTGGTGGCGCCCGAGAATTCCGCGCGACGCCGCGCCTCGGTCACCAGCGCCTCGACGATCGCCTGCAGGCGCGGGTGCTGGGCGTGGTGCAGGTGATCGGCCTTGGTCGCCGCGATCAGGATCCGGTCGACGCGGCGGCCGAGGATCGAGGAGAGAAACGCGTTCCGTCCGGGCCGGAAGGCACCGAGGATGCCCGCCATGGCGAGGCGCAGGTCCTCCAGCGCCCGGGGCCCCGAATGGATCGCGCCGAGCGCGTCGATCAGCACGATCTGCCGGTCGATCCGCGCGAAATGCTCCCGGAAGAAGGGTTTGACGATCTCGCGCCGGTAGGCGTCGTAGCGGCGGGCGAATTCCCGCGCGAGCGAGCCGCGCGGGGCGGGACCGGGGGGCAGCGGTGCGAAGGTGAGCGCGGGGCTGCCCTCGAGATCGCCGGGCAGAAGGAAGCGGCCGGGCGTGCAGTCCGAGAGCCCCGCCTCGCGCGCGGCGGCGAGATACGCCGTCCAGGCCCGCGCGAGCGCATCGGCCTGCGGCTCGTCAAGCGGGTTCGCGACGTCGACGCGCGCGAGCGCCGCGAACCAGGGCGCGGCGATCCCGTCGCGGCGCGTCTCGGCGCGCGCAAGCGCGGTGCGGGACCAGGTCTCGAAATCCGTTTCCAGAAGCGCGAGGTCGAGGAGCCACTCGCCCGGGTAGTCGACGATGTCGAGATGCACCGTGCGCGGCCCCGATACGGCACCGAGCAGGCCCGTGGGCCGCACGCGCAGCGACAGGCGCAGTTCCGACACCGCGCGGGTGCTGTCGGGCCAGCGCGGCTCGGGGCCGGTCATCGCGGCGAGGTGGCTCTCGTAGGCGAAGCGGGGCACGGTGTCGTCGGGCTGGGGCTGCAGGAAGGCGGCCTCGATCCT
>CAZGHJ010000113.1:0-7912 GCA_964525355.1 uncultured Roseicyclus sp.
GCCGAGCTTCTGGGCGGCACGCTCTACGAGCCCGAGGAAGAGAACCCGATGATCGGCCTGCGCGGCGCCTCGCGGTATTATTCCGACTTCTACAAGGATGCCTTCGCTCTGGAGTGCAAGGCGCTGAAATACCTGCGGAACGAGATGGGCTTCGACAACGTCATCGTCATGGTGCCGTTCTGCCGCTCGCCGGAGGAGGCGGACCGCGTCACCGCCGTCATGGCCGAGCACGGGCTGGAACGCGGCCGCGATGGCCTCCAGCTTTACGTGATGACCGAGATCCCTTCGAACGTGATCCGCGCCGAGGAATTCGCCGAGCGCTTCGACGGCTTCTCCATCGGCTCGAACGACCTCACGCAGCTGACGCTGGGGATCGACCGGGATGGCGAGGCGCTCTCGGGGCTGTTCTCGGAACGCGACCCGGCGGTGCTGTGGATGATCCGGGAAGCCATCGCGCGCGCGCGGAAGGCCGGGCGCAAGATCGGGCTTTGCGGGCAGGCGCCGTCGAACGACCCCGACTTCGCGCGGCTTCTGGTCGAGGCCGGCATCCACTCGATCTCGGTCACGCCCGACAGCTTCCTCGACGTGAAGAAGAACGTGGCCGAGGCGGAGGCGCGGAAGAAGGGCTGAGCCCCGGCGCCACTCCCGGCGCCGAGGGGCCGGAGCGCAGGCTTCGGCGCCTTTGCCTCGTGCCAGATCCCTGCGGCGCCCCGGCCCTTGCAATGCGCGCGCCAACGCCGCAAGGACCCCGTGCAATGAGCGTCGAGTCCGAGCCAGCCCCCGCCCAAGCGGCCAAGGAGAGCCAAAGCCCGATCGGGCTGCGGGCGCTCGCGCTCTACACGCTCGTCGTCGCCGCCTACACCCTGCCCTTCATCGGCGCGCGCGAACTCTTCTACCGCGACGAGGTGCGCTACGGCGGCATCGTGCGCGAGATGATGGAGCGGGGCGCGTGGCTGACCCAGACCATCGCGGGCGCGCCCTATCTCGACAAGGGACCCGTCTACTTCATGGCGCTTCGGCTGGGCGCGGAGCTTGCGGGCGGGCCGACACCGGCCGTGTTCTTCGCGGTCAACGCGGTCACCGTCCTGCTCTTCGCGGTTTTCGCCCATATGGCCTTCCGCTGGCTCGGCACCTCCGAGCGCCTCGCGCTCAGGGCGGGGCTGATCCTGCTGTCGCTGCCCTTCGTGGCCTTCTACGCGCTGACCATGCGCATGGACCCGCTTTTCGCCGGCGTGATCCTGTTGTCCTTCGCCGCCTTCGCGCGCGCGCTCGAGGCGGACCGTGCGCAGGTCTGGTTCATCGCGGGCGGCGTGCTGGCGGGGGTCGCGGTGCTGATCAAGGGGCCCTTCGGAGTGATCTTCCCGGTGGGCGGCGTGATCGCGGGCGCGCTTTTCACAGGCCGGGCGCGGCGGCTTTTCGTCCGCGACTTCGCCATCGCTCTGGCCGCCTGCGCGGGCGTCGTGGCGATCTGGTTCACGGCGCTGCTGGTGGTCTTCGGCTGGCCCGCATTGATCAACATCGTCGAGGTGCAGATCGTGGAGCGGGCCGTCAACTCGGTCGACGGGCGCAAGCCATGGAGCACCTATCTGACAGCGACCCTGCCCATCCTCCTGCCCTGGATCCTGCTTGCCCCCGCGCTCATCCGGTCGCGCCCCGGCCGCGACCGGGCGCTGATCCTGTGGAGCGTCTTCACCATCCTTGCGCTCGTCGTGCTGCAGAGCGTTGCGCAGAAAAGCGCCAAGTACCTGTTCCCGGTTCTGCCGCCCATGGCGCTCTTTCTCGCCCTTGCGCTCGAGCGCGCCGAGGCGCGCGCGCCCCGGGCGCCGCGTCTCGTCCTCGCCGCCTCGGCCGTTCTGCTCGCCCTGGTCTTCGCCGCGCTCTGGTGGGGCGCGACGCGGGAGGCCGCCTGGCTCGCCGATGTTTTGGAGCAGGCAAGCGCCGCGCATCTCGCGGGTTTCGCGCTCTGGGGCATCCTGGCCGCCGCCGCCGTTCTGGGCGCCGCCCGGCTCGAGGGCGAGGCGCGCATCCTTGCCGTTTGCCTCGGCACGGCGATCCTCTTCACCGGGCTGAAGGCGAGCCTGGCGGAGGATCTGAACCGCCTTTACGACCCCGGCCCCGCCGTCGCGACGCTGACGGATGCCCTGCCGGAGGATGCCCCGGTGATCGTCGTGGATGTCTATCGCGGCAGCTTCTCCTGGCACCTGCGAAGGCCGCATTCCTACGTCTTCGGCTCGGCCGCTGCGGCGGACGCGCTCGCCGAGGCAATCGGGCCCGTCGGGCTGATGGTCGACGCCCGCCTCGCGGCGACGGACCCCGCCTGGCTCGACGGGGCGGAAAAGATCGGCGACCACCTGATCGAGACGACGGCTGTCGCCCTCTACATGCGCCCCTGACACGCCCACCTGACTGCACGACCGGTGCCGGAATGTCGCGGATCGCGCCGGAGAAACGCCATGCAAAACTGTATGCAACGGTATACAGAAGTTTCGCACCCCTGCCCGACCCCATAGCCAGACGCGGATGTGACCATGACCCTCTACCAGGACTACCTGTCGGAAATCGAAACCCGCAAGGCCGAGGGGCTCGGCCCCAAGCCGATCGACGACGGGGCCCTGGCGCGCGAGATCATCGCCCATATCGAGGACGCAGCCAGCCCGCATCGCGACGCGTGCCTGCGTTTCTTCATCTACAACATCCTGCCCGGCACGACCGCCGCGGCCGGAGAGAAGGCGCTTTTTCTCAAGAAAATCATCCTGGGCGAAGTATCCATCCCCGAGATCGCGCCCGCCTTCGCCTTCGAGCTTCTGTCGCACATGAAGGGCGGCCCGTCGGTGCGCGTGCTGCTCGATCTCGCGCTGGGACGTGACGCCGAAATCGCCGCGCAGGCCGCCGAGGTGCTCAAGACGCAGGTCTTCCTCTACGAAGCGGATACCGACCGGCTGCGCGACGCCCATGCCACGGGCAACCCGGTCGCGACGGACATCCTGCACAGCTACGCCAATGCCGAGTTCTTCACCCGCCTGCCGCAGATCGAGGAGGAGATCGAGGTCGTCACCTATGTGGCGGCCGAGGGCGATATCTCGACCGACCTCCTGTCGCCCGGCAACCAGGCCCATTCACGCTCGGACCGCGAGTTGCACGGCAAATGCCTGATCTCCGAAGAGGCCCAGGCCGAGATCGAGGCACTGAAGCGCCAGCATCCGGGCAAGCGCGTGATGCTCGTGGCCGAGAAAGGCACGATGGGCGTGGGCTCCTCCCGGATGTCGGGCGTGAACAACGTGGCGCTCTGGACGGGCAAGCCCGCCTCCCCCTACGTGCCCTTCGTGAACTACGCCCCCGTGGTGGCCGGGACGAACGGAATCTCGCCCATCTTCCTGACGACCGTCGGCGTCACGGGCGGCATCGGCATCGACCTGAAGAACTGGGTCCGCAAGCTGGACGAGGACGGCAAGCCGATCCTCGGCAATGACGGCACCCCGATCCTCGAGCAGAAATACTCCGTCGCGACCGGCACGGTGCTGAAGATCGACACGAAGGCCGGAAAGCTCCTGACCGAAGACGGCCGCGAGGAGCTTGCCGACATCTCCGACAGCTTCACGCCCCAGAAGGTCGAGTTCATGCGCGCGGGCAGCTCCTACGCCATCGTTTTCGGCAAGATGCTCCAGACCTTTGCCTGCGAGACGCTGGCCATCCCCCTGAAATCGGCCTTCGCGCCCGCCCGCGAGGTCAGCCACGCGGGCCAGGGCCTGACGGCGGTGGAGAAGATCTTCAACGCAAATGCGCGCGGCACCACGCCGGGCAAGGTGCTGCACGCGGGCTCGGACGTGCGGGTGCGGGTCAACATAGTGGGCAGCCAGGACACCACCGGACCGATGACCGCGCAGGAACTCGAGGCCATGGCCGCGACGGCGGTCTCGCCGTCGGTCGACGGCGCCTACCAGTCCGGCTGTCACACCGCCTCGGTCTGGGATCTGAAGGCACAGGCGAACACCCCACGTCTGATGGAGTTCATGCACCGCTTCGGACTGATCACGGGCCGCGACCCCAAGGGCGTCTATCCGGCCATGACGGACGTGATCCACAAGGTGCTGAACGACCTCACCGTGGACGACCGCGCCATCATCATCGGCGGCGACAGCCACACGCGCATGTCGAAGGGCGTGGCCTTCGGCGCGGATTCCGGCACCGTGGCGCTGGCGCTCGCCACCGGCGAGGCGACGATGCCGATCCCGCAATCCGTCAAGGTGACCTTCAAGGGCGCAATGGCCCCGCATATGGATTTCCGCGACGTGGTCCACGCCACGCAGGCGCAGATGCTGGCCCAGCATGGCGAAAACGTCTTCCAGGGCCGGGTGATCGAGGTCCATATCGGTACGCTTCTGGCCGACCAGGCCTTCACCTTCACCGACTGGACCGCAGAGATGAAGGCCAAGGCCTCGATCTGCATCTCGGACGACGAGACGCTGATCCGCTCGCTCGGGATCGCCCGGGACCGGATCCGCGGCATGATCGAGAAGGGCATGGACAACGATGCGGGCATGCTCGCGGGGCTGATCGAGATTGCCGAGCGGCGCATTGCGGGCATCCGCTCGGGCGCGCAACCGGCGCTGAGACCGGACGACACGGCGCGGTACTTCGCCGAGGTCGTCGTCGATCTCGACCGGATCGTGGAGCCCATGATCGCCGACCCGGACGTGGACAACCCCGACCCCTCTCGGCGCTACACCCATGACACGATCCGCCCGATCTCCCATTACGGGGCGCGGAAGACGGTCGATCTGGGCTTCGTCGGGTCCTGCATGGTGCACAAGGGCGACATCAAGATCGTCGCGCAGATGCTGCGCAACCTCGAAGCCGAGCAAGGTCGTGTCACGTTCAAGGCGCCGCTCGTCGTGGCCGCGCCCACCTACAACATCATCGACGAGCTGAAGGCGGAAGGCGACTGGCCGATCCTGCAGAAATATGCCGGGTTCGAGTTCGACGACGCCGCCCCCAAGACCCGCGCGCGGACCGAATACGAGAACATCCTCTATCTCGAACGGCCCGGCTGCAATCTCTGCATGGGCAACCAGGAAAAGGCCGCGAAGGGCGACACGGTGCTGGCCACCTCCACCCGTCTCTTCCAGGGCCGCGTGGTGGCCGACAGCGAGACGAAGAAGGGCGAGTCGCTGCTGGCCTCGACGCCGGTCGTCGTACTCTCCGCGATCCTCGGGCGCACGCCGACGCTCGACGAGTACAAGCGGGCGGTCGAGGGCATCGACCTGACGAGGTTCGCCCCGCCCGTGCAGGCGCCCCTCGACAGCCTCTCGGTGCATTTCTAGTTCCTTCCCGGCAAAACCGCGTCAGCGGAGGCGCTGCTTAGCGGGCGGGCCAAAGGTTGCGCGCGCCATGGTCCATGGCGCGCGCCATCGGTCGCCTCAGGTGGGTGCGCGGGCGGCCAGTTCCACGCATTGCGCCCGGAAGCGGCTGGCGATCGCGTCGGGGTCGATCTCGTCCTCGACCCAGTCCGACAGCGCCTGCACCAGCCCCAGGCTGCTGCCATCCGCGGCGAACGGGGTGAGGACATGGTGCACCGCCCCGTAATCCGTGTCGGGCCGGGACAGAAGCTGCATGGCAAGCTTCATGCGCATGGACCCGGTATTGCAATCCAGCCAGACCGCGCGGGCGAACTGTTCGGAGACGAACATGCCGCGAAGCTCGGCCGGCATGTCCTCCACGCTTTCCGCCTGTGCCGCCCAGGACAGCGACGCGAGCGCGACGGCCACGAGAATACCTTTCGGGTGCAAAGCCATGATCGGCCTCCTTAATCGAAAACTTTAATCAATAGCCTCTGGATAGGGCAGCCGGGCCGCCATTGCCATTGAAAACACGTGTCGCGTGTCCCCGCTCAGGGGAGCGGCCTGTGCCGCGGCGCCGTCCCCGCGTGCAAGGCAGGCAGCGGCGCGTGGTCCCGACGTGCCCCGTTCATGCGCGGCCGAAGGGTCGTGGGCCCGCGGCGGACAAGGGGAGTTTTGCATCAAATCCGCCGATTAATCCCGCACTAGGTTTTGCGTGGCAGTGTGCGCGCAAATAAGGAACCAGGTGCTGCGAACATGGACAAGCTTGCTCGGAAAATCGATCAATTCGACCTCGGCGGACAGAACGCCGTGCTGCTCAGAAAGGCGGGCGACATCCTGATCCCGGGGCTCGACGGGATCTTGCGGGAATTCTACGAAAGGGCGCTCGCGGATCCGATCTCGAAGACCTTCTTCGAAAGCGACGCGCGGGTGGATTTCGCGCGCAGCGCGCAGAAGAAACACTGGATGCGGCTGCTTTCGGGCGATTTGGGCGAGGACTATGCGGCATCGGTGGAGCGGATCGGCCGCACCCATGCGCGGATCAACCTGCCGCTCGACATCTACGCCTCGGCCTACGCCCTGTCCTCGGGCAAGATGCTGGCGGCGCTGGCCGCGTCGGGCGGGAGCGGCTGGTTCCGGCGCGGCCGCGACACCTCGGCGATGGTCAATGCCGTCAGTCGTGCCTTCGCCTTCGACATCGAGCAGGTGACGACCGTGACCTTCGCGGTCTGGGGCGAAGAACAGGCCCGCGCACTGACATACCTCAACGCCGCGATCGACGCCATCGCCGAAGGCGACCTCTCCCACCGGATGCCCGCGCCCGAGCACAGCGATTACCCTGCCGCCTACGACACGGTGCGCCAGAAGATGAATTCCGCGGCGGAGAACCTGGGCTCGATCATCACGCAGGTCGCGCGGACCATGGACCAGATGCTCGACAGCGTCGATCTGGTGAACGGCTCGGCCGACGAGTTGTCGCATCGCACCAACAGCCAGGCCGCCTCGCTCGAGGAAACCGCCGCGGCCATGGAAGAGGTCACCGCCAGCATCCGGCAATCCGCCGAGGCCACGAAGAAATCCAACCAGGTCGCCCAGTCCGCCCGAACCGAGATGGAGCGCAGCGCCGATGTGGTGGGCCGGACCGCCGAAGCCATGGAAGGGATCCGCGCGTCCTCCGAACAGATCTCGCGGATCACCGGCCTGATCGACGACATCGCGTTCCAGACCAACCTGCTGGCCCTGAACGCGGGGGTCGAGGCCGCGCGCGCCGGCGAGGCCGGGCGCGGCTTCGCCGTGGTCGCCGGCGAGGTGCGCACGCTGGCGGCAAACTCCTCGGAGGCCGCAAGGGACATCAAGCGGCTGATCTCCGACAGCAGTCAGCAGGTCGAGGATGGGGTCAAGCTGGTCTCGGCCGCACGCGCCTCGCTCGAGGATCTCGGCAAAAGCTTCGAACAGGTCGCAAGCCTTTCGGCGGAGGTCTCCCAGGCCAGCGAGGAGCAGTCCCAGGGCCTCGGCGAGGTCAATACCAGCGTCGCGACACTGGACGGCATCACCCAGCAGAACGCGTCCATGGTCGACCAGACCAACGAGCAGATGCGCAAGGTCGCGCAAAGCGCACGGGCGCTGAAAACCCTGCTCGCCGGGCTCACGACCGACGAGAGCCGCGCCGACCGGGCCTGGGAGGAGGCCGGCACGAAGCTCAGCGTGGAGCCGAGGGTGGTCGAGATGACGGCGCCTGCGCCCAGGCCGCCCGCGCAAGCCGTGGCGAACGGCACCTGGAGCGAATTCTGATCCCGTCCTCGACGACATGAGGCCAAAGGCTCTGCAAGGGCCCCCATGCATGCCTGTCGCGCCACCCCGAAGCGACCCGCAAGACAGGACAACCCCGCCGCGCGCTTATGGGCCGGGGCCGCGGCCGCAGCGGGGCGCCACGAGCAAGGCGCCACAGCGGCGTGACCGGCTGCGTTGGGCTAATGATGTCGGGCGTGCACCGCCCTGAAAAGTTGCGTGGAAAGGCCGGTGCCGCCGCATGAGACTAGCGGAAGGCGGTATCCTGCAAGCAACAGGGCACACCC
>CAZGHJ010000113.1:8012-9346 GCA_964525355.1 uncultured Roseicyclus sp.
GCAACAGGGCACACCCGCGGCACCGCAACAGGGCGCCCCCGCATCACCAAAGACGGTCGGCGTCATTTCAACATGCGCGCGCCGAGACAGGGGTGTAGAAGCCGCAACAGCGCGGCCGTCGGGGCGACACGCAACCCCGGACCACCAGTCACCGGAAAGTCACGGCTGACGGGGGCGCGACGGCCCCGGCCATCCCATCCGCCGGTCGGCACTCCGCGGTGAAGCACGCGCAGACCGCGGCGATGCGCGCAGATGACACGGCATGGTCCGGTCCGCCCGACCGGGCCGCACATCCCATCCTTCGTGGCATGACAACATGACCCCTACGCGCGCGACTGATCCCCCGACTGTCGCAAATCCGTTGCAAGGACGTTGCAGGGTCACGCGGCGAGTCGAACACGAAACGCAGGGGACAACTCTCATGACAGCAAGACTGATGACCGTGACCTCGGTCCTCGCCCTGATGGCGGGCCAGGCCGCGGCCGAGAACTTCAACCGCATCGCATCCTTCATGGTCGCCCAGAACGCGCCCGACGCCGAGGAAAGCTCGGCCGAGATCATCGGCGCCACGGGCGACGGCATGACGCTGGTCTACACCGACAGCCCCGCGGGCGTCGTCGGCTTCATCGACCTGACGGATCCCGCAGCGCCAGCCGCCGCCGGCGCCATCCCGCTCGAGGGTGAGCCGACCTCCGTCGCGGTGATGGGACAGACGGCCTATGTGGGCGAAAACACCTCCCAGAGCTTCACCGACCCCTCGGGCGTCCTGCACGCGGTCGACGTGGACAGCCGCGCCGTGCTCGGCACCTGTGACCTCGGCGGACAGCCCGACGCCGTCGCGATCTCGCCCGATGGCAGCTTCGTGGCCGTGGCGATCGAGAACGAGCGCGACGAGGATCTGGGCGACGGCCGCGTGGGCCAGATGCCGGGCGGTTTCCTCACCATCACGCAGACGTCCGACGCCGGCCTCGACTGCGACAGCACGATGCGCGTCGACCTTACCGGCCTGGCCCTGATCGCGCCCGAGGACCCCGAGCCCGAATTCGTCTCGATCAACGGCGAGGGCGAGATCGTGGTGACCCTGCAGGAAAACAACCACATCGTCGTCGTCTCCGCCACCGGTGAGGTCCTCAGCCACTTCTCCGCCGGCGAGGTCACGATAGAAGGTATCGACATCGAAGAGGAAGGCGCGCTGATCTTCGACCAGGCCCTGACCTGGCCGCGCGAGCCAGACGCCATTGCCTGGATCGACGACACCCATTTCGCCATGGCCAACGAGGGCGACATGGACGGCGGCACCCGCGGCTGGACGATCATGAGCCAGGACGGCGAGG
>CAZGHJ010000114.1:0-9140 GCA_964525355.1 uncultured Roseicyclus sp.
TTGAAATAGGACGGCCCGATGCCGGGCAGGTCCACCGTCAGGCCGCCATCTTCCACCACCACCGGGTGCGTCACCGTGGTTACCATCATTCGCCCTTTCGCGACCGAGCCATCTCCGAGGTGAATTGCGGGCCGGGCCTGTCCTGGTGACCCCGGTCCGAACGGTCGGAGGCTGTCGCGAACCCGCCGGCCGATCAAGGGGGTTTCCGCGGCGTCGCGCCTTGGAGGACCGGTTTTTTCAATGCGCAAGGGTGCAGCCGGCGGTGCCGAGCGGGTCAGCGCCCTCGGAGACCGGTCCTTCGGGGCGCTGCGCACCGCCCGCCCGGTCTGCGATGGCCCCGGTCGCTACCGGCTGAGTCGCCGCGGAAACCCGTCCCCGAGATCGCGCCGCACGCCTTGCCCGGTCCGGTTCCGACCTGTCAGGGCCATCCCGCGCAGACGGCCGGAGGACTCGTCTTCCGTCACCGCACCTCGATATCTCGAGGAGAGCCGCGGCGCGACGCCTGTGTCTCCGGGCCAGTGGCGCGGGTCCGTTGCGGTCCGGACGCGGCCGTGTTCATCAACGATCTCGGGGTGCCTGAGGCTCGGGAACGCTACCGAAAGCCAGGCCGGCGTCGGGCGGCGGAGCGAGGGTTTCAGTCGGAGGTGTCCGGGTGTCTGCGTTTGGGCGCTGCCCGATAGCTGTTCCGTGGATTCGGACGGCACCGCGTAGCATCTCCCGGCCGACCACGCCCCGTACCGTGCAGGCGCGTGCCTCGGCCATCTTCCGCAAGGCTGCTGCGACGCGCTGGGTCGTCACGGATATCAGACCTGGCCCCCTGCGCGTGTCCGGCGATCTGCCCGTCGGACAGGGCCGGCTCGATCCGCACATGGCGGCGTGTCTCAAGCATGCGCGCTTCCCGGACCCGGCCCGTGGGCCGGTCGCGGCCCGTGAACCCGCTCGCGGTCGCACGTCGCAGCCGCTACAAGACCGACATGGCCCAGACGCCGCTGGAGTTCGCCATGAACCATGATCCCATGTCTGACGGCATCGCCGCGGACAGCTGTGACCGGGCCTCGGTGGTTCCAGGCTTCGCGCCGGGCCTTGCGACGGAACCGCTCGGGGTCGCATGGGCGCCTGTCCCGGGCGCGCGCGCGGCCGATCATCCGGCGCGGCGGCCTGCGCCGCCCTCCGCCAACGCGGGCCGGGCCGATCTGGCGGCGGCGCCGGCCGCGCCCCGGCGGCCGATGGCGCAGGCCCCGGAGGCCATCCCGTGCGCGCTCGGCCGCAACATCGCCGATGACGGCGGCAGCCATGGCGCACGGGCGATCCGCGAGCCGGGCGCCCGCGACGTCTGCGAGCGTCCGCGCCGTGCGTTGCGCTTGCCGAAACGGCGCCGGACGCACCCGCAGGAACAGATCCGCCTGCGCCACGCCGGTCGGCAAATGCGCATCGCCACCCGGCCCGCATGCCCGACAGGCCCGATCCGTGGCGAGGCGCGACCATGAGCCCTCCGCGCCTTCTGTGCATCGGCGAGGCCATGGTCGAGATGGCGCCGCTCGGGGGCGACCGTTACCGGCGCGGCTTCGCGGGCGACACGTTCAACACCGCCTGGCACATGGCGCAGGTGCTGGGCGACCGGGCCGAGGTGGGGTTCGTCACGCGGGTGGGACGGGACAGCCTGTCGGACGCTTTCGTGGCCGAAATGGCGGCGGACGGGCTGGACACCCGCGCCGTGTCGCGGGTGCCGGACCGGACCATGGGCCTCTACCTGATCGCGCTCGACGGGGTCGAGCGCGCCTTCCACTACTGGCGCAGCGCCTCGGCCGCGCGGAGCCTCGCGGACGATGCCGAGGCGCTGGCCCGTGATCTCGACGGCGCCGGGTTCATCCATTTCTCCGGCATCACCGTGGCCATCCTGCCGCCGCCGGCGCGCGCGACGCTGCTCGGGGCGCTTGGCGCGGCGCGGGCGCGGGGGGCGCGGGTCTCCTTCGATCCGAACCTGCGCCCGGCGCTCTGGGCCGGCATGGCGGAGGTGCGCGCGGTGCTGCCGGATTTCCTCGCCGCCTGCGATATCCTTCTGCCCGGTTTCGACGACGAGCGCGCCGTCTGGGGCGATGCGACCCCCGAGGCGACGCTGGACCGGCTGGAAGCGCTCGGCGTGCCGGAGATCGCGGTCAAGGACGGCGCGGGGCCCGTGTATCTCTCGGTCGAGGGCGCGCGGGCCTTGCTCGACACGCCGCCCGTCACGGGCATCCGCGACACCACCGGTGCGGGGGACGCGTTCGACGCGGGCTACCTCGCCGCGCGGGCGACAGGGCACGGGGCCCCGGACGCGGTGCGCTTCGGCCAGGACCTCGCGGCGCGGGTTCTGCGCGTTCCCGGCGCCCGGGCTGCGGCGTCCGATCTGCCCGACCTGCCGCCGCCGCCGTGATCCACGGCGGTGTCGGCGCCGCGCGGGCGCATGCGGTCTGGCATGCCCCGCCGCCGCATGGCCGGGTCCGGCGCGGTGTCGCCGCACGCGGCCACTCGCCGCTTCACCCTGCGGCGCGGAGCGGGTAGAGGAGGCGCGGACAGGGCGCAGGGTCGAAAGGCGGGTGGATGCCGGTATTCCTTGACACGAGCGATAGCGATTTCGAGGCGCGGTTCTCCGCGCTGCTGGAGATGAAGCGCGAGGACGCGCCCGAGGTGGACGAGGCGGTGGCCGCGATCATCGCGGATGTGCGCGCGCGGGGCGACGCGGCGGTGATCGACCTGACCGGGCGGTTCGACCGCCTGGCGCTCACCCCCGATACGCTCGCCTTCTCGCCCGCGGAGATCGACGCGGCCGCAGCACAGGTGCCCGCAGCCGAACGCGCCGCGCTGGAACGGGCGGCCGAGCGCATCCGCGCCTATCACGTGCGCCAGTTGCCGCAGGATGCCCGCTGGACCGACCCCGAGGGCGCGACGCTGGGCTGGCGCTGGGGGCCTGTCGCGGCGGCGGGGCTCTACGTGCCGGGGGGGCTCGCGAGCTACCCTTCGAGCGTCCTGATGAACGCGATCCCCGCGCAGGTGGCCGGGGTCGGGCGGCTGGTGATCTGCGCGCCGACGCCCGACGGGGTCGCGAACCCGCTGGTCCTGCTGGCGGCAAAGCTCTCGGGCGTCGACACGGTCTATCGCATCGGCGGCGCGCAGGCCGTGGCCGCCATGGCCTACGGCACCGAAACCATCGCGCCGGTGGACAAGATCACCGGACCCGGCAACGCCTATGTGGCCGCCGCCAAGCGGCGGGTTTTCGGCAAGGTCGGCATCGACATGATCGCGGGGCCTTCCGAGATCCTGGTCATCGCGGATGCCGGGAACGACCCCGACTGGATCGCCATCGACCTTCTCTCCCAGGCCGAGCATGACGAAAGCGCCCAGTCGATCCTGATCACCGACGACGCCGCCTTCGGGCATGCGGTGGCTGCGGCGGTGGACAAGCGCCTCGCCACGCTCGCCCGGCGCGCCATCGCGGGGCCCTCCTGGCGCGACTACGGCGCCGTGGTCACCGTGCGCGACATGGACGAGGCCGCCGTGCTCTCGGACCGCATCGCGCCCGAGCACCTGGAGCTTTGCGTCGCCGACCCCGAGGCGCTGTTCGCGAAGATCACCCATGCCGGCGCGGTCTTTCTGGGCCAGTGGACGCCCGAGGCGATCGGCGATTACGTGGGCGGGCCCAACCACGTTCTGCCCACGGCGCGCTCGGCGCGGTTTTCCTCCGGCCTCTCGGTGCTCGATTTCATGAAGCGCACGACGCTGGCGCAGATGACGCCCGACGCGCTCCGCGCCATCGGGCCGGCCGCCGAGACCCTGGCCGCCTCCGAAAGCCTCGAGGCGCACGGGCTTTCGGTCCGCGCGCGGCTGGAGAGATTGAACCGCTGAGCGGCTTCGTGCATCCATGGGGCAATTGGGGGCGGACGGGACCATGACACAGCAGATCTGCCATATCGAGATCGACACCGCCGGCATGCCCGCGCCCACGCCCGAGATCGAGCAGGAGCGCAAGGTCGCGGTCTTCGACCTGCTGGAGAGCAATACCTTCGTGCTGCCCGATCGCGAGGGGCGCACCGTGCCGCCCGGCCCCTATCGCCTGACGCTGGCCATTCGCGAGAAACGGCTGGTCTTCGACGTGGACACCGAAGGCGGCGAGGAGGCGGCGGAGTTCCACCTCTCGCTCAGCCCCTTCCGGCAGGTCGTCAAGGATTACTGGCAGATCTGCGAAAGCTATTACGCCGCGGTGAAGAACCTGCCGCCCTCCAAGATCGAGGCGATCGACATGGCCCGGCGCGGCATCCACAACGAGGGCGCCCGCATTCTGGAGGAACGGCTGGAGGGCAAGGCGCAGGTCGACACCGATACCGCGCGGCGGCTCTTCACCCTGATCTGTGTCCTGCATTTCGGGGGGTGAGCGATCGCGATGGCGCAGGACTTCCCCCAATCGGTCCTCTTCTGCTGCGATCACAATGCGACGCGCTCTCCCATGGCCGAGGGGCTGATGAAGAAGTTCTACGGCCACCGGGCCTATGTGCAGTCCGCCGGCGTGAAGAACGAGCTGGATATCGACGGTTTCGCCGTGGCGGTCTGCGCCGAACTGGGGGTCGAGCTGGAGCGTCACCGGGTCCGCAGTTTCGACGAGATGCAGGAATGGGGCGACGACATCTCGGGCTTCGACCTGATCGTGGCGCTCTCGCCCGCCAGCCAGCGCCGCGCACTGGACCTGACGCGGCATTTCCATCTCGACGTGGAATACTGGCCGATCCTCGACCCCACCGGCCTCGGCGAGACGCGCGAGGCCAAGCTCGCCGCCTATCGCCAGGCGCGCGACCAGATCGTCGCGCGCATGACCGAGCGCTTCGGCGCGCCCAACCACGCCACCGGAGAGACATGATGACCGAGGCCATGGACGAAACCCGCGCCCTTGTCGCGCGCTATTACGACGCCTTCAACGCCCGCGACGTGGCCGGCATGCTCGACTGCCTTGCCGAGGACGTGGCCCATCATGTGAACGAGGGCGCGGTGCGCAAGGGCAAGGCGGCCTTCGAGGCGTTCTGCGCCCACATGGACCGCTGCTACGCCGAGCGGTTGACCGAGATCGTCGTCATGGCAAGCCCCGACGGCAGCCATGCCGCGGCGGAGTTCGTGGTCAACGGCACCTATCTCGCCACCGATGACGGCCTGCCGGAGGCCCGAGGCCAGACCTATGTCCTGCCCGCGGGCGGGTTCTTCAGCATTGCCGATGGCCGCATCACGCGCGTGGTGACCTATTACAATCTCGCCGGCTGGATGCGGCAGGTCTCGGAATGACGGCGGACGGGCCGCTGTCCTTCCGCGTCTTCACCGGGGCCGGGATCGCGGAGGTCGTGGACGATCTCGCCGCGCTCCGGGTGCGGGTCTTCCGCGACTGGCCCTATCTCTACGACGGCGATGCCGATTACGAGCGGCGCTATCTCGCGGGCTACGCGCAGGGCAAGAGCATCGTGGTGGCGGCCCATGCGGACGGGCGGATGGTGGGCGCGGCGACGGGGATGCCGCTTGCCGATCACGCCGACGATTTCGCCAGCGCCTTCGACGGGGCCGGCATCGACATGGGCGAGGTCTTCTACTGCGCCGAATCCGTGCTTCTGCCGGCGTATCGCGGGCAGGGCGCGGGCCATGTCTTCTTCGACCGGCGCGAGGCCCATGCCGCGCGCCTCGGCTTCTCGCGCGTGGCCTTCGCCGGCGTGGTGCGGCCCGCCGACCATCCCGCGCGCCCCGAGGGCTACCGCCCGCTCGATGCGTTCTGGCGGGGGCGGGGCTATGCGCCGCTCGAGGGCGTCGTGGCCCATTTCGCCTGGCGCGACGTGGGCTCTGACGAGGAAAGCCGCAAACCCCTGCAAATCTGGATGAAGGATCTGCCATGAAGATCGCCGCCGCTGCCTATCCGCTGACGCCCATGGCCGATTGGGACGCCTATGTGCAGCATATGGGCCATTGGGTCGCCGAAGCCGCGGGGGGTGGGGCGGACCTGCTGGTCTTTCCCGAATACGGCCGGATGGAGCTTGCCACGCTCGACGGGATGGAGGCGGCGGGCGATCTGGAGGCGAGCCTCGCCGCGGTCGACCGCTGGGTCGGGAAGGCCGACGATCTGACGGCCGAGCTTGCCGGGCGGCACGGGGTCCACATCCTCGCGCCTTCCGCGCCGGTCTTTGACGGCGGAAAAAGGCCCGTGAACCGCGCGAGCCTCTTCGGTCCCGGCGGCCTGATCGGCCATCAGGACAAGCAGGTGATGACGCGCTACGAGCGCGACCCGATGCACGTGGTTCCAGGTGGTCCCCTGCGCGTCTTCGACACGGATCTGGGGCGCATCGGCGCCCTGATCTGCTACGACGCCGAGTTCCCGCTTCTGGGCCGGGCGCTGATGGAGGCGGGCGTCGAGCTTCTGCTTGCGCCCTCCTGCACCGAGGCGCTTTCGGGCTACTGGCGCGTGCGCGTCGGCGCCATGGCCCGCGCGCTCGAGGGGCAATGCGTCGCCGTTCATTCGCCCACCGTCGGCCCCGCGCCCTGGTCGGACGTGGTGGACCGCAACACCGGCGCCGCGGCGATCTACGGGCCGCCCGATCTGGGCTTTCCGCCCACCGGCGTACTGGCCGAAGGCACGCTGAACGCGCCGGGCTGGGTCATGGCCGAGGTGGATCTCGGCGCCGTCGCGCGGGTCCGGGCCGAGGGGGCCGTCCTCAACCACGCGCACTGGCCCGAAAGCGCGGCGCGGGCGACCGTTTCTTGCGACAGTCAAGATTTGCCTTGAAAATTGACGGGGCCGGGCGCATTTACCCGGTCACCTGCGCTCCGGGTTGACGCCCGACTCACGGGCGCCCCAACACAGGAGTGATCATGGCCAAGGAAGAAATGCTCGAATTCCCTGGTGTCGTGAAGGAACTCCTGCCCAACGCGACGTTCCGGGTCGAGCTTGAAAACGGCCATGAGATCATCGCGCACACGGCAGGCAAGATGCGCAAGAACCGCATCCGCGTTCTGGCAGGCGACAAGGTCCAGGTGGAAATGACGCCCTACGACCTGACCAAGGGCCGCATCAACTACCGCTTCAAGTAAGCCGTGAGGCCCCGTCTGATCCTCGGCTCCGGCAGCCCCCGGCGGCTGGAGTTGCTGGCCGTTCTGGGGCTTGCGCCCGATGCCGTCCACCCCCCGGATATCGACGAGGATCCGCGCAAGGGCGAACTCCCGCGGCCCTATTGCGCGCGGATCGCCGCCGAGAAGGTCGCGGCGGTGGACGCCGGGCCCGATGACGTGGTGCTTTGCGCGGATACGACCGTGGCGCTCGGCCGTCGGATCATGGGAAAACCCGCCGACGCGGATGAGGCGCGCGCCTTCCTCGGCCTTCTCTCGGGGCGGCGGCACAGGGTCTACACGGGCCTTGCCGTGCGCCGCGGCGCGCGCGTCTGGGAGCGGTTGGTGGAAAGCCGCGTGAAGATGAAGCGCCTCTCGCAGGCGGAGCTTGACGGCTACATCGCCACGGAGGACTGGCGGGGCAAGGCGGGCGGCTACTCGATCCAGGGGCCTGCGGGGGCGTTCATCCCGTGGATCTCCGGCAGCCATTCCGCGATCGTCGGACTGCCGCTGGCCGAGACGGCGACGCTCCTGCAGGCGGCCGGCCTGCCGGTCTGGGGGCCGCGATGAAGGGGCGTGTGGTCATCCTCGACGAGATCGCGGGCCGCAAGGCCGCCGCGCTCATGGTCGACGGGCGCCTCGAGGACATCGTGATCGACAGCGACGCCGCCGAGCCGCGCCCCGGCGCCGTCTATCGCGCCGTGGCCGACCGGCCGATGAAGGGGCAGGGCGGCCTGACGCTCGGACTCGGCGAGGGTCGGACGGGCTATCTGCGCCAGGCCCGGGGCATCGCGCCGGGCACCGTCCTGATCGTGCAGGTCTCGGGCGTGGCCGAGCCGGGCAAAGCCGTGCCCGTCACGCCCCGGCCGCTTTTCAAGAGCCGCTATGCCATCGTCACGCCCGGCGCGCCGGGCCTCAACGTCTCGCGCCGCATCCGCGACGAGGCCGAGCGCGACCGCCTGCTCGAGATCGCCCACGACGCCATGGCCGGCGCGCCGAAGGAGCACGGCCTGATCCTGCGCAGCGCCGCCGAGGGGGTGGCCGAGGCGGCGCTGGCGGAAGACATCGCCGCGATGCGCGATCTGGCCGCCGCGGTGACAGGCGACGCCGCCGGCACGGCCGAGCTGCTGCTCGACGCGCCGGACGCGCATCATCTCGCCTGGCGCGACTGGGCCGAACCCGACCCCGACGAGGTGATCGACGCGCCCGGCGCCTTTGCGGATCACGGCGTGCTCGAGGCAGTGGAGGCCGTCCTGACCCCGCGCGTGGCGCTTGCCGGCGGCGCCTTCGCCTTCATCGAGCCGACGCGCGCGCTGGTGGCCGTCGACGTGAACACGGGCGGCGACACCTCGCTTGCCGCGGGGCTCAAGGCCAATCTGGCGCTCGTGCGCGACCTGCCGCGGCAGTTGCGGCTGCGTGGCCTCGGCGGGCAGATCGTGCTGGACCTCGCGCCGAGCCCCAAGAAGGACCGCAAGGCCATCGAACAGGCGCTGGGCCGCGCCTTCCGCGAGGACGGGGCCGAGGTGGTGCTGGCCGGCTGGACGCCGCTCGGCCATTTCGAGGTGCAGAAGAAACGCGACCGGACGCCGCTTTCGCAACTCTGGCCGCGCGATCTCTAGCGCAGCATCCGCAGAAGCGCGGGCGAGGCCTCGCCCGTGACGGGCAGGCCGTTGGCCGTCTGGAAGGCGCGGATCGCGGCCTCGCTGCGCGTGCCCAGAACGCCGTCCGCCGGGCCTGCGTCGAAGCCGGCGCGCGTCAGCCCCTCCTGAAGCGCGCGCCGCTCGTCCTGCGTCAGCCCCGTGGCATCCGGTCCGAACCCCCGCGAAAGCCCGGCCCCGCCGCCAAGCCGCGCGGCCATGTAGCCGATCCCGATCCCGTAATTCGTGGACGGGTTGTAGCGCAGGATGCTGTCGAAGTTGCGGTAGAGGATCCAGGCCGGTCCGCTCGCGCCGACGGGTGCATGGATCGCCGCAGTCCCGTGGTCGGGCAGGGCGCCGCCACCCGCAGGCCGCACGCCCGCCGCCCGCCAGTCCGCC
>CAZGHJ010000115.1:0-9021 GCA_964525355.1 uncultured Roseicyclus sp.
CCAGGATCACCGCGCCGGAATAGGCGGTCAGCGCCTCGACCAGCGCCTCGCGGCTCTCGATGTCGAGGTGGTTCGTCGGCTCGTCGAGGATCAGCATGTGCGGCGCGTCGAGCGTGGCCAGCAGAAGCGACAGCCGCGCCTTCTGCCCGCCCGACAGCTTCGCCACCACCGTCTCGGCCTGGTCCGCGCCCAGCCCGAAGCCCGCAAGCTGCGCGCGCAGCTTCGGGGGCGCCGTGTCGGGGCGCGCGCGCTGGAGGTGCTGGAGCGGCGTCTCGTCGGTGTGCAGCTCGTCCACCTGGTGCTGCGCGAAATAGCCCACGCGCAGCTTCGAGGCCGACACGACCTCTCCATCCATCACGTGAAGCTTGCCCGCCAGAAGCTTGGAAAGCGTCGATTTTCCCTCGCCGTTCCGGCCCAGAAGCGCGATCCGGTCGTCCTGGTCGATCCGCAGCGACAGGCGGCTCAGGACAGGCCGTTGGCCATAGCCCACGGCGGCCCCGTCGAGGTTGACGATGGGCGGCGAGAGCGTCGCGGGCTCGGGAAAGGTGAAGACCGTCCGCGCGGCATCCTCGGGCAGGGTGATCGTCTCCATCTTCTCCAGCATCTTGATGCGGGACTGCGCCTGTTTCGCCTTCGAGGCCTTGGCGCGGAAGCGGTCGACGAAGCTTTGCAGATGCGCCGCGCGCGTGGCCTGCTTCTTCGCCGCCGCTTCCTGCACCGCGCGGGTCTCGGCGCGGGTGCGGGCGAAGGCGTCGTAGCCGCCCGCGTAAAGCGTCAGCTTCCGGTTCTCCAGGTGCAGGATATGGTCGACGGCCCGGTTCAGAAGCCCGCGGTCGTGGCTTATGATCAGCACCGTGTGCGGATAGCGCGCAAGGTAGCTCTCCAGCCACAGCGCGCCCTCGAGGTCGAGGTAGTTCGTCGGCTCGTCCAGCAGCAGGAGGTCGGGCTGCGAGAACAGCACCCCCGCCAGCGCCACGCGCATCCGCCAGCCGCCCGAGAAGGCCGAGCAGGGCATCGCCTGTTCTTCCGTCGTGAAGCCAAGGCCCTTCAGGATCGCCGAGGCGCGCGCTTCCGCCGACCAGGCGTCGATATCCGCCAGCCGCGTCTGGATCTCGGCGATGCGGGCGGGGTCCTCTGTCTCCTCGGCCATCAGCGCCGCGCGCTCGGCATCCGCCTCCAGAACCGTGTCGAGAAGCGAGACCTCCGAGCCCGGCACCTCCTGCGCGACGCCGCCGATGCGCGCGCGGGCGGGCAGGGAGATGGCGCCTGTGTCCAGCGTCAACTCGCCCCGGATCAGCCGGAAAAGCGTGGTCTTGCCCGCCCCGTTCCGCCCCACGATCCCCACCTTGTGGCCCGCGGGAATGGTCGCGCTCGCCCCCTCGAACAAGGGGCGTCCCGCAATGGCATAGCCGATATCGTCGATCCTGAGCATGGGCGTGATGTGAAGGCTGTGCTGCACCGCGTCAACACCCGGCTTTTCATCCCCCCACCCCCATGCTAAGCGCGCGCCGAATTTCCTCCCAAGGCACCAAACGGAGCAACCCATGGCCCTTCAGCGCACCTTTTCGATCATCAAGCCCGACGCCACCAAGCGCAACCTGACCGGCGCGATCAACGCCAAGATCGAGGCCGCGGGCCTGCGCATCATCGCGCAGAAGCGCATCCACATGACGCCCGCGCAGGCCGGCACCTTCTACGCCGTCCACAAGGAGCGGCCCTTCTACGGCGAACTGTGCGAATTCATGGCCTCCGAACCCGTCGTCGTGCAGGTGCTGGAAGGCGAGGACGCGATCGCGAAATACCGCGAGGTGATGGGCGCGACCGACCCCGCCGAGGCGGCCGAGGGCACGATCCGCAAGGAGTTCGCGCTGTCGAAGGGCGAGAACTCGGTCCACGGCTCGGACGCGCCGGAAACGGCGGCCGAGGAGATCGCCTATTTCTTCGCCGGAACCGAACTGGTCGGCTGAGACCGCGACGCCCCGATTGAAAAGGGCCGCGCTGTCCCGCGCGGCCCTTTTTCGTTTGCCTGTCTGTCTGCCTCAGATGCTGGCCCAGTCGGTGAAGCGGGGGGCCGTGGCCTGTCCGCTCTGCCGACCGATCTGGCCCGGGGTCTGCGTCTGGCCCTGCTGGGGCTGCGCCTGGCCTTGCGGGCCGCCGTGTTGCGTGCCGGTCTGCACGGTGTTGGGGTTTGGCGTCATGTGCCTGCCATGCCTTCTTGGTGTGGGCAGCGTCGCTGCTGCGGCGCGGCAATAGTAACAGTCCGTCGCGCCGGTCAAGCGGCAAATTCCCCGCTGCGGGGCGGCCCTGCAGCCCAGGGGTTGGCGTCGGCCAGAATCCGCGCATGACCAATGCAGGCAGGCCGGAACGCGACGGCCCGGCCGCCGTTTTGGACGGGGCCGGGCCGGGAGTTTGCGAAGGGTAGGATGTCGCCGCGTCGCGGCCCGCGCCTCACATCGGCTCGGGCCGAGGCGTGGCGTCGGTCGAGGGTGGAAGCACGGGGTGGACGACCTCGGGGATCTCGCCGGTGAGCGTGCGCAGAAAGGCGGTGATGTCCTCGATATCCGCCTCGGTCAGTTCCGCGCCCAGCTGAGACACGCCCATGACGGCCACCGCCTCTTCCAGCGACCAGACCACGCCCGAGTGGAAATAGGGCGCCGTCAGCTCGATGTTGCGCAAGGGCCCGGCGCGGAACACGTAGTCGTCGGCCGCCGTCTCGGTCACCTGGAAACGGCCACGGTCGCCCACGGGCAGAACCTCGGCGCCGGGCTTTTCCACGAGGCCGAAGGGATAATACGCCTCGCCGCCCATGTTCACGCCCGCATGGCACGAGGCGCAGCCCTGGTCGATGAAGGCCTCGAGCCCGCGCAATTCCTGCTCGTTCAGCGCGTCGGCGCCGTTCAGATACTGGTCGAAGCGCGAGTTGGGCGTGATGAGCGTGGCCTCGAAGGCCTCGATGGCCAGCGCGAAGTTCTGGAAGGTGACGGGATCCTCCTCGCCGGGGAAGGCCTCGCCGAAGGCGTCGACGTATTCCTGCATGGAGTTCAGCGTCTCGAGCAGCCGCTCGGGCGTGTTGTTCATCTCGACGCCGGCCACGACGGGGCCCATCGCCTGCTCGGCGAGGTCCTGCGCGCGGCCGTCCCAGAACTGGGCGATGTTGAACACGGCGTTGTAGACGGTGGGCGAGTTCCGCGGCCCGGCCTGCCAGCCATGGCCGATCGAGGTGGTCAGGCCGTCACCGCCGCCAAGGCCCACATTGTGGCAGGTCTGGCAGGAGAACAGGCCCGAACGCGACATGCGCGGATCGAAGAACAGCATCGCGCCCAGGTCCACGCGCTGACGGCTGATGATGTTGTTGGGCAGATCCGGCGGCGTCAGCGGGATCGGATCGAAAAGGTCGTTGGCGAAATCGCGCAGATCGTCCTGGGCCCAGGCGGCGCCGGTAAGGGCGGTCGCAAGGGCGGTGATTGCTGTCAGCGTCAAATGGCGCATCGGGGCTGTCTCCAATCTTCTGGCTCTTTGTCCGCCGGGGGAGGGGGCGGACAGGTCGAGCCGTATCAGAGTTCCCGAGACATCATTTGACATGGGTCAATTATCGCGCCGGTCGTGCTACGCCACGGTGTCGCGCTCACGGCGCGGCGCAACTCGCGGATCGTGCCATCCCGCTCGCGATACCCGCAGGCGGTGGTGCGGGCGGAACGAAGCGCGCGCCTGCCGGGGCAGGGCAATTCGTCAGATGCTGGCCCAGTCCGTGAAGCGCACCGGGTCCGGGGGCGGCGTCTGTGGCTTGGATGCCTGCGGCGGGACTGTGCGGGATGTCGTGCGGGATGTGTCGGGCAACGGGCTCGGTCTCCATGGCCGCGGGCTGGGGCCGCGACGAAAGGTTGAAAGCCAAGACTCGTTGCCGATCGTGAAGACTCCGTGGCGCGAAGACGGGCAGGGTGTGCCCGCGCGGGGCGCGACACGGGCAAATCGTTCCAATTTCGCGAAAAACGTCCCCGGCGCGTCAGTGGATTGCGCATGTTGGGGAGGGCAAGACGAAAAAGGCTGGCGACAGGCCGGTTGGAAGAGAGACGAGGAGGCCCGTCGCCAGCAGGTTTTTCGCGTCAGCCCTCGAGGCCGGTATAGGAAGGGAGGAGACAGGCCCCGAACCGCTGACACCGTCACCCTCATCCGGCCGGGCCGCCGGGACCAGACCTGGCCGCGCCGCAGCGGCCGCATTTTCTTCTTTGCCGATCTTTTGAGCGTCGGGGCCCCGCCGTTGCGCGGATTGTTGAGCGGTTTCGCGAAGCCCGCCGCAGTTTCGCGCCCTCTCCGGCGCGCCGGCCGCGATTCTGCCGCCGCACGCGTGGCGGCCCACCCGCCCGGTGCCCGCCGCGGCAGCCGCCCATGAGACGGCCCGACGCCGTTTCCGTTCAATCGGGGCTTCACAATCTCCCGGACCTCACCGATACTGAAACAATGATCGCACGCCGCTTCTTTCTTCGATCGCTTGGCGCCGTCGCCGTGATGGCTGCCTCCGGCGCGGCCGTCCTTGGTGTTCGCCGCGCGACCGCGCCGCGCGAAACATTTCTGATCGAGCCCGACGGCGAGGAATTCGCGTATGTGGACGGATGGGTGGTGAAGGTCGACGATGTTCGTTGACCCCGGCGTCTTTCGCGACGAGAGCCTGCCACCGGTCGTCATCATCGGCAGCGGCCCGGCGGGCATGTCGCTTGGCGTGTCGCTCGCCGAACGGCGCATTCCATGCCTGATCCTCGAGGCAGGCGACATGGGCTTTGTCCCGGACATCCAGGACGATTATGCCGGCGAGATCACCGGCGACACCTACATCCCGCTCGACGTGACACGGCTGCGCCAGTTCGGAGGCAGCTCGAACCACTGGTCCGGCTGGTGCCGACCGCTCGACGCCTGGGACTTTCTCGCGGTGCCCTCGATGGGCATTCCCGCCTGGCCGATCGGGAAAGCGGATCTCGACCCCTACACGCTTCGCGCCAACGACATCCTCGAAGTGCCCGACCCGGTCGACCAGCGCATCAATGCCGACATTTACGAGGCGGACTTCGTGTTCAGCCCGCCGGTCAATTTCGGCATCAAATACGAAACCCTCGTGCGCACGTCTCCGTACCTCAATGTCGCGCTGCGCACGGCCGTCACCGCGCTTCATGCGGAAAACGGGCGCATCGACCGGGTCGAGATCGTCGACGCCAACGGCCAGACGCACCGGATCTCGCCCGATTACGTGGTCGTGGCCTGTGGCGGGATCGAGAATTCCCGGCTGCTCCTTTGGTCCAACGAGGTGTCGTCCGAACCCGTCGTTGCGGAGGCCGGCGCGCTCGGCCGCTACTGGATGGAGCACCCGCACGAAGTGGTGGGTACAGCCGCCATCACGCGTCCGATCCACCAGACCTCGGTCCAGCGCGGCCGCGTCCTGCTGTCAGTCAGCCCCGACCGCCTCACCGATCATGGCGCGCTTAACGCGGCGGTGCGCCTGCGCTATCCGCCCGATCCGGACCTCGAGGAATGGGTCAAGCGCGGCCTCTGCGCTGTCGAGCCCGGCCTTTTGACCATCGCCAACACCGTCACGGGCCGCGCGGGCCATTGTGGCGAGGCGGTGCAGGTCGTCTGGGAACAGGCGCCGGATGCCGGCAATCGTGTGGCCCTGTCCGAGACGCTGCGCGACAGCTTCGGCATGCCCCAGGCGCATCTGATGTGGCGCAAGACCGACCAGGACTACCGCACCGCGCGCGTCGCCTTCGAGATGATCGCGGCGCATATCGTGCGCAGCGGTGTCGGGACGGTGCGCGCCTATCCGCACCTTATCGCCATGGGCGATTATCCCCCCGTCGGCGAGATCGGCGGCAACCACCACATGGGCGGCACGCGGATGTCGCACAGCCCGGCGGAGGGCGTGGTCGATGCCGATCTCAGGATCCACGGCATGTCCAACGGCTATGTCGCGGGCTCCTCCGTCTTCGTGCGCGGCGGCCACGCGAACCCGACCTACACCATCGTGCAGCTCTCCCTCCGGCTCGCCGATCACCTCGCGGCCCGGCTCGGCGCCTGAGGCCCCCAACGTCAGCTTCTCGCCTGGGGTGCGCCTGGACTGCCGGATGTACGCGGGCTTCCAATCTGCCAGTGGGTCGGTTCGCATCCGCTTCGCCGCGATGGCGGCGAGACGTGCCCGGCGCCTCGGCGTCCGTTTCCAACCGGGGGGCCTCGCCTCGCGCTCGACGATGACGTCCTGGCCGGGCAAAGCGTCACGCAGGCTTGATCTCGAGTTCTTCTTCGAGCCGTTCGAGCGACGCTCGAAATTCCAGGCTCCCCCGGCCCTTTGCCGCACGACGCAGGCAAAAAAAGAAGTGCCCATAAACAGCCGCAAGCCGGATGCTCTGGGGGGCCACATCTCCGTCAAATGCGTCCGCATATGCGTCACATACCACACGAAGCCTGTCCTCCGAACCGCCATGGAGGTTTGCAAGGTCAAAACCCGGGTGGAAAAAAAAGAAATTCGCGAAATCGATCAGCACCGTTCTGTCGTGATGCTCGAAGACATTTCCGGCGGAAATGTCTCCGTGGCAGAAGACGTTTTCGACAGATCCTTGTTTCCGGTGATATCGGGTGAGCGCGCGAATGGTGCGTTTGATCGTGTCGCGCTCGTTTGTCAGGAAGGGAACGCTCAACACGTTCCTGCGGATAACATTCGGTAAATGGCCTGACCGTCTTTGCTGAGTGCTTCCACGTAACTCGTGGTGGAGGTGTTTGCCGCTCCGGTTCAGTCTTGCCACGGCCGCCGAAACGGATCGAGGGTCGATGTCCCGCACCGGCGACCGCATGAAGTCGCGATAAGGAAGGAGAAATCCAAGCAGACGTGACGTCCTGATTGTGCGCGATGGGCAAACGATCTCGACGCCGTGTGGCCTCAGGGTTTCGTTGATGATCTTGCCATATGGAAAGAACCGTTCCTCATCTGTCGGCCGGCTGACTTTCAGGAAGTGCTTCTCACCGTCGTCACTGCGAATACGCGCCATCAAACGGATCGTGCTCCCGGATTTCGGCTCGATGTCATCCACGCGCAAGTCTCGCGTGTCCTCGCCGCTTTGGAAGAACCGGTCGAGTTCGGCCCGCGCCGAGGTGAAGTCTCCCCTCGAATATGAGGTCACCGCAGCATGGAGCAGCCAAGCGGATCGCAAGTCCGAACACGCAGTTCTCATTGCCATGACACCCAGGGAATGACGTGACCCTCCTTCGCCTTTATCAGCCGGCACCCCAAAGTGCGCCGCTCCGCAAGCCGGACGGGTGCCTGTTTCCAGTGGCGGAACCCCAGGGCCGCAAGGTCATGTCGGTGCGGCCACTCCGTGATGCCTTCGACCTCAGGGGCGCTGACACAGTTCAGATTTTATCTCCCGGTCAACGGCACGTCGAAGACACGGAGCTCTTGGAGCAGGAGAAGTAGCTTTGACACTTACGCCGCCCTTCCTTCGCGTAAGGATCGCGCCGCAAAGTTCTGCTAAGTCTTTGGAATTTTGGCTCCGGCGGTAGGGATCGAACCTACGACCAATTGATTAACAGTCAACTGCTCTACCGCTGAGCTACGCCGGAACTGCGCGGCTCATAGCAACTGGATATTTTGCTGTCCAGTGGGGGGCGGGCAAAAAATCGGGTGGTGCGCAGGGCCGGGGGCTAGATGCAGGAAAACACCGTATCCGCGCCGATGGCGCCGTCGGGTCGGACCAGGTTTCGGTCCGCCATATCAACCAGATGCGCGAGGACGTTGCGCTCGGCCGCGGGCAGGAGGTGCGCGTCGAGATCGCTGTAGATGCGTGCCGCCAGACCTTCGGCGGTGGCGGGACCGGCCGCGCCGAGCGCCTCGGCGATCTGGCGCTCGCGCTGCCGGCGATGGTCGGCAAGCTCTTGCAGCCGGTCGGCGGGCAGCGTGACCGGGTCGCCGTGGCCCGGGTAGTAGACGCGGTCCTCGCGCGCCGTCAGCCGTGCGAGCGAGGCCATGAAGGCGCCCATGTCGCCGTCGGGCGGCGAGACCAGCGAGGTCGACCAGCCCATCACCATGTCGCCCGAGAAAAGCGCGCCGCGCCACGCGAAGGAGAGGTGATTGGCCATATGCCCCGGCGTCGCCACCACGCCGATCTCGCCCCATCCGCCCGTGAGCGTCTCGCCGTCGGCGATGCGTCGGTCCGGCGCGAAGGCGGTGTCCACCCCTTCGCCGCCGCCCAGCGCGCCCGTGGCCGCAAGCGCCTGCATCGTCGCGCTCCGGCCCCAGTCCGAGGGGCCTGCGGCCAGCACCGGCGCGCCCGTGGCCTCGGCCAGCGGGCGGGCGAGGGGGGAATGGTCGAGATGGGAATGCGTCACCAGGATCGCGCTTACCCTCTCGCCTTGCGCCAGCGCGCCCAGGATCGCGTCCAGATGCGCCTCTATCGCGGGGCCCGGGTCGATCACCGCGACCTCGCGCGCGCCCGGCTCCGGGCCGATGATATAGGTGTTCGTCCCCCGCCACGTCATGGGCGAGGGGTTGGGCGCAAGCACCCGCCTCAGCCCCGGCTCGAGCAGGTCCACCGGTGCCGCCTCGGCTCTTTCCATCGCGCGGCCTCCCCGCTTAGATGCGGCCATGACGCTCTTCGCCTGGCTCAAGCGTTTCGTGCCCCGCGGGATCTACGCGCGCGCCGCGTTGATCCTCGTGGTGCCTGTCCTGACGGTACAGCTTGTCGTCTCTTCGGTCTTCATTCAACGCCATTACGAGAATGTCACCGAACAGATGGCGCTGGCGCTCAGCCTCGATCTGAACCTGATCCTCGCCGATTACGTCACGGCGGGCGCAGAGGCCGGGCGCGCCACGGCAAGCGCCCTGGAGGTGGAGATCCAGCCGCCACGCGGGCTGACGGAGGACCGGCGGCGTTTCTACGACCTGTCGGGCAGGGTGATGACCGAGATCTTCCGCGAACGCCTTCCGGGCGTGACCGGGGTGGACCTGGTGGAGAACTGGCGCCAGGCGATCATCGCGGTGGGGCC
>CAZGHJ010000116.1:0-3150 GCA_964525355.1 uncultured Roseicyclus sp.
GATTTCCGCGCGCCCGACATCATGCGCTTCGGCTTCACGCCGCTCTATCTCGACGAGGCGGACGTGGTCGCGGCGGCGCAGGTCATCCGAACGGTGCTGGAGACCGAGGCCTTTCGCGACCCGCGCTACCAGACCCGCTCGCGCGTCACCTGAGGCGCGGTCGCGGCTCGCCCCGGCCAGCCCCGCCAACGGGCCGCCGCAGTTGCTCCGGGGACGCCCGTCCGGTACCGTTCGCACAGGTCTTTTCGCCGGAGCGGGGCGGTTTGTCTGAAAATTCATGTTGCCGTCGCCGGCACGATCCGTCGAAAGTCGGGGCGACGACCTAGCCCCCGCAACCGCTTCGACATCGGAGCCTCCCGAACAGATGAAGCTCTATTTCCACGAAGCGCGGGCCGGCAATTTCGGCGATGACCTCAGCCCGTGGCTGTTTTCGCAGGCCATTCCGGAGTGGCCGGATCTCGCCGATGATGACCATTGCATCTTCGGCGTGGGGACGATCCTGACCGACGGCAATCTTTCGAAATTCGCAAAGCCCATCGTGTTCGGCAGCGGCGGCACCTACAAGACGATCCCGCGGCGGGACATCCTCGACCGGTGCCATTTCATCAGCGTGCGCGGCCCGCTGACACGCGAGCTTTTCGGCTTGCCCGAGGGACTGCCGCTCGGCGATCCGGCCATCTACCTGCCCAGGCTGATGGCGCCGGCCGCCACGGCAGGCTCGGGCAAGACGGTGTTCATCCCGCATCACCTGACGCTGGTGGGCGCGCTCGGGGCGGAGGTGTCGACGGCCGTCGAAACCGAACTGGCCATCGAGATCGTCTCGCCGCGGCAGGATTTCCGGACCGTGATCGACAGCATCCGCGGCGCGGAGCGTGTCATCACGGAATCGCTGCATGGCGCGATCATCGCCGACGCCTTTCGCGTGCCCTGGCGCGCGGTCGCGCTGAGCCCGATGTTCAACACCTTCAAATGGCGCGACTGGGGCCGGTCGGTGGGGATCGACGCGGAGCTGCACAAGGCCTTCGGCGCGACGAATTTCGCCGCGCACTGGCTGAAGAAGATCACGCGGCGCACCGGGCTTCTGCGCAACGTCGACCTGGACTGGCGCAAGGACGGTCTTTACTCCCGCGACCGCGTCCGTGACGAGATCCTGCGCGTGCTCGGGGCTGCCCTGCAGGCGCCGCCGCAACTCAGCGCGGCGCCCGATCTCGAGGCACGGATGGACGATTTCGAGCGGTCGATCCGGATCTTCCGGCAGACCTACGCAGGCTGACACCAGGCGCCTCAGACCGCCAATTCGATCGCGCGGTCGATCGAGGCGGGATCGACCTCGAAATCCTCCGTCGAGAAGCGCAGGAAGGCATCATCCAGATCGTAGAGCCCCTGCGCGATGTGCTCGGCCCGGATCCGGCCCCGGACACCGGCCCAGCGGCAGCCCACCTGCTGCGCGACGATGCGCCAGACAAGCGTGACGTGACCGACCGGCATAAGCTCCACCACCGTCGCGGGCGGCGTGCCCTCGGGCCGGTAGAGCAGCGGCGCAAGGGCGGCGCCATGGATCGCCACGACCATCTCGGCCTGGGCCAGCAGGCGAAACTGATCGGGCACGCTCAGATCCTCGGCATAGACCGTCTCCAGCCCGAGCCCGGCGAGATGGGCCGCGATCTCGGCTTCGTTGACGAGACGGCGGCTGTCGCGGCGGGAAATGAAGACGCGCCGCGGCAAGGCCGGCCCCGGCGCGGCCGCCGCCAGCGCCGCGCTCAGCGCGGTTGCCACACGGGGGGCGCGCACCCAGTCGGCGCGCACGCCCCGGTTGCCGCCCCAGGGCCGCGCGGCGAAGGCGATGCCCTCGCCCGCGACCGACCGGTCCGTGCGGACCGCGTGAAAGCCGAAAAGCGCCGCGGCCTCCACCACGTGGCGCGGCGCCTTTTCGGGCAGAAGAAGCGTGAGGTCGGACCAGTCCACCCCGTTCGCCTCGGCCAGCGTGAAGACGTAAGGCAGATGGTTCGTCAGGAAATGCGCCCAGTTTTCCGGATTGCGCCGGCGCAGATCGACGATCAGGCCCGCATCCTCGAGATGCTCGGGCGCGGGCATTGCAGGCGCCAGCCGTCGCGACAGCCAGGCTTTCCGGCCGCGCACAGGCTGTGCGGCCACGATCCGTTCCCTGGAATAGGCGAGGCTTCCGCCATCCACGACGCGGCCCGGCATCCGGATTTCCTCGAGCCGGGCGGTCATCCGGTCGACCAGATGCGACCGCGGCGCGACGATCCAGCACGGCGCGACCGTGTCGGCGCGCATGTCGATCACGCCTTCCCTAACCGGCATGAGCGTCTCCCGAGATCCGCCCCGAGACCCCATTTGCGTCGAGGCGCATGCGCGTCCCCTCCCCACTTGCCACGGTGCAGCCCCGATACACAGACCGCGTGGCCGGAACAAGGCGCAGCCCCGGTGCTTCGCGTGCCGGCGCGCCTTGCGCCTTTGCCACACAGGCATCATGCGGCTCGACAGATCCTGCGCGGTTTGGCATGGGTGCGTATCCGGTGACGGGACGCGGCGGGCACGATTGACGCGCGCGCCCCCGCATGATGGAGGTCGCGCGATGGCCACCGACACGCAGACAGGCACGCAGACAGGCACGCAGACAGGGCGCCCCAAGGTATTTTGCCTCGGCTTCCAGAAGACCGGAACATCGTCGCTCGGGCTCGCGCTGGAACAGCTGGGCTACAGCGTTGCGGGCTACTTTCCGTTCCGCGATCTCGCCGCGCGCCCCGAGGTGAGCTACGAGGACCTGCTGGAGCGCGCCGTGACCGTGGCGCGCGACGTGGACGCGGCGCAGGACATGCCCTGGCCGATCCTCTACGCCGATCTCGACCGGGCCTTTCCGGGATCGAAATTCATCCATGTGGTGCGCGACCGCGACAGCTGGATGCGGAGCATGGTCGGGGATTTCTCGAAAAGCACCAACGCGATCCGCCGGCTGGTCTACGAGGTGCCCCACCCCCAGCTCGACCCCGAGGCCTATCTCGCGCGCTACGACAGGCACAACCGCGAGGTGCAGGCCTATTTCGCGGGCCGCGAGGACGATTTCATCTCGCTCGACCTCGCCAAGGGAGAGGTCGGCTGGGAGCGCGTCTGCGACTTCCTCGGCCA
>CAZGHJ010000116.1:3250-8978 GCA_964525355.1 uncultured Roseicyclus sp.
ATCGCGCGCCCGCACCGCCTGACTGAAAGCCGCGTTTTCGCCAACCGGCCACGCGGCCGATGGCCTGCCCGCGCGTGTGACCGCACGCCGCGCAGGACGCCATGTCATTTCGTTGTGTAACTGTCATGCCACGGGCCTAAGGTTGACCAGGGCCACAGGCGCACGACAGGGGGACGGTCATGGCGATCATTTTCAACGAAGGCTTCGAAACCGACGGAAACGGCACCCGCTACACGACGTCGACACCGGAATTCTCGGACGGGTTCGGGGATTTCTTCACCCGGACCGATGGCACGACTGTCGGCAGCTTCTACGAGGTCGCCGGGGCGTCGGGCAGCTTCTACTTCGGGGCGCAGGATATCGACGGCGAAGGCGCGGCGCCCGAACAGACGCTGACCTTCAGCGGCATCGACATCTCCGGCTTCGAAAGCCTGTCCTTCTCCGCCCTGTTCGCCGAGGATGACGACGGCACCAGCCAGGACTGGGACGCCAGCGATTTCGTGTCGGTCGCCTACCGGATCGACGGCAGCGGCTTCACACCCCTGTTCGGCATTGCGAACGACGGCAGCACGTTCAATGCCGCCCCGCGTGTCGACACCGACCTCGACGGCATCGGCGACGGCGCCGAGATCACCAATCTCTTCACGCGCTACGGCGCGGCGATCCAGGGCACCGGCAGCCTGCTGGACCTTCAGATTTCCTTCCGCCTCGACGCCGGCGACGAGGACATCGCGATCGACGACATCACGATCGAAGGCACCCCGGTCTCCTCCGAGGTCGTGGTGCTGGGCGAGACCTTCGACGACGCGGCGGGCTTCACCACGTCCTCGGGCCTCTTCTCGGACGGCGGCTTCGACTACCTTGGCATCGCGGACGGCACGGGCGGCGGCGATTTCGGCGGCGCGCCCGCCCCCAGCGGCGTGAAGACCTATTCCGGCGCGGACGGGCGGTTCCTGACCGGCATGGACCTCGACGGCGAGGGCGCGGCGCTGCCGGTCGAGATCGAGTGGAAGGGCCTCGACATCGCCGGCTTGAGCGACCTGCAATTCTCCGCGGATTTCGCGGAGGCCTTCGATGATCCCGGCGATATCGACGCGGGCGACGTCATCGAGGTCGCGGTCAGCATCGACGGCGGCGCCTACGAGACGATCCTGGCCTTCGCCGGGGCCGATTTCTCGTCCACCGGCGGGCCGTTCAACGGCGTGTTCCGGCAGGATACGGATTTCGACGGCACCGGCGACGGCGCGGCGCTGGGCGATGCGTTCCAGACCTTCGCGGCCGCGATCGACGGCACCGGATCGACCCTGGATCTGCGCGTCACCCTGAGCCTGAACGCGGGCGACGAGGACTTCGCCCTCGACAACGTCCGGATCGTCGGCCAGTCGGGCGGCGCGACCCCGCCCGCGGTGCTTGCCGTGTCGGGCGACGGGCTGGCCGTGGCCGAGGAAGGCACGACCACCGACAGCTTCACCCTGCAACTGGCCACCGACCCGGACGCGCCCGTGACGATCCAGGCGACGACCGACGGGCAGACGGCCTTCACCTTCGACGGCGTGACCTTCGTCACCAGTGTCGCGGTGACCCTGAGCGACGCCGACACGCTCGCCAGCCTGACCGTGATCGCCGTCGACGACGCGCTGGACGAGGCCGACCCGCATACCGGCCAGATCACCTTCACCGTCAGCAGCGACGACCCCGCCTATGACGGGCTGACGCTTTCGCCGCTGACGGTCTCGATCGCCGACAACGACGTGACGGTGACGCGCATCCACGAGATCCAGGGCGATGGCGACGCCTCGCCGCTCGACGGCCAGGAGGTGACGGTGGAGGCCATCGTCACCGGCCTCCTCTTCGATGCGAACGGCAACGTGGACGGCTTCTGGTTGCAGGAGGAGGACGCCGACGCCGATGGCGACGCGGCCACCTCTGAGGGCATCTTCGTCTTCAGCCCCGACGCCGGCGTGGCCGTGGGCGACAAGGTGCAGGTCACGGGCGTGGTGGACGAGCGCTTCGGCAAGACCCAGATTTCCGAAGACGCGACGCAGGTCATCGATTCCGGCAACGCCCTGCCCACGGCGGTGGCGATCACCCTGGGCATCGGGCCCGATTACGAACCCTTCGAGGGCATGCGGGTGGAACTGATGTCCGCGCCCGGCGCCGATCCGCTGACCGTGGTGACCAACTTCAACCTCGACCGCTTCGGCGAGATCGAGGTGGCCGAAGGCAACCTCGTGCAGCCCACGCAGATCCTCGACCCGAACACCCAGGCCGCCGAGATCGCGGCGCTCGCGCAGGCCAACGCGGACGGGCGGCTGATCATCGACGACAGCACGTCGGGCTCGAACCCGAACATCTTCCGCCTCCTGGAAGGCCCGGATGGCGGCCCGGTCAGCCCGGTGAATTTCGACGCGACCGCGCCGCAACTGCGGCTGGGCACCGAGCTTGCGAACGTCACCGGCATCATGGATTTCGACTTCGGCGCCTACCGCCTCCAGGTCGCCGACCCGCTCGAGACCACCGGCGGCAACCCCCGGCCCACCGAGGCCCCCGACGTGGGCGGCGATCTGACGGTGGTCAGCTTCAACGTCCTGAACTACTTCACCTCGCTCGAAAACGCGACGGCGACCAACCCCGCCGGCCAGGCCCGCGGCGCGACAAGCCAGTTCGAGCTCGACCGCCAGACCGAGAAGCTGGTGAACGCGCTGACCGCGATCGACGCCGACATCATCGGGCTGCAGGAGATCGAGAACAACGGCTTCGGCGCAGGCTCGGCCATCGCGACGCTGGTCGAGGCGCTGAACGCGGCGACGGCGCCGGGCAGCTACGCCTTCGTCGAGCCCGTGAACACCGATGCGGGGTTCGTCGGCACCGACGCGATCACCACCGGGATCATCTACAGGACCGACGCCGTCTCGCTCGTGGGCGAGGCCAGGGCCCTGGTCTTCGAGGAGGCGAGCGCGGCGGCGACCTTCGAGGTGGCCTCGGCGCTCGACGCCTTCGTGTCCAGCGACGACGAGATCGGCAACTTCCAGCGCAACCGGCCCGCCATCGCCGCGACCTTCGAGGATGCGAACGGCAACCAGGTCACGGTGGCCAGCAACCACTTCAAGTCGAAGGGCGACAGCAATCTCGAGGACACGTTCCTCGACGCGGTCAATGCCGGCGCCCCGCAGGAGCTGATCGACGCGCTTCTGGCCGATCCGAACTACGACCAGGGCAACGGACAGGGGTTCTGGAACCAGGTGCGCGCCGATGCCGCCGCCGAACTGGCCGCCTGGCTCGCGACCAACCCGACCGGCGCCGCGAGCACCGACAACCTGCTGGTGCTGGGCGATCTGAACGCCTACGCGAAGGAGGATCCGGTCTCGGCCTTCCTCGAGGCGGGGCTGAGCGATCTGGCGCAGGACTTCATCGGGCCGGACGCCTACAGCTTCGTCTTCGACGGCCAGCGCGGCACGCTGGATTACGGGCTGGCCAGCGGCGGCCTGCTCGACAACATCACCGGCGTGGCCGAGTGGCACATCGCCGCCGACGAGCCGGACCTGCTGAACTATTCCGCCCGTTTCAACGACGCGGCCTATTTCAACGGCGCCGACGTCTTCGCCGCCTCGGACCACGATCCGATCATCATCGGGCTCGACCTCGAGGAGCCGCCCGAGACGGTCCTGGCACGGGTCGAGTTCGTCGAGGGCTTCTTCCGCGACAAGATCGTCTATTCGGTGGATGGCGAGGCGGTCGAGAGCCAGCGGCTGAGGTTCATCCACCGCGAGATCGAGGTGGACGGCGCGGGTATCCACATCGACAGCGACAATGACGAGGGACGCCTGCCCTCCTTCATCAGCGCCCGCGGCGACGGCATCGGCGTGCGCTCCATCCTCGGCGACCGCCGGGACCGGGAGGAAAAGAAGACGCTCGACGACGCCGAGTCGCTGATCTTCTCGCTCGACGACAGCGGCGGGCTGGGCGACGCGCTGGAGGTGGAGTTCCAGTTCGCCACGGTCTTCGGCGCGGGCGATGTGCGCCTCAGCTTCTTCGACGACGGCTCCGAGATCGACAGCGTCCTGCTTGCCATCGAAAGCGGCGCGGTCGATTACGCGCTGGCCGACGACCTGGCCTTCGACCGGGTCGAGATCGCCACCACCGGCGATCTGCGCTTCACGATCGAGGCTGTCGAGTTCCTGCGGATCGACCCCGAGGAAGACGTGTTCGCCTTCGCCTGACGGCGGCACGCGGCCGCGAAGCCAGCGCGCGCGGGCGGGGGCAGCACGCAAGCGGCGGGCCCGGGGACAAATCCGCGGCTCCCTGCGGAAGGGCCCTGCCCCGACGCGCGGCGCGATCCCGCCGCCCGGCCGGTGCGGGGCCGGTCAGGCCTCGCCGTGCAGACGCCGTTCCATGTGGCGCAGCAGGCACTCGCCCGGCCGCGTCAACGGCACGCCCGTCGGGCGCAGCACGCTGATCTGGACGGACCCCGCATCCAGCGGCAGCCGGATCAGCCCCGGCGGCGCGGAAGGCCCGGAAAAGACTGTGGCGGGAAAGACGCAGGCGCGGCCCCCGCCGGCCATCACCTGGCCCAGCTGCGCCGCCGCGACGCTCGTCGCGGCCCCTTCCTCCAGCGCGTGACGCCTCAGGACATGGCTGATCGCGGTGCGCGCGCCGGTCTCGTCGGGCGGCAGGACAAGACGCGCGTGCACGATATCCCACAGCCCCACCCGCCCCCCGGCGCGCGCGGCCCAGTCCCGTGTGGCGCAGGCGACAAGCGGCACCTGCTGGGAGGCCAGAACCTCCACGGACCGGTCCGTTTCGGGGTTGGTGACGACCGCGAGGTCGATCTCGCGACGCCGCAGGCGCGGCATGACATCCCCGCCGATCACGTCGGCCGACACGCCCGGCATGTCGGTCTCCAGGTCGTCCAGCGCCAGGAACGGAAGCCCCGCGGCGATGTCGGCGGTCATGCCGACACGCAGCTTGCCCATATGCCCGTCGCGCAGGTTCCCGAGCTGGCGCTGCAATTCCTCGAACTCCACCAGATGCCGCTCGACCACGGTGACCAGAAGCTCCCCGGCAGAGGTCAGCCGCACACCGGAGGGAACACGATCGAACACGCGCGCGCCGATCGCCTCCTCGAAGGTCTGGATCGAACGATTGAGCGCGGAGGGCGACACCGCAAGCAGGTCCGCGGCCTTCCGGATCGAGCCGTGCCGCCGGATCATCCGGATCGCCTGGTAGATTTTCAGGTGTTTCATGGCCCCGCCCCGGAGTGGTGCAAAACCTGCATCACCGTGGCGCAAAACTAACGGCAGACAACATCACGTCAATCGGCATTGTTCGTTTCTGCACTTGCAAAACCAAGGGACGAACAAGGGGGTCTCATGAAAAAATTGCTTCTGGCCAGCGCCGTCGCAGCGCTGTCCGCGACCGCTGCGCAGGCCGAGATCAAGGTCGGGGTCCTGCACTCCACCACGGGGACGATGGCGATTTCCGAAACCACGCTGCGCGACGTGATGCTGATGCTGATCGAGCAGCAGAACGAGGCCGGCGGCCTTCTGGGCCAGGAACTGGTTCCCGTCGTCGTGGACGGCGCCTCGGACTGGCCCACCTACGCCGAGCGCACGCGCGAGCTTCTGACCGTGGAAGAGGTCGACGTGATCTTCTGCTGCTGGACCTCCACCTCCCGCAAGGCGATCCTGCCGGTGGTCGAGGAACTGGGCGGCATCGTCTTCTACCCCGT